>JBBQZT010000029.1:0-61811 GCA_038207455.1 Chloroflexia bacterium
GCCAGTTCAACTAGCAGCGCGGCTAAAGCCTGGCTATCGCCATGTGGAAAGCTAAAACATAGGGCTTCGCGGACTAAAATTTCGGTCAATTCTGCTGTAACGGTAGTGATAGCTGGCAAACCGTACTTGAGCCAATCGAGCAAGCGCGTCCGACTTCCCAACCGCCCTTCGTAGCTCCACTTATCCAAAATTATAGCCACATCAGCTTCGTAATAATAATTATGTACAGTTACCAGTGGCAGCCAACCCAACAAATGAAAGCGGTTCTGATATGGCGAGTGGGCCACTAACTGGCAAAAGTGCGCGTAAGTAACTTCGTCGTGAGGGGGCAAGCTGCCGCCCGTAGAAACAAAATGTAGTTCGGGCCGGGCCGCCATTGCCGCCTCCAAAGCCTGAAACAAGGTATCCACGTCCGTCCATGTGTTGTAGCCGCCGCTCCACAAAACCACAAAATCTGCCACGCTTACAAGCGAACCACGCAGGACGTTATCCGTGTGAGGCAATAGTTCGTCCGACACGCTGGCAGGTATAACATGGACAAAATCATGACCGTAACTATGCTTATTAAAACGCCCGTGTGTCGCCAACGCCCCAACCCAGGCGTACTTTTGGTAGCCCGAAACGGTACTAAAAATATCGGCCCGCCGCGCCACCACCCATTCGTAACGAGCATAAGATGCAAGTAAAGTATCATCGTTATGCACAAAAGCTTTGGCCTGCCCTTCGGCCAACGGACTACCAAACAAATCGGCCCATAACGGCAAGTCGGCGGGCAAATAAAGAGCCGCCAGATACGCTGGAAAAATACTGACCCCAACCGCTGCGTCCGGCTCGAATTCATGGCATAGGCGAGTCAGAAAATCACCTTTGGTTAGCTCTGCTGCGGCTATTTGATAGCAAGTCAGACCGGGCCGGATTGTTTGAGCGACAGGCGAGGATTGGCTTTCGTCAAGCACCACCATTGTGACCTCATTCTCGGCCTCATGCAGAGCGAGACCGAAATGCCAGCTACGCAAACCCGGCGCACCCTGCCGAAGATTTTCCTGACCCAGCAATGGCAACGGCCCTTGACCCAAAACCAACACCCGCATTATAATTTCTTTCTCGATTTTTACCAAATCGGGTCTTTAGCTTGAAATTATAGGTACTAAACCCAGGCTGGTCAAATCCCACGATAACAGAAATCCAATTTGGTGGTAAAATAACAGGGTACAAAAAAGCACAGTAAGAGAAGGGAAAAACATTAAGTATGTTGAGAAATCTTTTGAGAAAATTGATGATTGGGGCAATTTTGGGCCTTAGCCTTACTTTGATGTTGGCGGCTTGCGGCGAAACGGCTACCATCATTCCCAGTACCGGCAGCAACGCCACTACCATCATTGCACCAGGAAACGCCGCTAAAACCCTTTTGCAACCGCAGGTCATTCGCACTGCTAAAGACGATATGCGTAGCAGTATCAACTTCACCGAACAACCAACCTTGAATGATGGAGTACCAACGTTGCTTTGGTTCGATGCCGTAGGCTGACCTTATTGCGCTCAAATGCAAACCGTCGTGAACGGTCTCAAACAGCAGTACCAAAACCAGGTAAAATTTGGCGACATTGACTTTGACGACCACAAAAACGCCAATTTAGTAGGGCAGTTCAAAGTAGCTGGTCATCCGACTTTTGTGTTGGTGGATGGTAAGGGCCAGCAGGTCAAAAAGTGGGTAGGAGTTACACCCGCCAATGTACTGGCAGACAGCTTACAAGAGATTACAAAATAGAAAGTAACTACTCACCTGTCCAACCCTGCGGGCCGTGACAATACTTGGCTGAGTAGTTAAAATAGAAAAAGAAAGAAATTATTATATGCAAATGCGTAGAATAAACGAGGCTACCATCGGCGCGATGGCGTTGGGTAAGGCGGCGGAATTGGGGCGACAGTTGGTGTTGGCGACTGACAAAAAATTCGCCAGCAAGATGGCTCAAAAGAGCGGTGGCAATATCAAGCCGGAAACTCTCCAGGAGTGGGCCAACGGCTACATCGCTTTTGACGCGGTGATAAGCATCATGGGCGTGCTGGCGATGCTACAGGGGATGCGTAAGAACCGCAAAGGGGCAGGCCAGGCGGCCCTCGTGCAGGGCGGCACTATTATTGGTTACAGCGTTTATTACCTCTTGTATTCCTTGTTTGGGCTTAGTGGAGCAAAAGCCAGTGTCAGGTTCACTAATGTAGTTCTAAGCCTGGCTCACGGGGCCGGTGGTATTTTGATTTTCCGTTTTGCACAACGGGCCGTTAAGTAAGTGGCAAATCGCTAATTGGTCAAACAGCCTAAAACAAACCCAACCGCATTCCTGCATAGCGCAAAGATACGCCTACCCAACAATTTAGCCGTGTGGCGGCGCGAAGGGTTGGTGCTGTTTTTTTATCTGAGCGTGGCCGTCGCTTTTACCTGGCCGTTGCTTTTGCACTTTGGGGAAGGCGTGCCTGGGCAGAGCGGCGGTCACGATAACTGGCAGATGGTGTGGAACTTGTGGTGGGTGCGTTACGCCGTTGAACACGGCCAGAACCCTTTTCACACTAAGCTAATGTTTTGGCCTGCTGGTACAGATTTGTATTTGCACGCCCTCAACGCCTTTAATGGTTTTTTGAGTCTGCCCGTCCAGTATTTATGGGATTGGGCTGGAACGGGGGCGCGAGGGGCGATAGCGGGCTACAACTTCGTGGTTTTGTGGTCGTTGGTAGTGGGGGCGGCGGGAGCGCGATGGCTGGCCGCGTGGCTTTGGGGCAACGGTTGGGCCGCTCTATTAGCAGGTCTGGCCTATGGTTTCAGCACCTACCAGTTTGACCATCTTTTGGGCCATCTCAACCTTGTTTCGTCGGAATTTATCCCTTTTTACCTCTTATTCTGGCTGAAAACTTTGACCGCGCCCACCCACTGGCTCAAACCAGCCCTAGTTGCCGTCCTATTTCTAATTTTCAACACCTTTCTGGAACTGCAATACGTGTTGTATCTAGCAATCTTTAGCCTGCTATGTCTGGTTTATATTACGGCGATAAAATCTTGGGAAGTGTGGAGCGGAAGGGCTAAAAATGGGGCAAGCTGGCTAGTTTTTCTAAAACAAAGCTGGCTGCGGGCGGCGTTTATCGCGGCAGTTTTTTTGATGGTAACGTTGCCCTTTAGCCTCAACGCTTTGCACGACGCTTTGACCAACCCCAACACCGTTCCCGTGCGTCAGGATGAAATTTATTCTGCCGATTTGCTGGCTTATTTCGTACCGAGTCCGTTTCAACCGCTTTGGGCCACTTCGGTACAGGCCATCATCCGGCCTTTTACTGCCCCCCTGATTGAAAAAGTGGTTTTTCCAGGCTACACTATCTGGTTGTTGGTACTGATAGGCGGGGTCGTAGGCGTGAGACAGTTAGTGGGTAGGCGAGGCCAGCCAAAACCTGAACCAGTTGAGCCTGTCGTGAAACCCAAAAGCTTTGGCCCGACTTTTTGGCTGGTAGTAGCTCTGGCTTTTATTTTGCTCTCGTTCGGGCGCAAGCTGCATATCAACGGGATCGAATACGGGCCGACTTTGCCCGCCACTTTGATTTATAAGCTGCCAATCCTGAATATCACGCGCGTCCCCGCCCGTTTTGCGGTTGTCGCGTTATTGGCTCTGGCGATGCTGGCGGCGTGGGGTTTGCAGAGGCTTTTAGGCTATCTCAAAAATGTCAGGCTGCGAAACAGTTTGGCGATGGCGACTATCGTGATTTTAGGGTTTGAACTGTGGCCCGCGCCATATCCGTTTTCCACCTACAATGTGCCAGAGTTTTACTCCACGCTGGCGAACGACCCGACCACTGATTACGCCGTGCTGGATGTCCCGCTCAATACTGACTCTTTTCAATATGATACCAGCTATCTTGAGGCCCAAATGACCCACCACAAACCGCTTTTGGGTGGCTATATTTCACGTAATCCGCAGTATCCGCCTTTTTTGGGTGTGCCTGTCTTTAACGAATGGCGTACTTTTGTAACTGAACCCAAACCTGACATTTTGCCCACCACTGCGCCCAACCTGGATATTTTGCGTTATTTCGGCGTGCGCTATGTGGCAATTCATAAAGATAGCTTGAGCGGCCAACAGCGCGACGCGGCTTTGGGCTTCGCTGCCAAGCTTTTTCTGGGTGGGCCACTTTCGGACAAAGATAATCTGGTAGTATATGAGGTCAAGCCTTTGGCGGTGCAAAATCCGGTGGAGTTTTATTATCCAGACGCGCCGGACTGGTACGAAGCCGAGCAAGCAGGTCAGGGGCAGGTTAGTCGCTGGGCGCAGGGTAATTCTGCCCGGTTGGAATTTTGGGTAGCGACGGCCAAAACTATCCAACTGGAGTTGCCAATTTGGAGTTTTCAGCAAGCGCATCCGGTTAAGTTTGAGTTAAACGGAACGCTACTTGCTCAAAAAGAAATCAGCCCTACCCCCCAAACCGTGCCGCTAACCCTGAACTTGCAGCCGGGCGAAAATATTTTGACTCTTAAAATAAGTGGCGCGGCTTTCGTTCCCCAAAAGCTCGGTCTTGGCCCTGACCCCCGCGAATTAACCATAGCAGTAGGGCAAATCAAAATAGTTGCAAAATAACGGGCCGCGTGTAATGATAGGGCCAGAGGTGATAGTAAATGGCAGAGGCAAGAGTCATAATTGAGGGCGCAGGCAAGGTCATCGCGGTGGCGAGTGGCAAGGGCGGCGTGGGCAAATCTACAGTCAGCGTCAATCTGGCTTTGGCCCTGGTGAGTTTGGGTTATAAAGTTGGTCTTTTCGATGGCGACGTACACGGGCCGGACGTGCCGCTAATGTTGGGAGCGCGGCGCAAGGGTCGGGCCGAACAAGAAGCCGCGATGGTGACGGTGGCTATCGCCGCTAACGCCGAAAAAAATATGCCTAAAGGCCGTCCTCTGGAACGTTTTGGCCTCAAAATGATGTCGTTGGGGCTACTGGTGGGCGAAGAACAGCCCATAATACCGGACACAAATCTGGTTGGTTCGATGGTGATGCAGCTTTTACGCTCGACGGATTGGGGGGAAGCGGATTTTCTGTTGATAGATTTGCCTCCAGGAACGGGCGAACCCCAAATTACCCTTTCGCAGCGTTTACAGATTGATGGGGTAGTGCTGGTATCCACCCCTGCCGATGTCGCGCTGTTGGACACTACCAAAGCCTTGAACCTGTACAGTGACCGGGGCATTCGGGTTTTGGGGTTGGTGGAAAATATGAGTTACTACGTCTGCCCGTGTTGTGGAGACCGCAGCGAGATTTTCCCGCGTTCGCGTCGCGCCTCCGAACGTACTATTGTGAATGTGCCGATACTGGGCCGCATACCTTTGAACCCCGAAGTTGGCATCGCCGGAGATGATGGTCGTCCACTCGTAGTAACTGCGCCCGAAGGGATTGTGGCTCAAGCCTTCCTGGAAACAGCCCGTCAGCTTGTCCAAGCCATCGAGCCACCACCGACGCAGGCTAAATAAAAACCCTGCCGAGGCCGTAAGCTCTGCATGGTTATACCGCCAGATTGCAACTGTTCAGTCAGGCAGACCAGGATTATGCACCACTGAGTCACGGAGTTCACGGAGAGGGAAGAGTAGCAGACCAAACCTTGCGTTCGTCACCTGCTTTTGAATTTACTCCGTGTTCTCCGTGTCTCGGTGGTGAACAGTTACTATCAGGAACGAGAAATGAGCCAAAACGAAAATTATCCGATTCTGGAATTTGACCCGACCCGCATTGCCTTCATCGAGCCGCAATATATCATTCAGCCTATCGAAAATATCCCTACTAGAGCGGTTTTTTGCTTTTTCCAGGACGTGATTACCCGTCTGGCCCAACATCACCAGGCCAAAATTATCAAAAGCTTGAGAAGTGAAATCGGTACATTCCCGGTGTATGAATTGGAGATGGATGGGCAACGGTTGGTAGTTTGTCACCCAGGTGTGGGTGCGCCTTTGGCCGCCGGACTTTTCGAGGAGTTGATTGCACTGGGTTGTCGCAAGTTTATAGCCTGTGGCGGAGCGGGCGTGCTGGATAGTAGCCTGACGCTTGGACACGTGATTGTGCCAGCAACGGCAGTGCGGGACGAAGGCACTTCTTACCATTATTTGCCACCGGGCCGTGAGGTGGCCGCCAGTCCCCAGGCCGTGACCGCCATCGAAAAGGTGCTGGTAAAACACCAGCTTGAGTATATCGTGGGCAAAACCTGGACTACCGATGCTATGTACCGCGAGACTCCGGCCAAAATCCAACGCCGCCGTGGGGAGGGTTGTATCGCTGTCGAAATGGAAGCGGCTGCTTTCTTTGCTGTCGCCCATTTTAGGGGTGTAGAATTCGGCCAGTTGCTTTACAGCGGGGATAATTTGGGCGGGGATAATTGGGACGGGCGCGACTGGACGGCTCATTCCGGGCGTGAGAAACTTTTCTGGCTGGCCGCAGAAGCTTGCCTGAACTTATAAATTTAGGACTTTCGCTTGTCATGCTGAACGGCGGCTCTGCGGAGTGAAGCATCTGTTCTGTTCTAAGAGACCTTGAACAGGCCCTTCACTCCGCAGCAACCAGTTGATGCCTCCGCCCAGGGTGTGAATGCCTGAACTTTTCAAAGGGATAATTTATGCACGTCAAAATTGCGGGCATTGCCGCCTACGTACCGGAAAATATTGTGACCACCCAGGCACTTGAGCAAAGGCTGGCCCACGCAAACCCGACTTTGCGCGTACCCCACGTGATTGAGTTAATAAGTGGGGTCAAGACCCGCCATTACGCCTCGGCTGAAACCAACGCTTCGGATTTAGCTGTCGCCGCTTGTCAAAAAGTGTTGGCTCAAACCGATACCGCCCTGGCCGAGATTGATTTGCTGATTTTCGCCTCGGCTTCGCAGGATTTGACCGAACCCGCGACGGCTCATATTGTTCAGGCCAAATTGGGGACAGCAGGGGCGGTGCTGGACGTAAAAAACGCTTGCAATAGCTTTCTGAACGGTTTGCAGGTGGCGGAAGCTTTGATTTTGACGGGCCAGTATCGCAAAGCGTTGGTGGCGGTGGGGGAAGTGCCTTCTAAATGTATCAAATGGGACATCGCGGACAGGCAAGAGTTTCGGGCGCGTTTTACTGGCTATACTTTCGGTGACGCAGGGGCGGCGGCTCTCCTGGAGGCCAGCCCAGACGCAAACGGTTTGTTCTACCGCAAATTTATGGCAGTTAGCCAGCACTGGCATATCTCGACTCTGGCGGGTGGCGGCTCGATGCACCCTAGAGGCGACGAATACAGCTACTTTTTGGGCGATGGTACGGCTATGAAGGAAGCTTTTGTGGAGCTAGGCACCAGCTTTTTAAAGGAGGCTTTGGCGGAAAGCGGCACTTGCTTTGCGGATTTCAAAAAGATTTTGGTGCAGCAGGCCACTGTCCCCTTCCTGGAAACTTTTTTGAACGTCACTAAAATACCACCCGATAGAGTAGTCCTGACCTTGCCAGAGTACGGCAATATGGCGGCAGCAACCTTGCCCTTGGCTTTCTGGTTGGCCGAGAGTCGTGGTGAAATCCAGCGCGGCGATAAAGTAATGCTAATCGGTCTGGCCGGGGGCATCAGCGCAGGCATCGTAATGTTTGAGTATTAGGCTACAGTACAGCCGAAACCAAAACGGGTAAGCTGGCAAAGATGTTATAATTCGTGTGGGTGTTGTATCAAAACGCACTGTAACTATTCAAGGGTCACGGGGTCTGCCCCGTGCAGGGCGCGGGAACCCTCTGGGTGCCACTCGTGGGTGGGGTGTCCCCTAAAAATCCTTTTCTCTCGCTTTCAATCAGGCTGAATGGTTACAACGAATTATTGATATTGGTGCAAAAAAATGGCTACTCAAGCTTTAACCTTAAATGTTCCCGACAAATTGTACGAACTGCTTAAACAACGGGCCGCGCAAACGAAACGCACGGTTGAAGATGAGTTGTTGGAAGTAGTGAATACCGCCTTACCCTCTACAGGTAATCAAAACGATATTCCACCAGAATTAGCGGCGGAACTGGCAGCGATGGTTTATTGGAGTGATAAAGCTTTGTGGAAAGCAGGACGTGACCATTTTCCGGTCAAATCCTCAGCAAAACTAGAAGCTCTACATTACAAACGTCAGGACAAAGGTTTAACCGAAACCGAAATTGAACAAAAAGACGAACTACTACGCCAGTATAATCGCTATATGTTGGTGCGGGCCGAGGCTGCCTTTTTGCTCAAACAACGTGGTCACAATGTTTCAGTTCTGCTTAAATCGAAATGACCAGAAATTACATTCCTAAACAATTACGTGCAAAGGTAGCAAAACAAGCCCGTTACCGTTGTGGATACTGTCTAACATCGCAAACAATAACAGGCGCAACAATGGAAATTGACCACCTTGTACCAGGGGCAAAAGGAGGCAAAACTGAAGAAAACAACTTATGGTTAGCCTGTTCAGATTGCAACGACAGTAAAAATGACCGCATAAATGGGCTTGATACGATTACAAACGAAACTGTAGCTTTATTTAATCCACGACAACAAATTTGGGAAGAGCATTTCGTCTGGACAAACGAGGGCGATGTTATTATTGGCCTAACTGCTACTGGACGCGCCACTGTTGAAGCTCTCAAACTTAACCGTCAGGAGTTAGTGATAGCGCGAAGGCGTTGGGTTGGTGTCGGCTGGCATCCGCCAAAAAATTAGCTAGATTAGGAGCAAGAATGGCAGGAAAAGATTTTACCAGGGCATTTCGGGTGGGGATTGCCGGGCCAGTGGGTAGCGGCAAAACGGCGTTGGTGGATTGTTTGAGCAAAAAACTATGGCCCAAATATAATCTGGCGGTTGTCACCAACGATATTTATACTAAAGAAGATGCCGAGTTTTTGCTGCGCCAGGGAACGTTGCCTGCCGAACGAGTGCGCGGAGTGGAAACAGGTGGCTGCCCCCACGCTGCTATTCGGGAAGATGCTTCGATGAATTTAGAAGCGATTGCCGATTTGGAAACGAACTTGCCCGGCCTGGAACTGATTTTTGTGGAAAGTGGCGGCGATAATCTAGCGGCGGCCTTTAGTCCCGAACTGGTGGACATTTCGATTTACGTGATTGACGTAGCGGGCGGCGACAAAATACCGCGCAAGGGTGGGCCGGGCATCACTCGTTCGGATTTGCTGCTTATCAACAAAATAGATTTAGCTCCGTATGTGGGCGCGTCGTTGGAAGTGATGGAACGCGACGCACGCCAACAACGCGGCCCGATGCCCTTTATTTTTACCAACTTGAAAGGTGGCACGGGCTTAGACAGGGTGATTGGGTGGCTGGAGGCACAAATTGCCCAGGCTCGTAGAGATGGCTTACCACAACTTTATTCATTCCAAAATTTCGTACCGGACTATTCGCATAGCCACAGCCTCGACATCGAACCGGGTCGCGTGTATGATTTTGAGCAAGAAGCAAGCTAGACCTTTTCACCGCAAAGAACGCAGAGGATGCAAAGGGGTAACAATCGCCAATGGATGAGTCTGTCGGCTAGTTAATCCCAAACCCAATAATGAGGATTAACTGATTAATCCGCAAATGGTATCGCCAACGGTTGAAACCGTCGTCTAACCACACCAAACCTGATAAATCAGGTTGCCGAACGGTTTGATAACACGTTTTAACGTGTTTGGGGTGGCTAGACGACGGTTTCAACCGTTGGCGATACCAAAATATTAGTTAATATTCATAAGTGGGTTTGGGATTAGATAAACCAGGGTTGAAACCCTCGGTGATTATTGCGGTAACAGCTGGGCAAAAAATTGACGACTGATAACTGATAACTGACTAATAACAACTATTATGCGAATTTATAAGGGCAGACAAGGCTGGCGGAGTGCTGGTTTCAATATCACCGCCGTATCAACGTTTTTAAGTTTGGGTCTGGTGGCCCTGCTTGTCGTTGGGCTGATAAACAACGCTCCGGTGGGTGGCACGGGCCTACAAAGCTTTAACCTGATTGGCAGCTTAATCATTTTTGTGGTCACTTTTCTGGTTTGGGTAGGCTCGCTGTTTGGCATGGCCTATTTGATGCGGAACAAGCCCCAAACTGTTACAATCGGGGAAGATAGATTGATGGTGGATGGCCCAGGGGGACGTGAAGCCACTATTGAATTCGCTGATATTTTATATGTAAACACCACCCAGGTTCCAGTCAAGTATTTGGGCTATAAGGCCAGCTTTCGGGGTTTGTTGGTGCGCTATCAAGACCCGACCAGCAAGCAGAAACGCGATTTTGTTATAGCGGAGCGTGATACCACCAACTTTGAAGATTTATCCGAACGGTTGCGGGCATTGTCACCCAAAGATAATTATAAAAAAAGGAGAGAGGTTTGATGGCTACCAATGCTACCAGCTGTACCCATCTGGCGATGATACGCGAAGTAGAACCAAGTGCGAACGGCTGCGAAGAATGTATCAAGCTGGGCGATAGCTGGCAACTGTTACGGATGTGTCTCGTATGTGGACACGTCGGTTGCTGCGACACTTCCAAAGGCAAGCACGCCACTCAACATTTCCACGATAGCGGCCACCCAATCGCCAAAATGCTGGAGCGGCCCGAAGAAAGCGACTGGTGCTACATAGACGAAGTTTACATCAGGTAACTATGGCTACGCGCTATGGGCGATGAGCAATGGGCTTAGAACCTTCTGACTACTGGCTCTAAGCTCCTGGCGGTCGCATTTGGCGGGACATTGCGCGGTACCCCCTGGGTGTGGTTGCCGCCAATGGACTGTATGATTAAAAAGTAGTGCTGCCAATGAAGGTGCAACGAGACACGCGCAGGGCCGGAAGATAATACGAAGTCGTACCCATATCGTTCGCTACCCACCAATCCTGGCAGGTTTTGGACGCACCCAACTCCTCGACGCTGTCCAGCAGTTCCAGCACACTTTGGGTAAAGCGCATATTCTTGACCGCCGCCACAATTTCGCCGTTCTCCACCAAAAATGTCCCGTCGCGGGTCGTCCCCGTCGCAACCACGCGCTTGGGGTCAGGGCAATGAGTGTAATGTAAGCGCGTCACCACCACACCGCGTTTCATGCCGCCGATTAACTCCTGGATTGAGCGCGTCCCGCCCGTCATAACTACGTGGGTTGGAATAGGGCCGTTCCAATCACGTTCTGGGGTGGGAGCATGACCTGTTGTGACCCGGCCTGGTGTGTTGGCTGCTGTCTGGCGGTCATAAGTCACCCCTGCGGCTTTGCCTCCGATTATAAGCGGTACGGCCCGGCTCTCCATCCCTTCGTAGTCCAACGCAAACGGTAGCGCGGCGGGGTGATACGGGTCTTCCCACAAATTGATATTCGCGCCCGTCACGCTTTCCCCAAACCGCCCGCTCATAAATGAACGCCCGTCCTGGAGTTGTCGCGCTCCACAACCCGATAAAACCACAAAGCGCACCATATCGGCCACTGTATTCGGTTCAAGCACGGCAGCATAATCACCGGGCGGCAATTCAATCTGGTTGACGTTGAGGCGGCATTTCTGGATGGCAATGTTGGCAGTAGCAAGCGGGTCAAGCTGGTTCACATCGCGGCCCAACTGGTCGGCGTAACCCGAACCCAGGCCATCACTTTCAGTATCCGAGCCAGTGCCACGCTCCACTAAAGCCTTGATGTAACCATTCGTAGCCGCCCCGTAAGCCCGTAACCCGCGCGAATTAACGACAGCCAGTTCAGTCAAAACGTTTTTGTAAGTGCCGTAACCTTCAAATCCGGCGGTCTTAATAACCTCGACCATCTGACCAATAGCGGCGGCACGTTGAGCCGGAGTCTGATAAGCGGTGCTTTCAAAAAATGAAATGCCGTCCGTATGTTGTTCGGGAATGTTTAAGCCTTCCGCGCCCGGCTCAACATTGGTTCCGCTTTGATGGCTGTCCGAAGCGAAAGTTTGCAACCTACCATCTTTAGCTTGTCCGCCCCGTGCCAGACGTGCTACCGAAACCGCCTGCTCAATCGTTGCTTTGATATGGGCTGGTTCGAGCGAGTTTGCCGCTACAGTTGCCAGCGTGCCATTGACAATCACCCGCACATACAGCTTGTTGTCAGCTTCCCACACGTTTTGATGTATGCGGTTATGGGCATAGCGGGTCACGCCCACCTGACTCGCATCCAATGCCAGTTCGACTTCAACGCCTGGCGCACTCCGCACCGCGTCTTCCAGCAAATTCATGAGTTTGTCGCGTCCGTGCAGCGAAATCGGGGCTTCGGTATCCATAGTCATAATTTTAGCCCTCCCTCTGCACATTCACATTATTGACCAGCATCGGGCTGGCTCCGTGCGCCACGTGGGTGCTTTGCAATGGTTCCCCCTTCGCACAACCCAGGAAGCCCCATAATTTCCATTCTTCCGGCCCAGCCACCGCCTGACAATTATTCCAAAAAACCGGAGTGCGCGATTGGTAACTTGCGCCTTTGTAAAGTTGGCCCAATTCGCCATTTTTAATTTCGCGGCAAAGCTCGGCACTAAAATGGAAGTTCATGCGCTTGTCGTCCAGACTCCAGCTAGAAGGCGTTTCCAGATACAAGCCGTGTTCTACCTGACTAATCAAACTCTGCAAATCGCCCTGGCCCGGCTCAAGATTAACGTTGGTCATTCGCACCAGGGGAATGCGTCCCCACGACGAAGCCCGCGCCATCCCGCCACTGGGCAAACCGATAGCACCCGCCGTGTCCCGCGACGATAGATAACCCACGAAAATTCCCTGCTCCACCAACGGTACGCGCTGGGCCGGAGTGCCTTCGTCGTCGTAGCCAAAAGTGCCAAGCCCGCCCGTGAGGGTTGCGTCGGCGGTCAAGTTTACGGCAGCTGAACCATAGCGGAACTGACCGCGCATCTCAGGGTGCAAAAAGCTCCCGCCCGCAAAAGCGTTTTCGCTGCCCAAAACCCGGTCTAGCTCCGTCGGGTGGCCGCAGCTTTCGTGTACCATCAAGGCTGTGATGTTCGCACCGAAAACAACTGTGGTCGGGCCGGACGGCACCCACTCCGTCGCCACCAATTCGTGCGCTTCCTGGCCCACCCGCACCGCTTCGTCTTCCAGGTTCAGACCCATAATATATTCGTAACCAGCCTGCCCAAAGTTGCCGCCGCGCCCGTAAGTACGCTGGTAGCTATAGTTTTCCTCAACCGCGATGGCTTCCATGCCTCCGCCCGTTTCAGTAATCAGTTGGTGCTGGCGTGCGCCCGTTGTGTTGGCAAAAAACTTCCAGGTACGGAAAGCCTGTAAATGAGTCTGGGAGACCTTAACCCGCGTGGCCCGACGCAAGTTAGCTTCGGCGGCGAACAGCATTTCCAATCGTTCGCTGTTGGGGACTTTGAAAGGGTCAATTTGAACAACCGTTTCGTAATCACCTACCGCAGTCGAAGGCTGTCCGTATTTTTCCAGATAGCCCGATGGTTGAACCATCGCACTGGCCGCTGCCAACTGTATCGCCTGGCTCACCACCCCTTTGACACTGACCGCGCTAAGTTCGGCACTGCTGGCAAAACCCCAGCCCGCCCCCAACCGCACATTCAGACCCCAGCCGCTATCCCGCGTCCGTTGTACCTTGTTAAGCTGGCCGTTTTTAACTCGCACCTCGTCTTCCAGGCTGGACACACCCCGTACCTCGGCGTAGTCAACCCCGGCCCGTTCCGCCGCCTCCAAAGCCAGCAGCATCAGTTTTTCGTCCAGTGTTTGCTCGGTTGCTATCATCTTTTATCCCAAAACAACTTTCCTTAGATTAAGGGAAATTTCAACCACTAATCCAAACCGTTATTCTCGTTTGGGCTATTCGGTTCGGTATAAGTGTAAAAGAAAATATCAGACTGGGCGTTGGTGGTAACAATTAAGTCGTTGGCCGGATACTGGCTACCAGAGGGCGTACTTTCTATAACGACAGCTGTACCGTAACTTAATCCTACCCCAGCATTACCTTGAAATATACCTTTACTTGAATAAGGGTTGATACTAAAAGTTTGTGGGCCACCCAAAGCTGCACCACCTACATCATAGTATTGAATATTACAGCTAATCGTTTGGTTACTACTATTAAAAACAGTTGCACCTGTGGTATAGCCATAACCCCCGTTCGCCATCACTGGCAAACCTACCCTTCCATTTGGATCAGCGGCGGCCACATAAGTACCACTTTTAGCTGTGCCACCAGACTCGTTTACCACCATTACCACACCCCCATTAGAACTGGTAACAATAGCTGCACCTGCAAAACCGTTTGGTAGGCCACCTATTGGAATACCTGGGGCATTAGTGCCACTCTGCGAAAAAGCAGCGACATTGTGAGCGGACAAACTAAATGGTACAGCTGGGTAAGCCGTTCCATTCAGGTTATAGTAAGTAACGGATACAGTAACAGCTACGGAATTTGGGTTGACGAGGTTAGCTGCGGTTTTAAAGCCGCCATAAGCATTGTTAAACATAGCAGGGGCATAAAGCGTAGTTTGATTAGTGGCTTGGGCATTGGCAATTGCTACAAAATGCCTTTCAGGACTTTGCTCTAATACCTGAGCTACCAGCAGCACGCTATTATCAGAATTGCTTATCTGCGCCCACCCCGCAAAACCAGCCCTTAAACCACTATTAGACGCAGCTTGATCTAACGTTGTGCTGGCATAAGCGTTTAAGGAAAGAGACGAACCGGCTCCGTATTGTTGGTTGCCGTTATTATCATAAAAAGTGACTTTGATATTATTGGCTGCCGATTGCCCACCGTTAAAAATGGTAATCTGAGTGCTAAAGTCACCATATGCTCCATTAAGCGCGATAGGTACAACCAGTGAATTGTTTCCACCTTCACTAACAGCATAGGCACTGCCTCCATAGGGGGTCGCTTCTGACACTACTACATTCAAAGGTTGGGTAGAAGTAAGAATACCAGTACCTTTTGTACCAGGAGCAAAAGGATTGACTGGGAGACATTCTCCCAAACGTGCAACAACTGTGCAAGTGTTAGAGGGAGTAGCTACATAGAGACCAGAAGCGTCAAGGTATTTTAAGGTGACATTGGCCGCATTCGAACCAATATTTTGAAAGGTCAGAAAAGTGGTAAAACTTCCAGCATTACCGGATTGTGGGATGTAGGCATTAGCTAAAAATGGCAAATAATAAGTGTAGGTGGTGGCGGGAATAAGCGGCTGATTGAGCAATAAAATAAGATTGTTATTTAACTCCGCCAGTATAGCTACATCAGGTTTGCCATCTCCATTGAAATCTGCTATTACCAGGTCTGTTGGCACATTCACACTATAAGGTCCATTACTAGGTGAAAATGTGGTGATGTCTCGAAAAGTTCCATTCCCATTCCCAAGTAAAACTCCTACCCCGTCAGTCCTAGATGTAGGGTTGTTAATTGTTACCAAATCAAGTTTGCCATCTCCATTAAAATCTCCAGTTGCTACTTTGATAGGCCCACTGCCAGCAGGATAAAAATTAGGGTTTTGGAAAGACCCATCACCATTGCTTAGAAAAATGCTGACGTAGTAAGCGGGGTAGTCGGTACAAGCGACGGCTAAATCAAGCTTGCCATCTCCATTGAAATCACCGATTGCCACTGACTGAGGCGAAGAAAATTGTCCAGTCGAATAATTAACCGCGAACTGAAAAGTACCGTCACCCCTACCCATAAGCACACTTATAGTATTATCACTTTGGTTTACTACAACTAAATCGAGTTTCCCATCGCCATTCAAGTCTTGGGTTTTGAGGTCAACGGGATTAGTTCCTACCACAAAGGTTTGCGGTGATAGAAAAGTACCGTCACCGTTGTTCAATAACACATAAACCAGATCGGTACTCGCACTGACTACTGCAAGATCGGGTTTATGATCCCCATTAAAATCGCCTACAACGATAGAGTGAAGTTGCGAAGATGAACCAATTGCATACTTGACAGGGTTGGGTTTGAAAGTGCCGTCTCCATTACCCAAAAGCACCGTTACATTGCCCAGGTCATCACTTGCAACCAAATCAAGGTTGGTGTCACCATTAATGTCACCCACTGCCAATGCTAGTTGTCTATAACCGTTGAGCAAAAAGGTTTTGGGACTTTGAAACGTGCCATCCCCATTACTCAGCAGCACGCTGCCAGCACCGTTGCTGTTGATCACCGCAATGTCGGGCTTGCCGTCCCTATTAAAGTCCCCTGCTGTTTCAGCAACAATGGAAAAAGAGATTCCAGTTGGGTAAGGTGTTGCAGGGCCAAGCACCGCTGGATTTGTGGCGTGGGCCGTGTGGATAAAGAGGCTGGAAAACAGAAAAGTTGCCAAAAATAAGCTTGAGACTACAGCTACGCTTATAAAAGCCAGTTTTTTACTAAACATAATCAGATTATGCTCCTTTCTTGTTGTGTGTACGGGTATTTGATTGTGAGTCAAAAAGAGTTTTATCCTTCGTCCAACAAGTGCAACACGTCGGCAAGTTCGGCCCGCACTTTGACCGGAGGGTTGGCATAGGCAGCGTCGCTTTCAAAATGGTAATGAATAATGCTGTCCGCGTCTTTCAAGATATGGCCTGTCAATACGCCCACGACGGTTTCGCCGCTTTTGATAGTGCCGTTGGCCGTCAATTTGCGGATACCAGCCAGAGTCGCTCCGGCTGCGGGTTCGCCCCCAATGCCGCTGCGGTCAAGCTGGGCTTTAGCCGCCATAATTTCGTCGTCCGTCACCCGCTCCACAATCCCGTCCGTCCATTCCAGGGCGCGTTGGGCTTTGGGCAGGTTGACAGGGTTGCCGATACGGATGGCAGTCGCCACCGTTTCAGGCTGCATCGCTTTGAAATCCTTAAAACCCTGGCGGAAATAGTCATAAAAAGGCGAAGCACCTTCGGCCTGGATTGTGGCAAGGCGCGGCAATTTAGGGCCAATCAAACCCAACTCGCGTAATTCGTATAAGGCTTTGCCAAAGGCCGCCGTGTTGCCCAGGTTGCCGCCCGGCACCACAATCCAATCGGGCGCGTGCCAATCTAGCTGCTCCAACGCCTCGAAGATAATGGTTTTCTGGCCTTCTAGCCGAAACGGATTGAGCGAATTGACTAGATAAACCCCGCGCTCCCTGGCTACGCCACGCACTATTTCCAGAGCCACATCGAAACTGCCCTCTATCTGCACTGTCTTTGCGCCATAAGCGACGGTCTGGCTCAACTTACCCAATGATACCTTGCCCTGCGGCACAAAAGTTATGGCCCGCAGCCCCGCCCGCGCTGCATAACCAGCCAACGCCGAACTGGTGTTGCCGCTACTGGCACAGGCTACCGTGGTTGCACCCAACCACAGTGCGTGGCTGACCCCGACGGTCATACCCCGGTCTTTGAAAGAGCCAGTCGGATTTTCGCCTTCGTGTTTCAAAAATAAATCGTTTAGACCTACATAGTTGGCTAATCTGGCATCCTGGTACAAATTGGTGTTGCCTTCGCGCCGCGACACAATAGCTTCGTTTGGAAAAGGGGCAACTAACTCGCGCCATCGCCAGACCCCGCTTTGATATGGAAATTGGCGTTCGTGCAGCCGTTGCTGAATAAACTGAGGGGTAATTATGTTTTTCAAATAAGCTAATGGGTGGACTAATTCGAGCAAGCCGCCACAGGTTTCGCAATCGGTTATCATATCTCGCAAACCATACACACGCCCGCAACTGATACATTCAACCTGAGCCTGACTTGGTTTGTTGGCTACTATTTCGTGTTTAATAGCTTTTTGTTGCACATCTTCAACTAACATTTTGATTACTCTTTCTCTAGTCTAATTAAGCTTCCTGTCCGCTTTCGACTTGCTCCAACATATTGAGGCGACGGAAGTAGTCTAGGGCGGCCCGGCGTAAACCTACGTCCTGGTTGACCTGTTCGCTCATATACCATTTATGTTCCAACACTTCGCGCCAGTAGTGAGCGGCCTCAGTGTGGTTTTTGAAGTGATGTCCGGTCAAGTTAGCCAGCAAACGCACATAATACAAACCGCGATGTTCCGGCTCGACTTTGGATAATACCAGCATCGGGTCAGTTTTTTGGTCGCCGTGCCGATTCTTACTCCGGGCTACCCGCGACTTAGACGGGTTCAAAAAACGCAAAAAATGGCCCATAATGCTAGGACGGCGTGGTTTCGGAGTAGGTGTTAGCAAATCGTCGGTAAGCTCTGCCGCTTCTCGCACGGCTCGGCTGGCTCGGAGCGGGATACTCTCGCGTATAGCCGCCCCTACCACGTTTACCACGCTAAAACCGCTATCCAATAAATCGCCCAACGGTGGGACTACTTGCGAGGCCATCGAACCCATCAAACCTCGGTTCGGTTCGCTAACATTACGAATACGACCCGTCGGAACAGGGTGGGTAAAAGTCCAGCGTTTCAAGAAATCGTGAGAGTAATTTTGCATCCAATCCTGGGCTGCTACCTTGAGGTTTATTTCGCGGCCTTCCCGTTCGGACAACACCCATTTGTGGTCAATAAATTTGTTCCACAAATCTCTCGCCAGATCGTTGGCAAAATATCGTCCAATCAAATCATACACCATCCGGCGGTAGAATTTGGCATCCTGGTCTTGAGCCACCACGTAAGAAAAGTTCCGAATGTTTTCGGAGCCGATTTCACCCTTGCCCCATTCCACATCCATGATGCCCCAACCCAGCAGGTTCAGCAGCTCACGGTCTTTGAATACGTCCGTCGCTCTTATATCTCCACGCACATTTTTACTCCTAAAACTACCGTTCCAGCACCCATTTTTCCAGGAAGGCTTCCATCCGGCTGACATAATCCAAAATCGTTTCTACTTTGCGCCAGCCGTGACCTTCGCCCGGATAAACGTGATACTCAAAGTTGCTAATCCCGGCCTTTTTGAGAGCTTCCACCATCTCGTCGCCTTGTTTAGCCGGGACGCGGAAATCTTTTTCACCCATCAAAATAAGCATCGGAGCTTTGACCTGATGGGCAAAAGTGACGGGCGAACGCTCCTCAAAAATTGTAAAATTATCAGCTCGTGGCCCCAAAATGGTGTGCATCAGGTATTTGGCGAAGCGGTCTGTTTGTTCGGGGAAGCTCACGAAATTGCTCACCCCCACCAAAGGTACGCCTGCCTTGAACACGTCCGGCCACTTACTCAACAACAACATTGTAGCATAACCGCCGCCGCTTCCGCCCCAGGCTACAATGCGTGTCGGGTGGCACAAGTTGTGTTTTTTAAGGTAAGCTACCGCACCCAGGTTATCGTACATATCCGCCTCGCCCCACGCCCCGTTGAGTTTGTTGCGGAACTCGCGCCCATAACCAGTGCTACCCCGGAAGTTCGGCTGGATTACTACCCAACCCCGTCCTATCAAATATTGCACCACGCCCTGCCAGACCCGATTGTATTGACCGATAGGGCCGCCGTGAATATGCACAAGGGCCGGGTGCTTGCCGGGCTGGAAATTGGCGGGCAGGTACAACAAACCTTCGATTTCCAAACCGTCGCTGCTTTGCCAATGCACCGTTTCGGGCTGAACCAGACCCGCTTTTTCCAAGCCGCCGATAGTATTCTCGGTCAGGCGTAATAGCGTGTCTAACTTCAAATCATAAAGATAAAGGTTGGTGGGCAAGGTGGGAGTTTGCCGGACGTAACATAACTTTTGGCCGTCGGGCGACAAAGCCAGGGCGTTACAAATACCTGCCGTATCGTCAATTGTGCTGACTTTCCCATCCAGGGTCGCCGTTTGCACCGTGATACTGCTATCTTCATTACGAGTATAAAGCAAACGCTGGCTATCGGGTGTCCAGGTAGGTTCGGCTTGTTCGTGCGGTTCGGGATGCAGTAAATGTTTTTCGCCACTTGCCAGGTTCAGCAGCCAAACATTGGCCCAATTGGTTTCGTCCGAGGTGTAAGCCAGCCATTTACCATCAGGCGAGGGGCGGGGCTGCTGATACAAAATGCCGCCAGCCCAGCCATCCGCTACAATTTTCTGTTCGCCCGTTTGTAAATCAGCTATCACCAAACGTGTTCCGGCAAAAGGCAGGGTCTGATTATCGTATTCACAATAAGCCAATTTGTGGCCGTCCGCAAACCATTGGGGATCAAAGACAAAAGCATCGCCCCGACTAATCCGACGCGGCCAACTTTGCCCATCGCTTTCGACAATAGCGAGGTCGTGGTTGCCAGCCGAAATCTGTACATAAGCTACCTGTTGGCTATTAGGCGAAAAAGTCGCGCTGGTTTGCGAACCTTCGCTGCTAGTCAGGGGTGTAGCTGGGCCACCGTCCGTCGGTAGCAACCACAATTTGCTATCCTTACCACCCAAATACACCAGCTTACTACCATCGGGCGCAATATCGAAGGCGCGGGCGGCAATCGTTAAAAGCCCCCCGGCGGGCATATCGCTGGAAAGCTGGAGTAGCTTGCCCGTTTTAATTTCTAAGCTAAAAATATGGCAGGTGCCGTCAAAATCCTGGGGGAAATAGATAAAGTTGCCATCGGGCGACCAGACCGCCCCGCCGATAACCTTGAGTTGGGCTAACATTCCCGCCGTAAACTGCGGTTTCCAACGTCCAGGCCGCTTCTGATCAACCACGCTCGGAGCAAACCATTCCTCGGTGGCGGCTTCTTGCTCCATATCGGCAGGTAACGCGGCTGTAGCCGCTTCGCTCAAAATATTTGCACCATTTTCTTCAAATAAAGACATTCCAGAAATCTCCTCGCCTCTGCTTGTTACATAACATCGCTACTAACGCGCCGTACAATACTAAATCCTTAGCAACAGACCCTTCACTCCGCAAAGCCTCCGCTCACGGCCCGCAGGGTTGGACAAACTTTATAGCGTCTTTGAAAGCCGCTTGAAGCTCTGCCAAACCCCAAAGCCAAGTCTGCCGTAAAAGCCTAGCAAATCCGTCCAATCAATCGCACATTCGGTTACGCCCAGATGTATCAAATAATTTACGCCCGCGTCCACCAAAGCCAGGCCAAGATTCTGGCCTCGTACCGTTTTCGAGACACCCAACGGCCCGATACCACCGTAATCCTGACCCAAAAGCGGATACCAGAACAAACTGTTGGCGATAATCTGGCTCCCTTTATGACCTGTTTGCAAAAAGCCCTCTATTCTATCGGCCTGGTTATCTACAACGGCCCTACGTTTTAGCAGCGTCACATCGCCGGGGTCGCCGCCCTGGGCAAAATATATAGCCAGACTGTACCGCCAACGGCCCGGAAAACTTTGCGCCAGAAACTCTAAAATCTCCGCTTCCTGGCCGTGCTGCCCCTGGGTAAAATAAAATTCCCCATTTGCGACGGCTGGTGGGAGCGGCAACGGCTGGTAGCCAGCCAGCCCACCTCGTAGGTCAAAAGCGTCACCCCGGTCTGTCGCCAGATTATAGCCGTGTTTTTGGAAAAAATCTAGTGCGCCGGGCAAATCTGCCGGAACACCGGGCCAGAAATGACAAAAATTGCCGCCGAGGGTTATTGTAGGTAGCTTGGCTGCCTGGAGGCGGGCCTCTGCCCACTCCAATAATCGTAAACCTAAACCCTGCCCACGCCAATCTTCGCCCACCACCATCGCCGCTATCCACCCTAGCTGCCCGTAAGCCGCCATATCGCGGTTAGCGGCCAATTCGCGGAACTGTTTGGTCAAAACAAAGCCGACAAGATTGCCCGCATCGTCAAACGCACCCATGAAGTCGTCAGCCCGAAAGTTAGGGTCACGCTCGACTTGCTGCCTCCAAAGCCCAGCTGTTAAGGGAAACTTCTGGCCGAACTCCCCAGCGTTCCAGATTTGCAAGATAGCCGGAAGTAGTTCGGGACGATAAGATTCTAAGGATATATTTCGCATATTTTTAATCAAATAATAATCCAACCGCCGCTTCCAGGCTGCATAGAGGGTCGCCATATAGGGCTAGATAGGTCGGCGCATTTGGAAAAGCCCCTAAATCGTAGGGGTCACGGGCTGCCAATACTACCGTCGCTTTATTCAATTGCAGCAATTCGCGTACCAGCCGCCCCTGCCGCTCCAGGCGAAAAGCGTTACGAGTCACGATTATTAACAGGTCGTGGGCAGCCGCCAGCCCAACATATTTTACCACCTGGGCTTCGTCAGGGTCGGCAGGCAGATTATATACAGTCAAACCGGGTAACTTTTCCTGCAACAGACCCGCCAGCAACGGCCCTGGCAAGCGTCCTTCCTCAACCGGACTGGCAACCGCCAGAGTAAAGTCTAGCAAAGCCGGGCGCGTATATTGGGCTGGCGTGAGTGGTAACAGCGGGACTTCGTCACGCACCAGGCTCACGCTGCGCCGGGCTACCTGGGCTATCAAATCAACATCCGATTGAGGCGGGTATATTTCAACAGGTGCAGGCGTAAATTGACAGAAACGCGCTTTGAAACTGGTCAGGCGACTATCTGGTGCGTCCAACTCGAATTCGCCTCGTTCGGCGGCTTCCAACATCGTCGCAAAACAAGCTCGCTGCTCCTCTATTTTGCCAAGCGGCATCACCACGTCCGCCCCGGCCTGGAGTGCCAATATTGCCGCCGCTCCGTAACCGTAAGTATCAGCAATGGCCCGCATTATCAGGGCATCCGTGAAAAGCACGCCCTCAAAACCAAGCTCGTCCCGTAGCAAAGCCGTTAGAAACAGCCG
This sequence comes from Chloroflexia bacterium, assembly GCA_038207455.1. Lineage (GTDB taxonomy): Bacteria > Chloroflexota > Chloroflexia > Chloroheliales > Chloroheliaceae > JBBQZT01. The sequence goes on from JBBQZT010000029.1 coordinate 22,631, forward strand.
CGAAAGCGTGGCGGGCAGATGCTTTGGCTCGATAGCCGGGAACAAAATATGGGCCGTCATCAGGGCAGGCACTCCAGCCGCAATCGCCCGCACAAACGGCTTTAGTTCGCGCTCCCGCAATTGGGCCAGGGAGAAATCGAGTTCGGGCAGACCCAAATGGCTATCCACAATAGTGTCACCATGACCGGGAAAATGTTTGGCACAGGGGGCAATGCCCTCGGCCAGATAAGCCTCGATAGCAGCCACCCCCATCTCGCCCACCAACTCCGGGGTCATACCAAAGGCACGGCTACCAATAACCGGGTTGGCCGGATTGTTGTTGATGTCCAGCACTGGCGCGAAATTGAGATTAAAGCCCAAACGCCGCAACTGGCGGGCTGTCACTCCAGCGCAGGTCGTTACCGCCTCCCGGCCTGCCACCGCCTGCGCCATTTGGCTGGGCGTAATCACCGCTTTGCCATCGCCTGGCATCCGGCTTACCCGCCCGCCTTCTTCATCTATGCCAATCATCAAGGGCGGCAGATTGTTTTCTCGCGCTAACTGCTGCAAATCGTCGTTCAAGCGGCGCACCTGGGCCAGATTACTGATATTGCGGCCAAATAAAATCACGCCGCCAGCCCGACATTCCAGCAAAAAATCTGCGATAGGCCCGGTTAGCTCGTGGCCGGGAAAAGTAACCATCAAACGTTGTCCCACCCGGTCAACCAGTGTGGTTGGTTGCACCTCAATAATTTGCGACATTGCATTTTCCTTGTTTTGATGTTAAATTTGAATAAAGGGGAAACACCTACAGTGTGTTGTCATAAAGCTAGTATAGCGTATGAGGCAAGCCCAAAAGCCCCTGAACTGATGAATATTAACGAAATAATTCGTGGAACGCCAACGGTTAAAACCGTCGTCTATTCACATCAAACCTGATAAATCAGGTTACAATAACACGTTCGGGTACCCCCTGGGTGGTGTTTGGTTTGCTTAGACGACGGTTTTAACCGTTGGCTACCTAGCTTGTACAATACATTGCAGTCCCTTTAGTCGACTTAGGTTTTTCAGCCCGCAATTTACTCGCGGGGTCATTCAAGACAAAAACCTGACCTGCATCCAAATTAAAAATGGCTATTGACGTGGGTGCAATTTTGCTTTATACTATAAACAGCTAATCAAACTAGGTTTGGTGAGCCTGAAATAAGTATTCGGCAAAGATATAAATAGAATTAGGAGCAAGCAGATGGCCCTGGCAAATAAAACTCAAATTGACGAAATTTTGGCTCAAGTTACGGCCCAAACAGCTACCAGAAGCGAAAAAGGTTCTAAATCCCCCGGCTCGGCTACCAAGAGGGCCACCAAAGCTAAAGCTCCCCATTTTGATAGTCAACCAAATGACCCTGCCTTCGGACAAAGTGAAGCCACAAACGCTAGTAAGATTGATGAGGTGGATGTACCCGATGCCGATGTTGATAATAGTAAGGTAGATTATCACGTGCGGGCCGGACGTATCGGCGGTCAAACCACCAAACAACGCCATCGGGACTCGAATTTTTACCGCGAGATTGGGGCGCGGGGCGGCTCTAGCACAATGGCGCGGCATTCCGACGAATACGACGAACGGCGTAAGAAGGGCGGCGAGACCACCCGCGAACGTTATGGCGAGGAATATTATCATTCGATAGCCGAAAAAGCCGCCCGAGTCAAGCAAGACGCGACTCGTTTACGCAACGATGCCATCAAAGCCTTGTTGGGTGAAGGCTGGAAAATACCTACGATTATCAAGTTGACGCTTCAGGATTTACAAACCGAACCGCGCTTACAAAAACATTTGCAGGTAGGCCCGGTCTCAGACTACCTCAAAACCCGCCTCGGAACCTCCGAAAACGAAGTTTTGTTTGTCTCCCAAAGTGGCAAACCTCTTTCCCTTGCTAACACCTACACTGTTATGGAACGACATAGGTCATAAGATGCCAGACCTCGACACTATTCTGGCTCAAATATGGACTGATTTGCAGGGTGGCGCAGCCGATTCCCACGACGCTTTCCATACTCCAGTTTTGGGGACGTTGGACGCGCACGGCGAAAGCAGCTTGCGGACGGTGGTTTTGCGCGGTACTGAACCGCAGAACCGGGCTATTTTTTGTCATACGGATGTGCGGGCGACTAAAGTAGAAGAAATTCGCCAGCACGGGGCGGTAAGCTGGATGTTTTATGCGCCGGAACGCAAAATCCAGATACGGGCGCAAACTTCGGCCCAAATTCATCACGGTGACGCGCTGGCTCTACAACACTGGCAACAAACCACGCTTTCCAGCCGCCGCGCTTATCTAGCCAACGCCGCCCCTGGCAGCGAATTAGCCGAGCCGGGTTCGGGTCTGCCATCCCAACTCACCAGCCGTTCGCCCGACCAGGCCGAAAGCGAAGCAGGCTGGCCCAACTTCGCCGTAATCGTTAGCAGCATCGAACTTCTGGACTGGCTTTACCTGGATTCCAAAGGGCATCGCCGCGCTCAATTTAATTGGACAGGTGACAAATTCGAGGGTAAGTGGGTAATACCTTAATTTCCCGCGCCGATACCGCCCCGCGTAGTAACATAATACGTCAGTACCAGCACCAGCAAGAGCAGACTGCTACCCATAATCAACCGTACCGCCATTTTGGAAAGCGGGTCAACATACTTTTCGTGCTGGCGGTAGCCTAAAGGCAAGCCGCTTTCGTCACGTTTGACCTGAAATTGTTCGCCCGGCTTCCAGGTATCGCCCGTCATCTTCCGTCGAAAGGGTGTTTTATACCAGAAAACCTCCAGCCCTAACAGCAAAACTACGCCCACAAAGGCGATTACTACTAAAATAGAGACACCACCGGGTAAAGCCATATTTCTTGCTCCAAAAATTTGCTTGAATTGTTTGACCTTTTCCAAATTATAGCACCTGTCCCACGCTTGCATTAATATTTTTGGTGACAATCTAAAGGAGCGCAGGTTAAGTTTGGTTAAATTCTTAAAGTAGCCTGAACGTTGTATAGGCTGGCATAGACACCGTTCAGAGCAATTAGTTCATCGTGTGTTCCCTGTTCCTCAATCCCCTTATAGCTTAATACCACAATTCTTTGGGCATTGCGGATTGTTGACAAACGATGAGCTATCACAAGGGCGGTGCGGTGGTTGGTTAGCTGCTCCAGCGAAGCCTGTACCGCTTTTTCGCTTTCGTTATCCAGCGCACTCGTCGCTTCATCAAAAATAATGATGGGTGGATTTTTTAAGAAAACACGGGCAATACTCAGCCTTTGCTTTTGCCCACCAGATAGTTTGATGCCGCGCTGACCAATATCCGTATCATAGCCATTTGGGAGGGCCATAATAAAATCGTGGGCATTGGCTTTTTTAGCTGCCTCAATCACTTCCTCCACACTTGCGCCGGGATTACCATAGCGGATATTAGCGATGACTGTTCCAGCAAACAAATACACGTCTTGCTGCACAATGCCGATGTTCTTCCTCAGCGAACGCAAGCTAACAGCCTGGATATTCTTGCCATCAAGCAGTATTTCCCCTTCGTTTACCTCATAAAAACGTGGAATTAAAGAGCATAGGGTTGATTTACCCACACCTGAATAGCCTACTAACGCCACATAGTCGCCCGCCCTTATCTTTAAAGACAGGTTTTTTATGACATACTTGGCTTCTTTTTTGTACTTGAAACTCACCTCCTTAAATTCGATATTTCCCTGAACCTGCGTAAGTTCCATTGCGTCTGGCGCGTCTTGAATATCGGGCTTTACGGACAAAAAGTCCATAAATCGGTCAAAGCCGGTAATTCCTTCCTGAAATACTCTAGCAAAGTTAATCAACCGCTGAATGGGTTCGACCAAAATCCCCACGCATAGCAGGTAAGTTATCAAGTCAGGCAAAGTCAGGTCAGCATTCACGATAGCCGCACCCCCAAAGATGATAACTGCAATCGTAAGCAGCTGCGTGAAAGCAATCATACCGCCGTAGAAGTAGGCTTCACTTCTGTAACCGTCTTTTCGGCTATCAATAAAGCGTTGGTTTTCGTGGGCAAACTTCCTTTTCTCAATTTCCTCATTTGTAAACGACTTAACCACCCTGATACCGGAAAGCGTATCTTCGACCTGGGCGTTGACATCACCGATTCTATCCTTGCTTCTTCTCAGCGAAATGTTCATTTTCTTGTTGAAGTAGAAGGCATAAACTGTCATAATCGGGAAAAAGACCAGGATTATCAGAGTAAGCTGAATATTGATATTGATTAAGATAATCACAACACCAATAAGTTTCAGCATAGCAATGGCAAGGTCTTCGGGGCCGTGATGATAAAACTCGGAAAGAGCCATCAAGTCGTTGGTTATTCCAGTCATTAGCTGGCCCGTTTTTCGCTCATCATAAAAACTAAACGATAGCTTTTGATAATGGTCGAATAGCTCACTACGCATATCGCTTTCCATGAGCGTCCCCATCATATGCCCGGCGTAGTCAACAAAGGTGTTGCAGCCAGTGTGAATCACCACCAGCGCAAGCATAATAGCACCCATCAGATAGATTTGGCTAAGACGATTGGGCGTATTTTCTACTAACAAATTTTTGGTGATGTAGTTGGTGAACAAAGGGAATACCAGCGTAGTCACCGACATAACCAATGCACACAGCATATCTAAAAAGAACAACCCTAAATAGGGTTTGTAATAAGACAGAAATTTTCGGCTGGAAAAACTCACAAATATCTCCTCGTAATAGATAACCAGACAAAACAATACCGCCGTCTCTAGCAATGAGATAGCAAACAAGCACGCTGATTAAACTGTTACTTAGAGAAAGAAGAAAGGGGAATCAAAACAATTGAGTTGAGGAAAACTGTTCAAAAATTTCAAATCAATTGCGTATGATAGTTACAAACCATTAAATTTGTTCTGGAGAAATGCCAGGCACAGTGGAATAAGCGTACCTATTTAGATAGCAACTGATATTTGTCATTTCTTAGGCTTCCTTTCCACTTATTTTCGTACAACTTCATACAACAAGCAATAATAGACGCACACTATAGTAGCATAAAGCGAGTTCTTTGGCAAGCTAAAAATCGTCCTTATTAGGTTTGCGTTAAAAAAGCGGAAATCCAACAAAAGGTATTGATTTTGAACGTTTAATAAGTTATAATTATCACAACCGACTGATATGACGGTTTTGGTAGAAGGAGTTATGGCGATGGAAAACAAGCAGGACAAAGGCAAAATACGGCAGGAGCGAATTTTGGAAGCGGCCCAGGAAGTTTTTGCCAACAAGGGTTACAACGAAGCGGCGATGGACGATATTGCCAGCGAGTCGCAGACCTCAAAGGGGGGACTGTATTTCCATTTTCCGAATAAACAGGCTATTTTCCTGGCTTTGCTCAATCAGATGGCGGCTTTGCTGCTTTCCCGTGTACGTACCGCGATGGCGAACGAACCACAATTAGCTGCCAAAGGCGATGCGGCCCTGAAAACTGTGCTGCATACCTTCGCCGGACACCCCCGCCTGACCCGTCTTTTTCTGATCGAAGCACCTGGGGCGGGCCACGAATTTAACGCCAAGTTGATGGAAATGCACGTTTCGTTTGTTGCCATCATTAAGGAATATCTGGACGAGGCCCAACGCCAGGGTTTGATTGATGCCAGCCTGGATACAGAAATCGCCAGCATTGCCTGGTTCGGGGCGATAAACGAGATTGTGCTACGCTGGTTGATGGGCAAACGGGCCGGGGCAACCTCCAAACCGTTAGAAGATACCTACCCCACTCTGCGCGAGATTTTGCGGCGTGGCCTGGGTATGCAAGTTTTTGATTTTTTGTAATTATTCAAGGGGTCAAGGGGTACTCCCATTGCGGGTCATAGGGGTGTCCCCTAATAACCTCTCCTTTCTTTACCTGGCTGAATAGTTACAATTTTTTATAAATTTAGAAAGTTGTGCAAGCAATTATGGCTACTGCAACCAAAAGCGATTTTAAGCAAACCGGGTTGGCCCACCAGTTGAGCGGATTAGCCCGGCATAGAGGCCGATTGGTCAGTTTTACCCAACCGCTCCCGACGCTTGACCCCTTGACCTTCTTCGCCAACGCCCGACGCTTGACTGGCACAGCGAGTTATTGGGCGCGTCCTGCCGATGGGTTCGTGTTGGTGGGGGCAGGGGCGGCTATAACTTTGCGGGGCGAAGGGCCGGAACGTTTTGAGCAGATAGCCGAGGCGTGGCGCAACCTGACCCAATCCTATGTGACTGGCTTTGATGCGCTGCAAAGCTGGGGCGTAGGGCCGCTTTTGATGGGCGGTTTTGCTTTCGACCCAACTCAACAGCCTAAAAATCCACACTGGCAAAGCTTTGGCGATGGCAGTATGACCCTGCCCCAATTCTTGCTGACCCAAACCGCTAATCAGACTTTTTTGACCTGCAATTTGGTGTTACCAACTTCTTTCGATAGCCTGACCCACTCCGCCCGCGCCGCTTTATTCGAGCAGTATGCCGAAAATATCGCACTGTTGCGGACCGCTCTGACCAAACCCGCCAGCGCACCTTTAGCCAGGCAACCAAAAGCAGCCCAACTAAATTTTGAGGATGTGTTGCCCGCGTCGGAGTGGCAAGAAATAGTGGGCCACGCTACCCAAAACATTAAAGCTGGAAACTTCCAAAAAGCGGTATTGGCCCGCGAAGTGATAGCGACTTTCGAGCGGCCCATCGAGGTGGAAACGACAATGCGGCAATTGCAGCAGAATTTTCCGACTGCTACGATTTTTGCGATGGCCCAACGTGAGAAATGTTTCCTGGGCGCGACTCCCGAACGCTTAGTTCAGCTGTGCAACGGTCAGGTGCGGACAGTGGCGTTGGCCGGGTCTGCCCCGCGCAGTCAGCAAGCCGCCGAAGATGACCGCCTCGGTCAGGAGCTTTTGGACAACCCTAAAAACCGGGGTGAACACGCTGTAGTCGTCGAAACGATTGCCGCCCAGTTAGAGAATCTTTGTGGCCCACTTGATGTACCAGCCGCGCCGCGTCTGCTCAAACTAGCGAACGTGCAGCATCTTTACACGCCGATTAGGGGTCAACTGCAAAGCGAAGCGGGGTTGTTAGAATTAGTGGCAAAGTTGCACCCGACCCCAGCAATGGGCGGCTACCCGCGCCAGGAAGCTTTAGACTTTATTCGCCAAAACGAGCAGCTAGACCGGGGCTGGTATGCCGCTCCCGTCGGTTGGCTCAATGTACGAGGCGAAGGGGATTTCGCGGTAGCCATTCGATCGGCTCTGGTCGAAAATAAACAGGCACGGCTTTTTGCGGGTTGTGGTATCGTCGCCGACTCCGACCCGGCCAGCGAATACCAGGAGTCGCGGTTTAAGCTTGAAGCTATTGGAAAGGCTATCAGTTTTTAGCTGTCAGCCTTCAGCCGAACCTTGATTAGCTAACAATTTTGTAACTACTCAGGGGGTCACGGGGGTCTCCCCGTGCGGGGTACAGGGGTGTCCCCTGAAAACTCTCCCTTTTCCCTACTTTTTCCCTGGTTGAGTAGTTACAAAATTGTTAGCTAACAGCCAATAGCTGTTAGCTAACAGCAAGGAATTTTATGATAAACGCGACCTACACTTATTTAGATAGTTTTGTGGACGAACTGATACGGGCCGAGGTGCGCCAGGCGGTAGTTTGCCCCGGTTCACGCTCGACTCCGTTGGCGATTGCGCTGGCCCGCCGCCCTGACGATATGCGTATCTGGTTGGAACTAGACGAACGCTCGGCGGGCTTTTTCGCATTGGGTCTCGCTCGCACGCTGCGGCAACCCGTCGCGCTGCTCTGCACATCGGGAACGGCAGCCGCCAATTTTATGCCCGCCGTTGTCGAAGCCCATTACTCTCGCGTACCTCTATTGGTACTGACCGCAGACCGTCCGCCCGAACTGTTAGACAACGGCGCACCACAAGCGATTGACCAAAACCGACTTTATGGTAATTATGTCAAGTGGTTTGCGAATGTAGCCCTGCCCGAAGCCAGTAACGAAATGCTGCGCTATGTACGGACATTAGCGGGGCGGGCGGCAAACGTGGCGCGTAGCATCCCCACCGGCCCGGTGCATCTGAATTTCCCCCTACGCGAACCACTCACGCCAGTCCCCGGCCAGTTACCAGCCGAAAGTGAACGCGAAGGTCTGGCCTGGCAAGGCCGGGCAGACCGACAGCCTTATGTCAGCACCGTTTCCGCACCCCGTCGCTTAGACCTGACCCAACTCGAAGTTTTGGCAAATGATTTGAAAAGCCGAGAGCGCGGTTTGTTTATCGCCGGGCCACAAGACAATCAGGCGTTGACAGCAGCTTTGCTAGAACTGGCTCATGAATTAGGGTGGCCCATTCTGGCTGACCCACTTTCCCAGGTGCGTAGCTCTGGCACTATTAACAACTACGATGCTTTTTTGCGTCTGGCTAAATTTCGTGATAAATTAGAGCCGGAAGTTGTGATTCGGTTTGGTGCGCTGCCCACTTCCAAACCGCTCAACCAATATCTGGCGCATTACCCGGCGGCTCGAATGTTGGTAGTAGATGGAGCAGAGGATTGGCGCGAACCATCGTTACTCGCCGAGCAAATGATTTGGGCCGACCCGGTGGCTTTGTGTGAGGATTTAAGCCGGATTGTAGCTGCCAAAAGTTCGTCGTCAAACGATAGCTGGCGCAACCAGTGGCACACCATCGCTAACCGAACCGCCAGATTACTTGGCGCAAGGTTTGAGCAGAACGAAGAATTTTTTGAAGGGCAGGTTTTTGCCGAATTAGCTACCCTCTTGCCCACGAATTCGACTCTGTTTGTGGGCAACAGTATGCCCGTGCGCGACCTGGATACTTTTTACAATCGCCCCTCGTCAGATGTGCGGGTTATGTGCAATCGAGGGGCAAACGGGATTGATGGCGTGGTCAGCAGCGCGTTAGGAGCGGCGGCAGGTCTAGCTGCAAGCGGAATTGATACTCTTACTTCGCCGCTGGTGCTGGTGATTGGCGACATTTCGTTTTACCACGATATGAACGGGTTATTGGCGGCCAAAATGCACAAGCTCAACGCTACGATTATTTTGCTCAACAACGATGGCGGCGGCATTTTCTCTTTTTTGGCTCAGGCCGACTACCCGGAATACTTTGAGCAGCTTTTTGGTACGCCACATGGTCTCGATTTCGAGCCTGCCGCCAAAATGTACGGAGCGCAATTCGACTCGGTTGAGGATTGGCCCGCTTTCCGTCAGGCTTGCGGGGCTGCTTTCCAAACGTCCGGCTTGAAAATTATCGAAGTCAAAACTAACCGCGAACACAACGTCTGGCAACACCGCCAGCTTTGGGAAGCGATTGAGCAAATGCCTTTGGAGAAATAGAAACATGAGCCAGATAGCGGTCAACGGGGTAAAAATAAACGTGGAGCGACAGGGAAGCGGGTCGCCTCTGGTGTTGCTACACGGTTTTACTGGTTCGGCAACCAACTGGCAAGAGGTGGCGGCTGGGTTTGCCAAACGTTACGAAGTGATTACCCTGGACGCGCTTGGTCACGGCTTATCTAGCGCACCTTCCAACCCCAACCGCTACACTATGCCTTATGTTGCCAGCGATTTTGTAGCAGTCCTGGACGCTTTGAATCTGGACAAGGTGACGCTGTTAGGCTATTCAATGGGCGGACGGATGGCTTTGCATATCTCCACCGTCGCCCCGCAACGTATTAGCAAGCTGGTTTTGGAAAGTACCACTGCGGGCATACGAGACGAATATGACCGCGAAAATCGCCGCCAGCACGACGAACAGTTGGCCCAAATGCTGGAAAAATTGGGGCTGGAAAAGTTTGTGGATTTTTGGGAAAAACAGAATTTATTTGATAGTCAGGCAAATTTGTCCGCCTCCAGACGCGAGACCCAGCACCAGTTACGTCTGCAAAATAATCCGGTGGGGTTAGCAAATAGTTTGCGCGGGGCGGGAACAGGCGCACAAGAACCGCTTTGGGGTAGGTTGGCAGCACTGGATTTGAAAATAATGCTCATCGCGGGCGACCTGGATCAGAAATTTGTGAAGGTTGAGCAAGAAATGCTGGAACTGTTACCGAACGCAATTATGGTAGTCTGGCCCAGTTGCGGCCATACCGTCCATCTGGAAAGTCCAGATATGTATTTAAAGGCTATAGGTAAATTTTTAAGAAATTGAAATTAGGAGAAAGATAAAGTGGCTTCTGTAGAATGGAAAAAAGTCAAAGAGTATTCTGATATTATTTACGAAAAGGCCGAAGGGATTGCGCGTATCACAATCAATCGGCCCGAAGTACGCAACGCCTTCCGGCCTCAAACCTTGTTTGAACTGGCCGCTACCTTTGAAGATGCGCGGCAAGACCCTCATGTGGGCGTGATTTTATTTACAGGTGCGGGCGACAAAGCCTTTTGTTCGGGCGGCGACCAGAGCGTGCGCGGTCACGGTGGCTACGTGGGCGAAGACGGTGTACCGCGCCTCAACGTATTGGATTTGCAGGTGCAGATTCGGCGGCTGCCCAAACCAGTCATCGCTGTGGTGGCGGGCTATGCTATCGGCGGCGGTCACGTGCTGCACATGATTTGCGACCTGACCATCGCGGCAGACAACGCAGTATTTGGGCAGACTGGGCCTAAAGTGGGCAGTTTTGATGGCGGCTACGGCGCAAGTTATATGGCCCGTATTGTGGGGCAGAAAAAAGCGCGGGAAATCTGGTTCTTGTGCCGCCAGTACAACGCCCAAGAAGCTCTCGATATGGGTCTGATAAACACGGTAGTGCCGCTCGACCAGCTTGAGGAGGAGTCTATCAAGTGGGCTAAGGAAATTTTGGAGAAAAGCCCATTGGCGTTGCGCTTCTTGAAGGCCGCTTTCAACGCCGATACCGATGGCGAGGCTGGTATCCAGCAATTGGCCGGAGACGCGACTATGCTTTACTATATGACCGAAGAAGCACAGGAAGGTAAACAAGCCTTTTTGGAAAAGCGCAAACCCGACTTTGACAAATTCCCGCGTTTGCCCTAAAACGGGGTAAATAGGGAGTGGTGCTAGTTAAGTTTGTCACCCTGAACGGAGGCTCTGCGGAGTGAAGGGTCTGTTATTAAGTAACTATCCAGCTGGGTGGTGTGTTTTGTAGAAGGCTGCTCCGTCAGCCGATTGGTTTGGTCTTGAAAGGCTAGAATACATCGGCTGACGGAGCAGCCTTCTACAAGTGGCCTGCGTAGTTACAATTACTTTAAGCTGACTTTTGGAAAGAGCAAGGAAGGACGTAGCGATAAAATGTTGATGCAAATTATAGCGATTATTTTCCTTGTACTCACAAGTACACGTCTCCTATCACTTTTTAGGGCCAGGAGAGAAATTTGGTGGCTTCTAGTAGCTTTGGCTTCCTGGTTTTTAAGTATAGGTGTAGCTTTATCGGTATTTGTAGGAATACCTTTTACCTTAGAAATGGGTTTCTCATTACTATTTATCGGTTTATTAATGGTTGCTATTTTTCTCCAAAATAAAGCTACAAGGTTAAATTAGGGATTATCACAAATAGGCTAAAAGTTCGGGCCACGCCCCGTTTTCTAGCTGCTCCAACAGGTTTTTTAGAATGAAAGCGGTAGCTCCCCAAACAACCGTAGATTGGTAGTTATAAAACCGCACCTGACGGGTTTCGCCACCCACCACCCATTCTTCTAAATGAATAATAGCCGGGTTCATCAGAGCGCGTAGGGGCAGTTCCAGTACCTCGGCCACCTCGAAGTCGTCCGGTACGTAAGTCAGGGGCGCAGCATCGTTGACTGACATTGCTAGAAATGGATGTATCAAAAAGTTGGAAACAACCGTATCAATCGCGGGCAATTCTCCCAAGACCCGATAATAAGTGGGCGGGATACCCAGTTCTTCCTCGGTTTCGCGGATAGCCGCCTGTTCAAGCGTACCGTCTTCAGGTTTGAAGCCGCCGCCCGGAAACGAAATTTGCCCTTTGTGACTATGCACTTTCTCGGTGCGCCGCATAAAGACCAGATGCGGCTCGTTGTCAATACGCCGCACTAATAACAATACGGCTGCCAAACGGCGACGACCAGTATCAAAAATATCCTGGGTAAGCGGGGGCGTAACGGCTATATCTTCTAATTCTTCCAGCTTTTCTTCGGGGGGCGATGCCATATTTTTCGTGCTTTCTCAATAACTAAACACAACTCTTGCTCAAGTTTACCACACGTGGCCGCCCGATGGAACGAACAAAGTTATTTGACCACCTCAGTTATCCCAAAAGCATCGTAATTGACGCTTTTTGCCAGCACCAAAGTATCACTACCGTCCAGGTTTCCCACTGTTACACCGCCTGAATTTGAACCAACCGTGTAAAAAGGCCCGCCCCATTTAGGCGCAAGCGAATTTTTGCTCACTCCACTAGACTGCAACTCAAATGTAATTGGCAAGCCTGTGCCAGCCGAATAACTATTCACGATTTCGGTAAAGGTGTCTATACCATGAAGAAAAGTAGTGATATGGAGATAAGAGCCGTCCGCGCCCCACTGCACGTTGCCAACGTAACCGGAGAAGCTATGAACGTAAGTTGAGGTAAGTGCAGTTTGGGGATTTGCCAACGCCCGTATCTGCACGCCTGTAACCACACCTACACTATCGTTAAAAGCCAGCGCGATGTAATTGCCGTCCGGCGAAGGCACAGCCTGATTAAGAGTAGCGTCTTCCAATAAGGTGGTAACGGTGGCGGCAGGCACATCATAGGTCAAAAGTTTGTCTGGCCGTTTGGTAGGGGGCTGAGTGCTGGTGTCGCGGCCAGTGAAAGCGGTAATAAGCAAGCGGTCTGAATTTCCCAACCACTGCAATGAGCCACCCTGGGCCTTATCGGTTACTTTTATTAAGCTAGTGGCCTTCGTGGTCAAATCTATCAGACTGAACATCAAAGGTTGGATAGAATCGGGACTAAATTTATCCACGAAGCCCGCCAAATATTTGCCATCAGCAGATAACGCGATAGTCTGGAAAGAAAACGGATCGGCAAAAGTGTAAGCGGTAAAGTTATCGGTTACACCTTGCGAGTTCAAAGTATAAACCTGGGCATAAGTGGCAGCACTGGTTGTATCGGCGTTTTTGCCAATCATCAAAACGAACAGCCGGGTGCCGTCCGCAGACCAGGTAGCGTTCAAAACATTGACTTCACTTACACCTTTTGGCAAAGGCAAAGGCTGAAACGAATTTGGTATTCGCAAATCGGCCAGATAAGCTTTGGTATCTGTAGAACTGCTGGGTGGCTGGGTTTTCAGGAGAGCCTTGCCCTGGGTGGACGGCCAAACCTGGTTGATATAATCCGAGGCCGCTCCCAAATTGAGGCTTGAACCATCGCGCACGCTATACGAATACAAGCTTTTATCCTGAGCCAGGATTACTCGGAAGTTGCCCGGCACCGGGTCAGCAGCGTTCACCCCGTAACGCCAGCTATAATAGTGCTGACCGATGTTACCCATCTCGACCTGAAAGCCCGTTGGATTGGCTGGCGTGTAGGTCAGAGTGCGCCGCTCGAAAAGCTGAATCAACACGGCGCGGGGTTGCCCGCCCACTGTGACTGGGGTTTGAGACCAGAACGGTTCGGTAATTGGATAGCCCATCACTGCCAGCCACTTATCGTTGCCTAACGGCGGGTTCAGAAAAAAATTATAGAAAACATCCGCTACGTTATGTCCGGTTGAACTAAAATAGCGTGCGTATTTGACCGTTGCCGGAAGTTGAGATAGGCTGGAAACTGCGCCCGTGTTATCAACCGCTTCCTGAACGAATTGGCCCGTGCGGTCAGTTGAGGAAATAGCACCTGATACCCCGTAAGCCAACTTACCTTGATTAAAACTGGCATACGAAGGTGTAGCCGCGCTGGTTTGGCCGCCAGGAGGGTCGCCCGCAACGGGAGTATTAGACGGAGAATTTTGCAAGAATTTATTGTCGCCAAGCTGTAGCTTGCCAGACACCAGTTCAACCGTCAAAAGCCCATTCGTCACGGCGTTGGGGTCTTGCCCGCCCCGTTTGGTCAACTCCATACGAGCCTTGTCAAAATACTGCACCTGGCGCGTCCCGGTTGGCGACTCGGCATAGACCTCGGCGGTGTGGGCAAAAGCCTGTGGCCCCCAAAAGAAAGTCCGGCTGACCTTGCCATTTGCTACGTCCTGGTCAGTGACCGCCCACTGGTTTTGAAAAGCCGTGTTCACAAAGCCTTCGGCCTGGGCGGGCGCGGTTTGTTGCGAGAGTAATCCGAATAATTGCACGGCCAACGCCAGCACCATTACTAACCTGAGCCACCCGGCCCGTCTCGTTTTCGATTTCACTAATTTAATCATAGCTGTCTCCCTACCATTTAATCCGTCACTTTCTTTTAACTTCTATCTTCTAAGACGGCTAAGTTTCACAAAGGTTCTTGATTAGGCTCAAATTGTTGTAAAGCCCAGGCTAAATGTTCGCGCACGTTTTCATCCGGCTCGGATTGTAAAGCCTGGCGCAACGGCTCAAGGGCGGCTTCGTCCTGGCTATTGCCCAATGCCACCGCAATGTTTCGGCGCAGCCCGGTACGTTTGGGGCGAAGCAGCGGCGTTCCCCGAAATTTTTGCCTAAAAGTTTCTTCGCGTTCGGTCAGTTTTAACCAATCAATCAGGTTTGGGCCGGAGATGTCTGGCGTGGTAGGTTGAAATTCAAGGTGGTTAGTGGGCAAAACCTTCTTATTGTAGGGGCAAACGTCCTGGCAAATATCGCAACCGAAAATCCAACTGCCCATCGGTTCGCGCAACGAGGCGGGGATAGCCCCCTTTAGCTCAATTGTCAGATACGAAATGCAACGGTCATTATGGACGATGCCTGGCCCGATAATCGCGTCGGTTGGGCAAGCATCAATACAACGGGTGCATTTACCACACGTACCCACACCGGGCGAGTCATACTCCAGTTCCAGATTGGTCAAAATTTCGCACAAGAAAATCCACGAGCCATATTTTTTATTGATAATATTGGCGTTTTTGCCAAAAAAACCGATGCCCGCCCGTTGCGCCACGGCCCGATCTACAATTCGGGCGGTATCTACTAAAAAACGCCCTTCGCCCACCTGGGGGCCAACATATACTTGCAGACGGGCGTACAGAGCAGTCATTTTTTCTTTCAAAACTTCATGGTAATCGCGTCCCCAGGCATATCGCGCTACTTTGCCTTGTGGTTGGTTAGTATCCTGACTATCCTCAACCAGATAGCTAATTCCTAGTGAGATAATCGAACGCACTTGGGGCAGCAAATTGGCCGGGTCACACGCAAAAACGGCCCGGTCAGGCGTGAACCAGGCCAACCCCGCGATGCGGCCTTGTTCGATATGTTCCAAAAGCCGGGCCTGAGTTTCCTCAAACGGCCCAGCGTGGGCGAGACCCACAATGTCGAAACCCAACTCTGCCGCCTCACTTTTGATAAATTGGCTTAATGCCTGTGTGTCCATGTTTTGATGTGTTATAATTCAGCCTGACTTATCACGTTTATTCTCGACCAAAACATGATACCACAAGCCCAAAAGTTATAGTGGAGGCCCAAGCTTGTACGCACTCACGACCCCGCAACTAACCGAACCGACCCAGGCTACCAAAGTGGCAATCAAAAATCGCTGGCTATTTTTGATTTTAGGCTTGATTACCCTACTGGCTTTTTTGCTACGATTGTACAAGCTTGACCACACGCCAAATTGGGACGAGGTCTATCAATATCAATCGTCAGCCTATCCCCTTTCGCTGATTATTCCTAAACTCTGGCCTGACCATTCCCCGCTTTACTTTTTTTTCAGCCATTTCGTTCTCGACCTGACCAACTACAAGCATGAAATGGCCTGGTTGCGGCTGCCTGCGGTGATTATTGGTACTTGCGTGCCGCCCACTACTTATATTTTGGCCCGTGAAATCAGCGATGATTATAGAGTAGGGCTGCTGGCCGCCCTTATGACGGTTTTCGCGCCCCTAACCCTGGAGATGAGCCAGTATTACCGGATGTACGCCCTGCTCATAGTGCTGGCAAATTTGATGGCTTTTTGCTTTTTGCGGGCCTTACGCTACAACCAGCCCGGCTACTGGCTGGCTTTTGTCGGTCTCAGCGTGGTCAACCTCTACAACCATTACAATACCCTTTTGATTTTGGGCCAGATTGGAGCATTCGGCTTCCTTTGGGGCGGGCTGAATGTTGCCGCCAGAGTGTTTCCCGCTTCACCTCTAAAAGCCTGGCTGGGCAAACCAGGGCGGTTAGGGCAACGCGGGGCGGCTTTGGCTCTCAGCTACGGCCTGATTTTTGTCCTATATTTACCCTGGCTGTCTCACTTTTTAAGTTTTCTGGATAGCTCGGATTATGGTGTGAACTCCGGTTTACACCCCGTAGCTGTAACGCCCCGAAATCTGTTACGCTATCTTGAGCAAATCAGTTTTGGCCTGAATTGGGTTTCGCGGTTGGCGGCCCTGGTAGCTATAGCGGGCGGATGCTGGCTGGTGTGGCGGCGCAGCTATTACGGTTTGTTTTGCCTGGCCTACATCGGGTTGATGTTAGGCTTTATTTGGGCGCAACCCAACGGCAACATCTTTTTCCAGGAAAGCCGCTATTATAGCTTCGTGACTCCGGTTTATCTAATCATATTTTGCCAGGGTCTGATTATTATCGCGAAAGGACTGGCAAGGCTAAACCAAAGCCTTCAAATCAGTCTGTTAGTACCCAAAAAGTGGTTACGACTGGCTGGCCCGACCATTATCGCCTTAATATTAGCTGTGAGCGGCTGGCAATCACTCAAAACTGTAGGGGAAGCTTACGACGCAGCCGCCGTTTCCAAAGATGGCTTTCCAATCGTGTTACAAGGCAAAATTCAGCCTCAAGACAGTGTTTTGCTTTTTACCCCTGAAAATGCGGTGTATGACGAAGAATTGCTGGTATTTAGTACCAGTGCCTTTGTAACCAGCGATGGCCCATCCCAATTCACCCTGCAAAAACATTTTATGCGGGTAGGCAAGGCATTGGCTACCGAGCAATTACAATATCTAAAAACCAGTTTCGGCAAAGTCTGGCTGGGCATTTTGACCGAAAGCTGGCAGCAAAATTTGGCGGCGGTACAGGCAGCTTTGGGAAATGATTTGGTTGTAAATTGCGGTACGTTGTGCTATGTTAGCTTCAAGACAGCAGCAAATCTACCTTCTGAATATGAGCAGTGCCAATTTTTGTTGAATCGGTTTCGCTTTCTTGACCCGCCACTGGTAGATAAATTTTAGGGGAAATAAAAGTTATGCTCGATCCAGCCAACCTTCATTTTCAAAAATTACAGTTCTCTGATTTGCCTTTGATACACCAATGGCTCAACACCCCTTCTGTGACCGAGTGGTATAGTGGAGAGCCAACTACTTTAGAGGGCATCAACGAAGTCTATGGGCCTTATATTGATGGGCGAGAACCTAATCAATCCTTTTTGATTATGTACGACACCACGCCAATAGGTTATATTCAAACCTACAAAATTAGGGATTATCCTGAATGGTACGAGGAATTACAACCCACTGAGGAAGCTGCTGGGCTGGATATATTCATCGGTCACGCCGATTATATCCATCGGGGCTTAGGTAGTTTTGTGGTAAAAAAATTTATGCAAGAAATCGTTTTTAGTCAGCCAGAGATTGAAAGCTGTATCCTGGACGTTGACCCAAATAATAAAGTTGTGCTGCGAACCTATCAGAAAGCCGGGTTCATTTACTGGAAAACCATTTGGGATAAGCAATCTAGCTCTGAACAAGCTGCGATGAAGATAACTAAAGCTGAATTTTTGGCTTTGGAAACGACAGGTCTTTAGCTGGCTGCTTCGCAAGATTCCTAGCAAGCTCGGAATGACTGGAGCGGGTAAGTAATTACTATTTTAGAAGGTATTCTTTATGAAGCAGACTAAAATCAAAGTCAAGTTACTAATTTGGCTGTTTATTTTGATACTGACAGGGCTGTTGACGGCTTGCGACGTGGCTGGCACTGCTAATTCCGGTCAGTCTAACCCAACCCTGGCTGCAATCACCTCAGTCACCAACCCACCATCAAACACAGGCAGTTCGACTATTACCGCCGCTCAAAATAATACTGGAACGGGCAGCTTGAACCCAAGCCAGGGCGACCACGTTTTGTTTGTTGAACCGGACGATGGCAGTACACCAGTAGTTGGAGCGATTAACGCTGCTAAGGGCAGTGTCGAAATGAAGATGTATCTGTTGACCGAGCGCGATGTAATTGCAGCGTTAAAGGCAGCCAAACAACGCGGGGTTAAGGTGCGGGTGATGTTGGAGGAGCATCCTTATGGTAGTGGGCCGGGCAATAGCGACAACTACAAAACCTTCCAAAATAGTGGCATCGAGGTAAAATGGACAAATCCGGTCTTCAAACTTAGCCACGAAAAATCGCTGGTCGTTGACGATAAGTCGGCCTTGATTATGACCTTGAACCTGACCCATTCGGCTTTTACCAACAACCGCGAGTACGGTATCGTTACCACCAAACCAGCCGAAGTCAAAGAGGTATTGGACGGCTTTAACGCGGACTGGAATCGCAGCGCGTTTAGCCCTGCCGACGGTTCACCTTTGTTATGGAGCAACCTCAACAGCCGTAAGAAAATCCTGGCCTTTATTGATGGTAGTCAGAAAACCCTGGTTTTGGAACAAGAGGAGATGCAAGATAGCGAGGTGCAACAGCACTTAATTGACGCGGCCAAACGCGGTGTCAAAGTACGAGTGTTGGTAGCGGGCAGTACAGGCAGCGAAAGTTCGGGCGGCGATTACAACAAACCCGGTGAGCAGCAAATCCAGGCTGGCGGCGCACAAGTTAAAACGATTGCCGCTCCCTATATGCACGCTAAAATTTATCTGGCCGATAGCAACCGGGTGATAGTCTGTTCCGAAAACGTCTCTACCTCGTCGCTCAACAACAACCGCGAACTTGGCATTATGGTTAGCGACAGCGAGATTGTGAAGCGCATTGCTCAAACTTTTGAAAAGGATTGGACGGGCGGCAAAACGGTATAGTTAGCAGTCGGCAGTGAGCAGTCATCAGTTTTCAGTTAAGACCGAGTTACATCAAAAGATAGGAAGAAAATAATTTTATGCCAGATGCTCGAAGTTTCAAACTGGCCGAAGCCAGACCCAACCTTATCCAGGCATTGAAAAAGGCTGGATATGATGTTGTAGATACCCCAGACGAGCCGAATCTTTTGCAGGCGCGGCGCGATACCGGAACGGGCAGTAGCTATTTGGTTATTAATGGAGGCGGGCAACTGCGTTTCAACCTGACGCGCCAGATCGGGCCGGAACAGGCTTTCCAACACCACACCAGCGACGGCCAGATTTTGGACGTGACCCGCGAAAGCAGCGAAACTCTAACTGTTTCGTACCAACTTAACCATAACCAGACGGTGAATTTCGCACATTTTTTGACCGAACTTGGTAGAATATAAATTAATTTTGGTAGAACGTGAGCTAGACAGCTATTTTGGTAGAAAGAACGGTGTGCTTTGACTTATAATCCCAACAATCAACCTGCCCCAGACCGCGCTCCCAACTTTGGTTACGGAAGCGAACGGCCCGTCCCCGTCGTAACTACGCCTCCTCAAAATAATCCTGTTTTGGACGCGCTTACCACTACCGAAAGTTATTTTCAAAACGGCAACCGCCCCAGCCTGTCTCTACCACTACCCCCTCGCCTTCAAGTAAAGTTGCCCAGCCCGACGTTATCTACTTTTTGCTTTTTTCTGGCGATTTTGCTGTTTGAAGCGTTGGGCTTCTTGCTACGAAACTCCAACGTCTCGTCCATTATGGTTACGGTAATTGGCGAGATTGGCATTATTGCCGCCCTGCCGATTGTTTTTGTTGGTTTGGGTGGCTTCGATTTTAGGGCAGTTTTTAGCGTGCGGAAAATTCCCCTTTTCACTTTGTTTTTATGTATGGTCTTAGGTTTGGCCGCGCAACTGGCTATCGTCTGTCCCAATACGTTGGGTATATGGCTTTTGCAACAAATTGGGCGGCTTTATATTGCGCCCGACTCCAGCCTGAACTTCAATATTAGCGACAAAATTATATTCAGCGTAGCGGCCCTTGTCCTGGCTCCTCTTTGCGAAGAAACGCTCAATCGTGGCTTCTTGATGGCCGGGTACAAGCGTTTTGGTCTCGTGCGTACAATTTTGGTTATCGGCGTGTTGTTTGGCCTGTTCCATATGTATCCGTACAAATTTATCGGCACGGGCCTGGGCGGTATTATTCTGGCCTATGTGTGCTACACCACTGGCTCGATTTACGCGAGTATGGCCGCCCATTTTGGCTTCAATCTTTTACCTACTATTATTTTGTGGGTCAGTGAACCGCTACGTCAGCTATTCCCCAACAGTCTGGTTGCCAGTATGCAAACTACCGCCGCTTACCAGATACGGGGCGACCTGGAAGCACAAGTGGCAGGTTCAACTGTCACCAATGCCGTACTTATAAGCGGGATTGGTCTGGCCTTGACCCTACTTTTGCTGCGTAGCATCACCAAACGCACCGCCAAAATTCGGCCTGGTTTGGTAATGAACTACTTTGGTCTGGCCGGACGCATAGACGAAACCAGTCAGACTTTGCAAACTGGAGATTATTACGGCCCAAACCCACGCTATGCCTATGGTGAGTATGGCTTCATGTATTGCTCTGACGTGGTTGCGACTGCCTGGGGCAACCCGAATCAAGCCAGCTTTAATAAACTATATGAGAATGGTAGTTATGTCAACCAAAGTCAGATCGTACCGCCATTTAAGCCGGCAATCATGCGGCTAACCCAGGGTGGGCGGGCCAGTTTAGCTGGTATCTGGTTTATATTGCTGATGCTTTATGCTTTCGGGTCATATCAAGAGCTATTTTTGCGGGTAGTAGGCCGCGACTGTCAGACAAATGGCTTTCGGCATTGCGAGGGTTTGCTGCCCAGATCGGCTTTAGTTCTCAAGGCTACTGACATAGCAACGCTACCAGGCCTATACCTCAACAAATAGCAGGCCCGGCTATAGGTACATATTATGCTAGGTGTAAAGGTCGCCTTAGCTCATCAAAATTCAAAGTAGCAGTTGTTACATTCCCGAAAATCAAGCCAATTTGGGGCGGCCTGAGTTGGCACGTAGTAACGTATTGGCGAGTAGATTGTTAATATTAGCGGCTAAGTCGCAAAAACACGAGTAAGCAGAGTGAAAGCCAGAGACCCTAACAAAAATCAAGCCAAAAAACAGCCAGGGACAACCGAGAGCGGGGCGGAGGTGACATCAGTAACTGCCCAAACGCCAGATGTTGCCACGCCTGTTTCCGCCCTGGCTGAACCGGGCAGCGACAATACATTTGAAGTTACGCCTGATTACAAAGCAACTGTGTTGGAAGCCACCCAAGGCAAGCTGACCGCGTTTGAACAACTTTACAATCAGCACGCCGACCAGATATACCGTTACATATATTATCGGGTGAGTAACCAAAGTGATGCGGAAGATTTAGTGGCCCAGACCTTTTTGCAAGCCTGGACAGCTATTACAAATTATAAGCCCAACGGTTCACCTTTTGTAGCCTGGCTTTATACCATCGCTCATAATTTAGTGGTGAATTATTACAAAAAGAGTGAACGACAGGCTAAACTGCAAATGCCTCTGACCGATTGGATGGCTGATGTGCAGGGGCAGCAAGACCCTTATCGGGAACTTAATACCAGGCTGCGGAACGAAGCACTGCGGCGGGCCATTTTGCAATTAGGAACAGAACAGCAACAGATTATCTATTTTCGCTACGTCGAAGATTGGAGCCACCAGCAGATTGCCGCGCTGCTGGGTAAAACCGAGGCGGCAGTCAGGGTAATCCAGTTTCGGGCGCAACGCGCTCTACGTCAACTGCTAGAAAAAGACGGCTGGAACGAAACCTTTAATCAGCTTTAACGCTTGTACCCGTGTCCACTGCTAGGGATAACGGGCGCATTAGTTTTGATTACTTGATGAACGACGATACACAACCACAAGTGAATAGTGAGGATAACCAGGCAGGCTCGGAGGAGGCAGCAGTTTTGGCACAGCTGGAGCGGGTTGAACAAGCGGCACAGGCTTTTGTAAGCGGAACTACCTCTGCCCAATTGTCAGCTGACTTTGGGAGCGAATGGTCTGAATTTGAACCCGACATTAAACTTGCCAGCGATTTGAAATCGACTGGAGCCGATTTTCGCCAATCTCCAGCAAATTTTGATAAGGCGGCTTTGTTAGCCAGCTTTCGCCCCCAACTGGAAGCCACCAGCACTCCCACGCCCCTTGTCACGCCCGCCAAAATTGTACCGTTAGTCGCACGGCGCAAAGGATTAACGAATTGGGGCTGGCCCACCCGCATCGCCGCCGCTCTGGTGCTTTTCGTAGTTTTAAGCGTAGCTTTCGCCGCCGCAGCCCAGGCCAGCAGTCCCGGCGATTGGTTTTACGGCGCAAAACTGGCTCTTGATCATGGTGGCGAGGTTTTTGCTTTCTCGCCCGAAGGCAAAGCCCAAGCACGGGTGAGTTTTTGCGCCCACCGTTTGCAGGAAATTGAGGATTTGCAAAAAAAAGGCCGCTATGACTTGATACCCCAGGTCAGCAGTCAATATTTAGACAGTCTTAATAATGTGTTAAGTGGCAACCCCAACCTGACTACAGATTTGACCAACCAACTGAACCAACAACGGGCCAGCTTCCAGGGATTGCAGAAGCAAATCAGCCAGCCTGATGCTCAAGCTCAAATCGGGCAGGTACTTGACCAACTGAATAAAGTGCCTACACCCGTTCCTACTAACACTGCTCTGTCCAGTCCTACTCCGCTGGCTACTCTCACTATCACCACGACTACCACCCTGGCAACAACAGGCACGCCCGGCCCAGCTACAGCCAGCCCAGCTATAACTACAACCGAGGCTGGCCCGACGCTTACACCAACTCCAAACCCGAACTCACCACCTGCTCAAGAATTCACCGCCGTAGCCAGCCCGGTTATTACTACGTTTACCCCGTCAGTTAGTGTGAGCGGGGTTACGAATAACCCGGCTGCTACGCCCACAATAACTACGCTTCCTAATATTACCAAAGGTGAACCAACGCCTACCAACCCCGATGCCAAACCCACCCCGACTATAGCGGCTGCCCCTACCGATACAGCCATTAAACCAACTGTACCAGTAATTGTGCTACCCACCCCCACAGTGCCGCCTCTAGCTACGCCTACACCTCTACCACTGCCCGCTCCAACCAAATTGCCTGTGCCTGCGCCTACATTTATACCTATTCCTGCACCAACAGTGACACCTATTCCTGCGCCTACTCTTACTTCGGTGGCCGTACCTCCAGTTACTATTCCTCTCACCACTCCGGCAGTTGGTAACAAACCAGCCACTTCTACCACTGCCCTACCGCCCCTGCCTACCAATACACTCCTTCCGCCGCCGCCACCTGTTGCTACCAATACACTCCTTCCGCCGCCGCCACCTGCTACTATTGTAGTTGGGTTACAACCAACCGCCACCAGCAGACCAGCCCCTACCGCCACGCCCTTGCCGCCTACGCCCACACCGGACAGCGACCACAAACCAACCAAAGAACCCAAGCCTACTAAAGAGCCGAAGCCTACTGACCCGCCCAAGCCGACCAAAAATAAATAGTAACTATCCAGGGGGTCAAAGGGTACTTCCATTGCGGGGTAATATGGGTGTCCCCTGAAAAACTACTTTTCCCCTGACTTTTCAGTCTATTTGAATAGTTACAATAAATAACTGTTTACTTATTTGATTGACTGTCAGACCGCTTCAGAAATGAGATGTAATTCTTGCTCTACAATTTCGCCAGTATCGCCCCAGGGGTCAGGCTTGATAATTTTGTAGGCACGCACATCGGGGTGTTCGTAATCGGTGAGGGAAATCAAAATATAGAAAGTATCGGGGTAATAAGCGGTGCGGACATCGGTGGGCGAAGGGCGGGCCGGGGTATGAGTATGGCTATGGTAAATACCCACCAGTTCCAAATCCTGACGGTCAAGCTCCTCCTCGAAACGCAACTGTTCGCGTGGCTCAATCAGATAGCGGATTTTTTTGTTTTCCGGCTCGATATTGGTAGTCGGTTGATGCAGCCACACCTTGCCATTTTTGCCACCCAACAAACCACAAGCTTCGTCGGGATAACCCTGCTTGACGTGAGCCACCATTTCAGCCAGGATTGTCGCCGGAATTACCACCACAGCTTCTGCTCCATTTCTTCTTCAAGCTCGTTCATATCTTTGGTGAACAGGCCCGCGCTCAAATATTTCCAACCGCCCTCGGCCAGCAAAACCACAATGTTGCCCCTGTCCATCTCCTTAGCCAGCCGCACCGCTCCGTAAACCGCTGCTCCACACGAGACACCCACGAAAAGTCCGGTTTTTTGTAGCAAAGCACGTTGCCCCAACACCGAGTCGGCGTTCGTCACCAAAAATTTGCGGTCAAGCAAGCTCAAATCAATAATAGGTGGCACATAGCCGCCGTCCAGACTACGTAACCCCTGCACCACTTCGCCCATCATCGGTTCAACCGCCACGATTTTCACCTGGGGATTGTGTTCACGCAGTCGCCGTGATACACCCATCAGCGTGCCACCCGTACCTAGCCCGGCTACGAACGCATCAACATCGGGCATATCGGCAAGAATTTCAGGGGCGGTAGTTTCGTAGTGGGCCAGTGGGTTGGCCGGGTTTGCATATTGGAAGGGCATATAATATTGCTGGTCGCGGCCTATCTCCAACGCCTGTTCTACCGAACCATTACTGCCCTTACTGCCATCGCTCAACACTACTTCCGCCCCGTAAAGTTGGAGCAGTTGTCGCCGCTCGATGGTAAAGCTATCCGGCATTACAATCGTTACTTTGTAGCCTTTAAGACCACCAATCATAGCCAGAGCGATGCCAGTATTGCCACTACTTGGTTCAAGAATATGCTGGCCCGAACCCGGTTTGAGATAACCTTTTTCCTCGGCGGCATTAATCATATACAAAGCGATGCGGTCTTTGACGCTGCCACTGGGGTTCGTCCCCTCAAATTTAGCATATATTTTAACCGTATCGGGCTTAGGGCTAAGGGGCGAAATATCAATCAAGGGAGTATGCCCAATCGCGTCCAAAACACCCTTATATAACCCACCGCTTCTTATTTTGGATTGTGGTGCTATATATGTCTCATTCATATTTTATTGTCCTATTTTCAATAAATATTTTGATTAAATAAATTATTATTGTCCCACCTGGGCATATTGCGGCCAGAAACCTTTGCCACTAGCCTTTAGCTCCAATAATTCGTCTGCGGTAAAAACTTTGCCTCCAATTTCTTCTGGCAAACAATTATCAACTACTACAGGCCAGCGTTCAGCGAATCTACCCACGATTTCGACTGCCAGTTGTTCGCTGCCCTCTGCCCGACTTATATCAATTACGATAGAGGTGCGCGGAGTGTTGCCTAATTTTTGAGTGAAGATTTCTACATCGTCCTCATCTATCCCTTCGCGGTCTAAAACTATCCACACATTAGCATCTCCCCTATACACCACGCCATCGTAAATTTTGGTGGAGTCAGCTTTTGCGCCGAGTGTTTGCAAAAAAGCCACCAGTTCGGGCCGACTAATTTCGACACTAGAAACTAATTGCACAGGCTCCATTTTTACTGTCCCTTTCTAACTCAAAGCTAGGGCAAGCTTTGGGTTATATTTAGAAGCTCCTGGTCACTTCTGGCTACCCGGTAGCCTGCTGCCAGAACATTAGCCAGGACAAACTTTTTGTAGGTAGGCGCAAAGAGAATAACAAGTTTGCCTGATGGGTTTAGGTAGGTATTTGAACGTAATATGTCAAATTGTTCTATTTTACGCTTCCTTCCAGTAGTTACCTCAATTACGGCCTTGTCGGTTTCAATATCAACGTCGCTAATAGGGTCGCCAGAAACAGGCTCGTATTCTAAACGTTGAAAGCTAACTACGGCAATTCCGTTATCCAGCAGAAATTGGGCCACCCGGCCTTCTTCGCGTGTTCCCGCGTTAGGTGACGCAAGGGCAGCGTTGATTTCGTCCTGAATTGCCGTAACTGGTTCTCCAAAAAATTATTTGCCGCCAGACATCGCAGGTAAAATCACAACTGTATCGCTGCTTTTGACCCCGGTATTCAAACCTTGCAAAAAGCGCACATCCTCATCGTTCAGGTAGATATTGACGAAACGGGCAATCTGACCGTCCTGGGTAATCAACTGCGATTTGATACCCGGATGCTTCTGGTCAAGCGCGTCCAACACGTCGCCAATCGAACCGCCTTCCACCTGTACTTCCTTAGCCCCGCTTGCAAGCTTACGCAACACTGGGGGCAATTTCACTATGGTCATTTTCGCTTCTCTCTCCTTCATAATTGTATTCAAATTCAAAGATTGCCAATATCTTTTTGCTCAAAATTAACGTTCCTGGTCAGTCGGACGAATAAGTATCTCATTGACGTTGACATGGGCGGGCTGGGTCACAGCATACAGAATTCCCGCTGCAATATCTTCGCTAGTAAGTTGTTATCTATCAGTTGTGATGCGATTCGTGGGACATTGTGCCGCCAATAAACTGTGATTTGTGGGACATTGCGCGGGTACCCCCTGGGTGTGGTTGCCGCCAATGGATTATGCAAAACCATATCCTACAAAACGCATCACAACTGAAAACTTTTTACACCCGTGCGGGTAAAGCGCAACCCGGATAAATCACATCGCCGCTTCGATGCTGGGCGAGTAAATCTTCCAGGTCGGCGTGTTCGCTACAAGCCACACAATGTGGATCACGTCGCAGCTTCAATTCCATAAAGCTCGTTTCCAACGCATCAAATAGCAAGAAACGGCCCGCCAGCGCGTCGCCAATACCCAAAACTAGCTTGAGGGCTTCGTTAGCTTGCAACAAACCGATTATGCCCGGCAAGACACCCATCACGCCGTTTTCCGAGCAGTTCGGGGCCATTTCAGGCGGCGGTGGGTCAGGATAAATACAGCGATAGCACGGCCCAACGTAGGGCTGCAACACGGTTAGTTGACCGTTGAAACTCAAGATGCTGGCGTGAACTACTGGCTTGCGATACTTGAGCGCGAAATCGTTGACCAAATAGCGCGTCTCAAAATTGTCGGTGCCATCTACAATCAAATCGTATTCCGGCAAAATCTTTTCGATGTTGTCAGCAGTCAAACGCTCCTTATAAACTACCACCTTTACATCGGGGTTCAGGGCGTTGATAGCTTGTTTGGCCGACTCCGCCTTGTTCTCACCTACACGGGCAACGGTATGAATAATCTGGCGTTGCAAATTGCTTTCTTCCACCAAATCGTTGTCAATGATGCCCAATGTACCCACGCCCGCCGCCGCCAGATAAAAAGCGTTTGGCGCACCCAAACCACCCGCGCCAATCAGCAAAATTTTGCTGTTCAACAGCTTGAGTTGCCCGGCCTCGCCTACTTCGGGCAACAGCACGTGACGGCTATAACGCGCCGCCTGGTCTGCCGTCAGCGTTTGAGGCTTTTGGAAGCGCAACCCGGCGTTCTTCCACGCCCCGAAGCCGCCCGCCATTGATACCACATCGGTGTAGCCCATCTCCTGCAATGTTTGGGCCGCTAGTGCGCTGCGTGTCCCGCCTGCACAATACAGTAGCAGCGGAGCGTTTTTGTCAGGAATTGCTTCTTCGATGCGGCTTTCCAGGAAACCACGCGGGATATGAGTTGCGCCCGGAATATAACCATCGTCGTACTCGTTTTTCTCGCGCACATCAATCAATTTGAGGTTTTTGTTAGTGTGAAGGAGACTGTCCGCTTCTGTCGGGTTGGTTTCCCGAATACCAGCCTTCACCTTCTTCATCATATCATTAAAAGTCTGGCCCATAAATTTATTTTCCTCGTCTTCTTTGCTTTAAGCCGGGAAACGCCCCCGACTCGCCATCTTTTGGCATCCAAAAGGCCATAATCTAGCTCATTTCGGTGTGTAAGAACTACCACACATACATGAGTAGTTCTGTCATATATATGAACTTTATTATAGCACCAACCTTTGTCAAGTCAAGGATAAGTGAGAAAGGGCAGGGCCTATTGGAGCAGAGCCAGGTTTTGATAGAGGCGCAATTTATTGCGTCCAAAGGCGAGTTTGAACAATCAAACCTCTACATTATCCTGCTGACTCAGGGACTGCCTGAAAAAGAGGATGCGCGTCATACTTCTGGGTAGTATAAGCTGTCAGGAAAAGGGCTTGCTCAATTCCCCCTGAACCTAGCCGCCTGGCCCAACTGGATGGGTAGGTTCTCAAAGCGGCTGTTTCTAACTCTTGAACCAACCCTGGCGCGAACCCGCTGCTTGCCAGAGCCACTACTAACTGTTCACAGCCGTTTTCAAGAGTCAAACCCACCTGACGCAATGCACCTTCATTCAACCTTATTTCGAGTATAGCTCCTTCCCGCGCCACCATCCGCAAGTTTGCGATTAGCAAGGACTGGGCTTGGAAAAGTCCTTGCAAAAGACTGCCCCACGGAAAGTTAATTATGATACGATGGACTAAGTTGTTCAATTCGCACGGCAACTTTTCCGCATTTGCAATTAGAAACAAGGTGTTGGCGGGAGTTCGCTTTGACACCTGATACAAATTTTCACGGCAAGCGTCAACCCCAATCAGAAACAAGTCTTGGGTTTTTTTGGCAAGTTGTTCTATATAACGACCATCGCCAGTACCCAAATCGAGCCAGACCTCAGCATAATTTTGTAAGCGGGTCGTCAAGGCCGCCCGCTCCAATAGGTGGGTTTGTCTGCCACGAATATATTCCATCTTCTATTTTCCTTCTGTTGATAATTGAAAGTTGAGGTAGAAGGAAAGAAAATGGGGGCGCACGCGGGCTGGGACAAAGCGAAACGCACGCTAAAGGATGGTGTCAACCACCGTCCAGGTCATCTGGTTGAGGCTTGGATTTTGGAGGGAATAGAAAATAATACCTTCTATTAGGAATAGGAGGCCAGATGCGAGAAGCATTATAGGAGGGGCTTAAATTCTAACAGGGCGGACGAGCCAGATAGCTGCTCATCTATAGACTCTTTCTAAGCGAGAGAACATCTCGCCAGGAAAAGTATAGCATAATCACAGAAATTGGACAATAGAATTATCGCATTGCATTATAAATCCAGCTTGACAAAGACCAACCGAGAGTGTACAATGAATTCGCGGGATGGAGCAGCGGCAGCTCGTTGGGCTCATAACCCAAAGGTCGGTGGTTCGAATCCGCCTCCCGCAACTTTGTTTCTCAACCCCTCACAAATCAAATGTCTCTAGCTATTGCCCTTACTAAATTTTTCACTACTTATACTGCCCTTTTAGGCAGAGCCACACCTTTGCGCCTGTTAGTCGGCGTTTCAGGCGGCCCAGACTCGCTGGCGTTGCTGCACGCTTTGGCCCAGCTTCAAACCTTCGATTTAGAAATTCACATCGCCCATCTAAACCACTGTCTGCGCGGTGACGAAAGCCGGGCTGACGCGCAATTCGTGGCAGATTTTGCCCGAAATCTGCGTTTGCCTTGTTATCAAGCCGAATTTGAAGTAGCCAATTATGCCAAAACTTGTGGGCTTTCGCTAGAAGCAGCGGCACGGGCGGTACGCTACGCTTTTTTTGCCCACTTGATGAGCGCACATCAAATTGGTTTGCTACTTATTGCCCATCAAGCCGACGACCAGGCCGAAACAGTGCTGCTACATCTGTTACGCGGGAGCGGCCCACACGGTTTGGCTGGCACACCTGCCCTGGCTGCTTTTCCTTTGCCTACCACCTCTCCAGCCTTTGGATACGACCTCGATTTTATACGTAAAGCTAAAGTTGGCCGCCCTTTGCTAGATTTGTGGCGACCCGAAATCGAAGCTTACTGCACTACTCATAATTTACAACCGCGCTTTGACCGTTCCAACGCTGATACTGCTTATTTGCGTAATCGGGTGCGTCTGGAACTGCTGCCCCTGATTGAGCGCGAATATAAATCAGGTTTCAAGCAAAATTTGGTACGGCTGGCAACTATTTTACAGACCGACGAACAGTTTCTAGACGAGCAAACCACCCAGAGATTTAGCCAGGTGGCAACAATCCAAGATTTTACCATCGCGTTTGAACTTGCCGCTTTTCGGGCTACCCACCCAGCTTTACAAGTTCGTTTGTTGCGGCAAGCTTACCAAAAGCTCAATGGTTCGCTGGAAAATCTGGAAACGGTACATCTTGACCTGATGCGAGAGGCAGTCCAAACTGATATGCCAACCTGGATGCTCGAACTACCGGGTGGTATCGTGGCCCACAAAACCGTCCGCCGCCTTATCCTTTCCAATCCATCAAAAATCCTGGCATCACTGCCGCAACTGCCGCCCGACGTTGACAGTTTGCCTTTGACGATAAATAATAGAGTTAAGCTGCTTTTGGCACACGGTTGGTTTATAGAAGCCAGAATTTTTGATAAAGCTGACATCGGCGATTTGCAAAATACTGACCGCTTCATAGCCCGTCTTGATTATCCTAAAGTAGGAGCGGCTTTGAAGTTACGTTCGCGCCAGCCCGGTGATAAATTGCAACCGTTGGGCGCACCCGGCCACCGTAAGTTACAAGACGTGCTGCTGGATGCAAAAATTCCCAAAGCGGCCCGTTCGCGCTGGCCTATCGTGGTGACGGCCACTCCACCAGGGCAAATTGTTTGGGTGGCGGGTGGCTGTATTGCCGAGCCGTTTAAGGTGACAGAGCAGAGTCAGCAAGTGTTGGAACTAAAATTACGACACTTTTAGCCATATGGAAGAAATCTGAAATGGATACAAAATCCTGATTGGGTTTATACAGAAGGTAAGCCAGCCATTTTTGTTGGTCAAATTGACCTATCAGTTGTAAATAATACTTTGCTATCCCAAACCTTTCATGATGATGTATCATTATATGTATTTGTTGGAGAAGAAAACACAAAAACTGTGATTATGCAACAATTTTAGGTTTCAAAGATAGGTAGTCCGCTTAGTAGGTAAAGTTATGCAGCTAAAAATACAACCTTGAACTGTAAAGCCTTTTCGGTGCGCTGTCACCCAACTGAACGGAGACCCATAGGTTTTGACTGATGACTGACTACTTTCTAAAGGAGAAGAAAATGCTTACCGAGAATAAACCCGCCATTGCAAATTTGAGCGTCAGGCCGCGCCGTCTGCGCCGTACCGACACTTTGCGTCGTATGGTGCGCGAAAACCGTCCGTCCGTAGATAATTTTATTTTTCCACTTTTTATTGCCGAAGGAATAAACGAGGCGGTAGAAATCGGCTCGATGCCAGGGCAATACCGCTGGCCCGTCTCGAAAATCGCTGCCGAGGCCGAAAACATTGCCAAATTGGGCATCCCGGCGGTGTTGCTATTTGGTATTCCCGATTTTAAGGATAACATAGGCAGCGAAGCTTACAACCCAAATGGGGTAGTGCAAGCCGCCGTGCGCGAAATCAAGCGGGCCGTGCCGGAGCTAATGGTTATCACCGACGTATGTTTGTGCGAATACACCAGTCACGGACATTGCGGCGTGTTGTCGCCCGATGGGTATGTCGAAAACGACCCGACGCTGGATTTATTAGCGAGAATGGCTCTTTCGCACGCCGAAGCAGGCGCGGATATTGTGGCTCCCTCCGATATGATGGACGGTAGAGTAGGCGCAATCCGTCAGTCATTAGACACCAATAATTTCAGTAACACGCCGATTATGGCATATTCGGTCAAGTATGCCAGCGGTTTTTACGGCCCGTTTCGGGAAGCTGCCGACAGCACGCCCGCCTTCGGAGACCGCCGCAGCTACCAGATGGACCCGGCTAACTCCCGTGAGGCTTTGCGCGAAACCTTGCTGGATGTAGAAGAAGGCGCAGATATGATTATGGTCAAGCCTGCTCTACCATACCTGGACATTATCGCCAAAGTACGCGAACGCTTCGACCTGCCTCTAGCAGCCTACAACGTTAGCGGGGAATATTCGATGTTAAAAGCGGCGGCCCGTGCTGGCTGGCTAGACGAGGAACGAGTCATTAGGGAAACTCTGACTTCTATCAAACGGGCCGGGGCAGACCTAATTATTACTTACCACGCCAAAGAAGCGGCCAAATGGGAGTTTTAACAGAGCCTCGGCTCGGTGGCTGCTTTGTATGATATTGCTCCGCCAATAGATATTTCGGTATAATCCGTTGGCAGAGCAATGGCCCTGGTATTTTGACCAAATAGCATTCAAACAAGGGGCAATATGAAACATAACACCTATAAAGTACGTAGATATTCCAAGAAAGAACGAAAGTAAGGGCGACGTTTGCAAACGGCAACAGGGCCGTCACCAAAGGTTATGCAATACCAGCATAATTTAGCGAAATCGCCAGAGCTAAAAATAGAAGGTACTTTTCAAAATGTCTGTTTTACAAACCCCTACGCTTGTGCAGGAGCAAGCCCCCCATGCCCTCAATCAGGCCGAATCTACGTTGACCGTTAGCCTGGATGCCAACACCCGTGAGATTGTGGAAACCCATGTCAATGGCACTGGTCAGGTCAACCAGTTGGTAGCCCATGACAAGCTAGAAACACCCAAAACGACCCCAGGCGGTTACATCCGACTGCCAGTACGCAACAACACCCGACTGGCGATAATATTGGAGCAGGTTAATCAAGACGTGGAATTGCACACGCTCTGGAAATGCGCCAACATCAACGCGGTTGACCGTCTGGGTCTGAGCGACCACGGGCGCGTTCATGTCCAGATTGTGGCGAACATCGCGCTCAAATTGTTACGGCTACTGACCGATAGTGATATCCAGCCGAGTATCGTCACCAATTACGGTATGAGCCAGGATGATGCCGAGATTGTGGTGGTATTGGCAGCCTTGATGCACGATATCGGTATTTGCGTCCACCGCGATGAACACGAACATCACAGTTTGTGGTTGGCCGAACGCAAAGTCCGCGAGTTGCTGAATGGACTTTACGACATCGAAGGCCGCACCATCATGATGAGCGAAATTCTGCACGCCATCGTTGCCCACGCTCGTAACCAGCGATGTTTCACTTATGAAGCGGGTGTAGTCAAAGTGGCCGACGCACTGGATATGGCAAAAGGCCGCAGTCGTGTTCCGTTTGAACATGGTCACGTCAATATCCATAGTTTATCGGCGGCTGCCATCGAAAGCGTGGAGCTAAAGCCTGGTCAGACCCGACCCATCGCTATTCAGGTCAGTATGAACAATTCGGCGGGCCTATTCCAGATAGACGAATTGCTCAAGCAAAAAATCAACAACAGCACGCTCAAGGGCCAGATCGAGTTGACGGCGGTTATCGAAACCGAAGCCGAAAAGAAACTGATCGAGGTCTTCAAGCTGTAGAGCAAAGGTTGGAGCAAGCAAGTCAGGCGGGGACTTCCCGCCTTTTTTGTTATCAAAAATCGGCCTATCAATGTTATAATTACAGATAATAGTCGTAAAAGAGCATTTATAGATGTTGTGAGGAAGAATTATGACGACTCAAGAGGAAAATACGTTTAACTTTATAATGCATGAGTAAAAGTTACATTCCGAGAGTGTTACGTCAAAAAGTGGCTGACCAGGCCCACCATCGCTGCGGCTACTGTCTGACCGCCCAGGATAAGACCCGCAATGGGATGTCTATCGAACATTTGCTGCCGGAGATGTTGGGCGGCTTAACCGAAGAAGAAAATCTGTGGTTAGCTTGTGCCGATTGTAATAGTTTTAAGGGAGACTTGATTGCTGCCCCCGACCCTTTTACGGACGTAATGGTGGCGTTATTTAATCCACGTCAGCAGGTCTGGCAAGAGCATTTCGCCTGGATGGAAGACGGCACTTTAATTTTAGGCCGCACCGCCACCGGACGGGCTACCATCGAGGCTCTCAAGCTAAACCGCCCGAACTTAATCAAATCCCGCAAAAGATGGGCAAGCGGTGGCTGGAAACCACCACAAGATTAGCATAAAAGGATAAAGTTATGAACATGGAAACCGAGGAAGCGATTGCGGTAACAGTCAGCGTACCCAAACAACTATACAATCGTTTGCAACAACAAGCCCTTCAGAAGCAACATAGCCTTGAGGATGAACTGCTGGAAATCGCCACCACTACCGAATTCACGACTGGCAACGGAAGTGGGAAAATGCAGGAAAAAGATAATATCTCCCCCGAATTGCGAACCGAAATAAATGCTATGGCAAATTTTAGCGACAAAGCTTTGTGGAAAGCAGCCCGTAGCCGTCTTCCAATAAAAGAGGCCAACCGAATTAGAGATTTGAATTATATACATCAAAAGGTGGGCTATCTATCACCAGAAGAAATTCAGGAACAAACCGAACTAATGCACCGCTATGACCGCTCAATGCTAGTCCGCGCTCACGCCGCCGTATTACTCAAACAGCGTGGACACAATATTGATGTGCTTGTAAAATAGCAATGAGAAAAAGTTATATTGCGAAGGCTTTACGTGAAAAAATAGCCAAACAAGCTAACTATCGTTGTGGTTATTGTCTGACTCAGCAGAAACTTGCGACCACTCCTTTGGAAGTCGAACATATTATAGCGGAGGCAGTTGGCGGTGCTACAAACGAAACCAATTTGTGGTTAGCCTGTACTTCTTGTAATAAGCACAAAGGTAAACAGACTACCGCCAGTGATCCGCTCACTAATAAAGTTGTTCCACTATTCAACCCGCGTCAACAAGTTTGGCAAGAGCATTTTATTTGGTCTGAAGACAATGCGTTGATTACAGGTATAACTGAAACCGGACGGGCAACGGTAGAGGCAATTAAACTCAATCGTCCAGAGCTAATACAGAATCGCAGACAATGGATAATTGTAGGCTGGCATCCACCCAAAGATTGAGTATTAGTTGTTTAGAAAGCAATAGGTGAAGAAGTATGACCACGGAAACCGAGGAAGCGATTGTGGTAACAGTCAGCATACCCAAACAACTATACAATCGTTTGCAACAACAAGCCCTTCAGAAGCAACATAGCCTTCGACGTAGTTACGACATTTCAGAGTTGCTTAAAGTCAGGCACACATGAGTTATAGTTACGTCCCTCAAAAGTTACGGGGAAAAATCGAACAGCAAGCCAGGCATCGTTGTGGTTATTGTCTATCGCCCGAAGAACTTAAAGGCGAGTCAATGCAAGTAGAACACATAATACCGGAAAAGCTCGGTGGGTTAACCCAAGAAAACAATCTTTGGCTGGCCTACAATATGTGTAAATAGAAAGGTCACAGTACCAGTTGAAATATTAGTACAAGCACGTGTATCGGTTTGCTGCACGGTAAAAAGCCCCACCTTGTTTGGTCGTAGCGTTCTAAACTGGGAACAGTCGCTCGTAGCTTAGTACAATTCAATTGGTTTGTTCCCAGTTTAGTTCGTCAGCTTTTGCGGTTTTCGCGATTGGGTTGTGACCCCGTCAATATAGCTGGTTCAAAACCTCGTCCTTGATGGTAAAGCTGTGTTCTGGCCCTGGAAACTGCCCGTTCAGCACTTCGGTTTTGTAGTCGTGGAGTGCGCTCAAAATAATGCCGTAAGCATCGGCATATTTTTTGGCGAATTTGGGCGTGAAGCGGTCATACAGACCGATTAAATCGGGAAACACCAACACTTGCCCATCGCAGCCCGCCCCCGCCCCAATCCCGATAGTCGGCACGTGCAGTTTGGTGGTAATGTGCGCGGCCAGACGGTCAGGCATCGCCTCCATCAGAATTGCAAAGCACCCGGCTTCCTCAAGAGCCAGGGCATCATCTATCAACTTTTGGGCAGCTTTGGCATCGCGGCCTTGCACCTTGAAACCGCCCATTTGGGATACCAGTTGGGGCAAAAGCCCGATATGGCCTATGACGGGAATACCAGCCTGGACGATGGCCCGCGCTATTTCGGCCTGGTTTGCGCCGCCTTCAAGCTTAACCCCGTCCATTCCGGCTTCTTTCATAAAACGAACAGCATTGCGTACTCCTTCGGCGGGCGTATTGAACGAACCAAAGGGCATATCTCCAATCAGCACGGCCTCTTTCGCCCCGCGCCGCGCTGCTTTGGCGTGATGCAACATTTCTTCCATTGTCACCGACACGGTGCTTTCGTAACCTAACACCACCATACCGAGCGAGTCACCCACCAGAATCATATCCATTTCGGCCCGGTCTGCCAGCAACGCACCAGGATAGTCATAGGCGGTCAACATCGCAATTTTGGGTGCGCCGGGTTTGCCCTTGCGCCCACTAATTTCGGGGATAGTTTTTTTCATCTTTGAAACAAATCCTTTCCGACCTGCCATCCACGTGCGGGTATAGCGGTCATAAAAAGAAATCGAATTATAGCTGTGAGCCAGCAATCAGCCACGAGCTAAAAATAACACCGCGATAAAGCAAAATAACAACATTCAAGTCTAAGATTTAACGCTAACATTCCCAAGCGGTGCGAAATTGGTTACAATTCTACGTTAGTTTGGGCCAAACGTCAAAAACTAGAGTAGCCAAAGGGTGGGAGTAATTTCCACAAATTGTTGAGGTGGGCTTCGGCGTTCGCTGCTAAGATAAAAGGGTAATCTGATAAAGGAGCAAAAGATTAAAAAAATTGTAGCTTTAGTCACTTGAAACTAAATAAAATAGGTTTTATACTAGGTATGCTATAGATGTACTGGAAAAGGAAACTTTTTTAGAAACAGACTCGTATTAGAATCGAATGAGAAAAGGTTATTTGGGTATGACAACGAATAAGGAGTAAACCAAACGATGAGTTTATTGCTTGAACATCTTAATAAGAGCTTTGCTGCTGTCCACGCGGTACAAGATTTATCGCTGGAGGTGAAAGAAGGGGCAATTTTTGGCTTCCTGGGCCAGAATGGGGCTGGCAAATCTACCACGATGCGGATGATTTTGGATATTATCCGCCCCGATAGTGGCACTATCACCTGGAATGGGCAGCCAGTCAACAAAGTGCCACGCCGGGCCTGGGGGTATCTGCCCGAAGAACGCGGCCTTTACCCTAAAATGGCCGTCGAAGACCAGCTTTTGTTTTTGGCTCAATTGCAGGGCGTGAAAAAAGCCGAAGTGCAGCGCGAGTTGAACGAATGGCTGGAGCGTTTTCAGATAACCGAAAACCGCAAGAAAAAGGTGGAAGAACTTAGCAAGGGCAACCAGCAGAAAATCCAGTTTCTTGCCAGCGTGCTGCACGACCCCACTATTTTGATTATGGACGAGCCTTTTAGCGGCCTCGACCCCGTGAATGTCAATTTGCTCAAGGAGGCTTTCCTGGAAATGCACCGTCGGGGCAAAACCATCATCTTTTCGACGCATCAAATGGAGACGGTGGAGGAGCTTTGCCAGGACATTGCTATCATCAAGCGTGGTCAGTTGGTACGCTACGGCAATTTGCGCCAGATTAAACACGCGACGGGCCGGACAATAGTGCGATTAGCTCTGGCTGACGACCCGACTATCGGTTGGCTGGACAATATGCCTGGCGTGAGCGTGACCAAGCGGCGCGAGGACTATATCGAAATGAATCTGACTGCGTCGGCCACACCAGACGACATCCTGAAAACGGCCATCCAACGTGGCGGCCATGTATTGCTCTTCGAGATTGCCGAGCCGAGCCTGAACGACATCTTTATTGAGGCCGTGGGCGGTTTGGAGGCTCCGCCGTCGGCCTCCCAAACACCCAGCCAGCCCCAACTTGCGGCGGCACAAGGTTAGTTTAAGAAAATTGTCATTCCGAACGGAAGCGTCAAAGGGTTGCTGCGGGGTGAGGAGGCTATTGCTGAAAGCCCACGAACCGCAGCTTGTTAAAACCGTAGCAACAGACCCTTCACGCAGCATCGCCTTCGTTCAGGGTGACAAGCGAAAATCCTAGAATTATTGCGAGGAGATAAAAGATGTTTTCCAATATCCGGCTGATTGCGGCCCGCGAGTTCAAGACCCGCGTGAGTAAACGGGCCTTTCCTATTACTACTGGGATAATGGTTTTGCTGGTTTTAGTAGCGGTTTTCGTGCCTGTTATTATAGACGCTTTTTCCAGCAACCAGCAGACCCGATTGGCGGTGGTCAACCAGACTGGCAACCAGACCATCGCCGGACAGGACCTTCAAACCTTTTTCAACACGACCCTTAACACTACCTACGACGCGAACGGGCAGCCACAAACCAGCAATAGTGGCAAGAAAACCACTTACCTTGTTACTTATCCTGCCGTGAGCGACCTGGATGCCCAACGTAATCTGGTACGCAACGACAAACTGGATGGAGTGTTGACGCTTTCCCGCAACGGTAGTGGAGACTTGCTGTTTGACTATTTTACCAAAAACGGTGCTGCTGATACTTCAACCCAACAAGTGCGGCAGGCTCTTACTATTTTGTCCATCACTGACCGGGTAAGTCGGGCTGGTATTACCCCTGCCCAGCAACAAGCTTTATCCGCCGCGCCTGCCATCAACGTAACCACTACCCAGAATGAAAAGGATAAGCAAAAAGGCCGGACTGATGCCGAAATTGGCTCTAGCTATGCGCTGGTTTTCTTGCTGGTTATCGCACTGTTTACCACTATTCAAACCTACGGTGGTATGATAGCGCAGGGCGTGGTTGAGGAAAAAAGCACTCGCATTATGGAAATTTTGATAAACGCCACTACACCGACGCGATTGATGTTCGGCAAGCTATTGGGCATCGGTCTGGTAGGGTTGTTGCAATTTGCGATTATTGCGGGGGCTGGGATTATAGGCTTTCTAATACAAGGGCCAGTCAGTCAGGCTATTTTGGGCCACAGCACTGTCTCGATAAACTTCACTGGCATAGGTATTAGTATCATCTTGTATTTTTTAGGCTTCTTCATTCTGGCCTACTTTCTTTATGCTGGTCTATACGCCGCTGTCGGAAGTTTGTGCAGTCGTATCGAAGATGTGCAGCAAGCGGTGCTGCCTTTGGTCTTTCTAAATATGGTTGGCTATCTTGCCGCTATCTTTGGCTTCCAAGCCATAGATTCGACCTGGGTGGCAGTGCTGTCTTACATTCCGTTCTTTAGCCCGATACTGATGTTCGCCCGTATCGGTATCGGCACTGTCGCGCCGTGGGAAATTGCGCTGGCTTTTGGGTTATTGGT
>JBBQZT010000030.1:0-59086 GCA_038207455.1 Chloroflexia bacterium
TGAGAGCCGCTACACGCTCACGATAGCTAGGGTAAACCAGGTTTTCAGACATGGCCTCTACCGCCACTTGTTTGAAAAATAAGGTCAGATGTAGCTTTTACGTGAGATCCGAGCCCACATTTTGTGTAAAGTCGAGCTAAGTACAACTGCTCATAATCGGCGGCGGCGGGTAGAAGTAGGCATTGGACTATAAGCCGTTACCAGTATCTAAGTAATTGTATTTTATAATGTACCCAAGAAACTGGACAACCGATTAAGGTGTAAAATCGCTGTGGCAGTTAAACCATTTTAGAACAAAATAAGGAGTTAAAATGCCCAAAGTACAGCGTAAAGTGTTCAGCCCCGACTTCTAATCCAAAGTTGCATTGCACGCCATTCGTGGTCGTGAAACTATTAACGAAATTGCTACCGAATTCCAATATTGATGCGTTTAGATGATAGTCAAAATAATAAAATACTATCTGTAAAGCCGAGTGAGCGTAAGTAGGCTGAAATATCGTCCAAACTAACCGCATCAAATAAGTGTCGCTCCAAAAACCGTATTAAATCAATCTGCATATGCCGAAATTCGGCCTTGTCACACTTGGCACTGTAAAGTTTCATTAGTAGAAAGGCGATTAAGGCCGCATACAGCTGTATCAGTACCCCGTTCTCGCACTCGCTGTACCAATGTTTGAACTGGAGATGTCGTTTAATCCACCAAAAAAAGCGTTCAATTTGCCATTTCCACTTATAAAGTAGGGCCACTGTGAGCGCATCTATATCGCTGCGGTTGGTCAGATAGCGGTAGGTTTTACCACTGGTTGGCTCGTGGTACACTACCAGGCGCACACGGGTGGGCTGCCCTTCACTGTCCAGGCAAGCTAATTGGTCAGAAATTATACCACCTGCGCTTTGCTCGGCACTAAGCTCATAGGTCTCAACTACTTCAAACACAGCATTTTTAAGCAGACGGGTCACGAAATATGAGCCGAGCTTGCTAAATTGGCGGAAAAGGTCATACTCATTGTAGCCGCGGTCAAAGACATAAGTTAGACCGGGCCGGATATGCTGGCTCAGTACCGCCCGTTCGCTACCCGTGCCAGCCGTTAAGATCAATTTTTCGGGCAAACCCACCCACAGGGTACCCGGTCAAAGAAAAAGTGACCTTTGACTTTGTGGCTGCTAGTACGGTAAGTAGCCCATAACATTCGGTCTAAACAATTGAATAAGCTGCCGTCCACCGCCAGGATTTGACCCAAACCCGCTAATTGATGGGGCTGGCACTTGGCTTTATCTTGTTTGAAAAGGCGATGGAAGCAGTACCTCCACAGCCGATAAGAGCGGTTTTGGTTGGCACGACTAAAGCTAGACTGGTTAAGCGTGACTGGCTCTTGATGCTCAAGATAGTCGAAGCCAATCATTTCGCGCAGATTGCGGGCCTGCCCGCTTGCACTCAGATCGTTCAGTTCTTCGAGCAGCGCATTAGAGCTTTTAGCTCCGCTAAAATGGGCCACCAGCGATAACAGCAGGTGGTGGCGAGTGCTAAATTTATGGTAACCAGCATCAGAGTTGTGCGCCCAAATAGCTTCACCTAAAAAAGTCAGCAGCGGAGCGCATAACAACTGAAAGAGGCGGGTTTTAGTGGTAAAATTAGACAAGTTTGAGTAAGCCTTTCGTGGTAAAATTAGTCATTGAGAAACCAATTTTAGCACAAAGAGAACTTGCTCAAACTTTTACGCTTTTTCCAGCCCTATTTTCGATTATTAAGGTACGTTTTAGTTTGCTGTTTTTATAAGCACAGCTTTTATTGCTTATTTTCTAAACGCATCACTATTGCCTCTACCTATTTTATGTGCTTACCAAAATCCATCTTTAGAGGCTAAAGAGATCGCTGATGAGATTGTTAGGTTGCACAATACCTTCAAGATTGCTGATAAAAGAGATTGTTTATGGAAAGATATGTTAGTGTTGGCGAGAAATTGGCAAACTCTAAGACAGATAGACGAGGTATTATCGAGTTCGGACATTCCTATAAAGTTCCAAGTTGATGCTGAGGACAAGGTTTCCTTGCTGACAATACACGGTGCAAAGGGTATTGAAGCACCAATTGTTTTTATTTGTGGGCTTAATCAGGTCAATGACGGTCTCAAGCTTAATTTATCAGAGAGAGCGGAAAAACTTCGCGAGACCAGAGAAAAGCAGTTGCTATACGTGGGAATGACGAGAGCGCAAAGTCGCCTCTACATGAGTTATAGCGGCAAAGTACCGGACTGGATTTTAGATAAGCTGGTTAATATTACCGATGCCAAACAACTGGTTGAATTCAACAATCTAGTACCCGTGAAAGACTAATCAGTTAAGACTTGAAGCCAGTATGAATCAGAAGCTTTTAGACCTTACAAATAAATATGAGAAACTAGGCACTATAAAAGGTAATATCCTTTTGATGCTGCCTGATATAGCCCTTAATTTCTTAGATGATTTGGCGAAAATCGAAATTCTCGTATTAGGAGTCGAGCTTTGGCTACCAGTGACAATTGAAGGGCGAGAATATTTCAAGGAAGATCCCTTTGGGCCAGATTTTGGCGATTTGGAAAGCGCAGAAGATTATGCAGCCAAAAGTATCGAAACAGCTAAACATTATATTCAGCAGGAATTGCCGGAAGGTGTAACCAGGGTTTCCTTCATGCTGGATACCGACGAACCCTACTGGGAAAACCTGCACACTAGACAGGCTACTTATCAAAATGTCTGATGAAACTAAACCAGTAATTATTACTTACGTCGAGATGCCCGCTTACGCCCATTTTAAGCCCGCCTACATCGAAGACTCCAACCTGACTATCGTGCAGATGGGCGAACCGCTAAACGAGTTTTACCGCTTCCTGTACGGCACCGTCGGGCGCGACTATCAGTGGATTGACCGTTTGAGTTGGAGCGATGCACAACTGCATAATTATCTTTCGTTGCCTTCGGTGGCGGTGTGGGTGGCGTATTACAGGGGAACTCCAGCTGGTTATATTGAGCTTCGGGGTGAAGCCGACGAACCGGGTACGGAAATTTCCTGCTTTGGCCTGATTAAACAATTTCACGGGCGCGGCATCGGCAAAC
The DNA here is from genome assembly GCA_038207455.1 of Chloroflexia bacterium. Classification (GTDB taxonomy): domain Bacteria; phylum Chloroflexota; class Chloroflexia; order Chloroheliales; family Chloroheliaceae; genus JBBQZT01. The sequence goes on from JBBQZT010000030.1 coordinate 3,094, forward strand.
ACCTTTTGAGCTTCGGTGTCCAAAAAGCCTGGGCCACACTGCCGCAAAGGGTCTGGCTGCACACCTGCACGCTGGACGGGCCTTACGCTCTGGACAATTACCAAAAACGTGGTTTTAGCATTTATAAGCGAACGATCAAAGACGCATAAGCAAGGAGCGGGCAGATGCAAAAGGTTGGTGTAGGCATAGTTGGATACGGTCTGGCTGGAGCGGTTTTTCACGCGCCCCTCGTTAGTTCCGTTGACGGGTTTGAGTTGCAAAAAATCGTGTCTTCAAATGCGGCGAAGGTCAAGTCGGATTATCCCAACGTGGAAGTGGTAGCAAGCGTGGACGAACTGCTGGCAGACCCGACGCTTGAGCTTGTGGTTGTCGCCGCACCCAACACCGCCCATTACCCTATTACAAAACAGGCACTAATGGCGGGCAAGCACGTGGTAGTAGATAAACCCTTTACCAATACCAGCCAGGAAGCCGATGAGCTAATCCAGTTGGCAAGTGAAAAAAAGCGTTTGCTTAGTGTCTTCCAAAACCGTCGCTGGGACAATGACTTTTTGACCCTTAAAGCTTGTATCAAAAGCGGGCTGCTGGGCGAGATTTTTAGCTACGAAGCCCACTATGACCGCTTTAGGACCGAGGTAAGAAACAGGTGGCGCGAACAAGAATTACCCGGTTCGGGTATGCTGTATGACCTGGGTTCACATTTGATTGACCAGGCTCTACATTTGTTCGGCTCTCCTCAAACTATTTTTGCCGATTTGCAAAAGCAACGCCCCGGCTCGGATGTGATAGACTATTTTCACCTGCTATTGGGTTACGAGAAGCTACGGGTAGTTTTGCATAGCGGCTCGGTGATAAGAAAGCCAGGGCCACATTTTCAAATACACGGCAGCCAGGGCAGTTTTATTAAGTACGGTCTGGACTCCCAGGAAGATACTTTGAAGGCGGGTGGTAGGCCCGGCGATGCAGGTTGGGGCGCGGATAAAGCCGAGTTTTGGGGTGAAATTACCACAGATATGGGTGGACTGACCCTCACAGGCAAGGTCGAGACACTACCTGGTGCTTACGAAAACTATTATTCGCAACTTCTGAATGCGATTCGGGAAGGTCAGCCGTTACCAGTTCAGGCTCACGAAGCCCGCGCTACTATCAAATTGATTGAGAAGGCTATGCAAAGCAGCCAGGAAAAAAGGGAAGTGGCTTTTGGATAATATGGCTGAATACACCCAACTTTTGGAAACGCTGCGGCAGCAGGAGGAGCAGCTTCAATTCAAGCATTTCACCAACGAAACCGCCCTTGAGCTAGGTTTGAAGCTGGTGGAAGCGGCTAGAGCCAGGACACGTGGAGTTACGGTTGATATTTGCCGAAACGGGCAACAACTTTTCCACTACGCCTTGCCCGGAACAGCCCCGGACAACGACGAATGGATAAAAAGGAAAAACCGGGTAGTCAACAGGTTCAATCATAGTTCCTACTATATGGGGATTTATTACAAAAGCCAGGATACTACGATTGCTGAAAAGTCGTTGTTAGACCCCACCGAATATGCTGCTCACGGCGGAGCTTTTCCCTTAATTATCCAAAACGTAGGTGTGGTAGGGACGATTACCGTTTCCGGTCTGCCCCAAGAGGAAGACCACAAGCTAGTGGTGACAGTTTTACAAGAGTTTTTAGCTAAATAAGCAGGAAACGCAGGAATAAACCAATGATGACTGATAATTTTGAGCATACCACTATCAAAACCAACGGTGTAAATTTACACGTGGTTCAGGCCGGGCCGCTAGATGGCCCATTAGTAATTTTGCTGCACGGCTTTCCCGAATTTTGGTATGCCTGGAAAGACCAGATACCAGCCTTAGCCGAAGCAGGTTTCCGGGTGATGGCTCCTGACCAGCGCGGCTACAACTTGAGCGATAAGCCACGCGGAGTAAAAGCTTATCGGCTGGACGAATTGGCTAAAGACGTTATTGGTCTGCTGGACGCGACGGGCCGCGATAAATGTTTTCTGGTGGGCCACGATTGGGGCGCGAATGTGGCCTGGTGGACTGCTATCAACTATCCGCAACGACTAAACAAGCTGGTTATTTTGAACGTGCCGCACCCCGAAGTTTTGACCCAAACGCTACGTAAAAGCCTGAAGCAGGTACGTAAAAGTTGGTACGTTTTCTTTTTTCAAATCCCCTGGCTGCCCGAAAAATTGACCAGTATGCGCGACTGGCAGCGCGGAGTAGGCTCTTTATTGACTACCAGCCGGAAGGGTACTTTTAGCCGTGCCGATCTGGAAAAATACAAACAAGCCTGGTCACAACCTTACGCGATGACCGCAATGATAAACTGGTATCGAGCCATCGTGCGTCACCCGCTCAAGCTAGACCCACAACATAAAATATCCGTGCCGACGCTAGTTATTTGGGGTAAAGGTGACAAGTTTTTGGGCAGCGAAATGGCCCAACCCAGCGCGGACAAAGCCGAGAACGGCCACGTAGAATTCCTGGAGGCCAGCCATTGGGTGCAACACGAAGAGCCGGAGCAGGTGAACAAACTTTTGATTGATTTTTTCCAGAATAACGCTTAAACCTCGGTAACTATTTAGGGTTGTCATTCCGAGCTTACGAGGAATCTGTAGCTATAAACCCATCTGGCTACGTCAAAAAAAGCAACAGATTCCTCGCTACGCAGCAACCAGTTAATACCGCCATATAGAATAAAAGCGTAATCAGGCGCGTTCGATGCGACAAGCGAAACAACCCGCCGTCGGAAAACGGGCCTGCACAAAGGCCACTTCGGGATTTAGCAAGAATTTTTCTGCTGTATCGCGGGCATCCGATGCTGAAACTAAAACAGAATCTACCATCGTCTCCTTGTGGTTGTAGGCACGGAGTACCAATTGTTGGCTAAAATAGTCGCTAGAGCTTGTATCTGGTATCGGAAGTATATTCAGTCGAACAGATTCGTCCGAAGGGTTTGCCAGAATAAAAACCGGGCCATATTCTTTATACGGGCCTACTTTTGCGAACGGGCTGTAACTGGCTAAAATCACTTCCTCACCAGGTCGAGAACGCCTTAAAACATCACGACAAGGTTCGCCCCCTTCTACCGAATAGAACCGTTCTACAGGTTGACCCTGGTGGTCTATTTGTTGGTGACGAACCCGTGTCAGAAAATCTTGCTCAATAGGAATAATCTTGATGCTCATATTCAGTCTGCCTTTCTTACCCTGTTCAATTTGAATAGGATAGATTGATAGTTATAACAAAATAGAAGAACAACACGATTATAGAGTTTATACGGTTGCCAAAATATCTGATTCTTGCGGTCTAATTCAGTCTGCTTGCCATTATTACAAACCATTGTCATACTTATGCAAAAATCCGATTGCTTTTCCCTCTTTTTGGCGCAATAATAGCCTTATTGTTTTAACTGAATACTGTACAGATAGGGGTTTTATTGTAGGCGGCGCGTCCCCGCGCCCGTACAACCCGTGAAGCTAACCTCATAGCGGGCGCGAGGACGCGCCGCCTACAGGTTGTATAAAGGTTTTGGTTCTTGCTGAATACTGACGACTGCTAACTGCTAACTAAAAGGAGACAAAGATGGGAAATTCTTACTTGCAGGGCGTGGCGCACGTCAACTTGACCATTGAGGAAGGGCCGGAAGCGTTTGAGGCGGCCCGACGTTTTTATGTAGATATTTTGGGCCTCGAACTGCTGCCGCGCCCCGCAATTACTGACAACGGTAGGCCGGGTTTGTGGTTGCAATGTGGGCCACAACAGATACACATCAGTGCCGAACCGAACGCTACCCGGCTCAATGGTCAGTCTGCTCGCCACGCCGCTTTTGTAGTAAGCAATCTGGCAGCTTTACACAACCGCTTGCAGGAAAACGGTACGTCGTTGCAAGTTGCCAACCAGTTTGAAGGGCAGAAGCGTTTCTTTTGCCGGGACGAATGGGGCAACCGCATAGAGTTTGTCCAGTTCGATTAAGCCGAGTTTTGGCACGCGCTCTGCTTATAGCTTATATCAAGAGTAGCAAGCAACAGGCGCGGTGGGTATCAGCAACAACACTGGGCCAGAAAGGATTTTTGACAATGGCAGAGCGTGAGCAAATTTTGAATGCGGATATGGCAAACCAAGCTGAACGCACCGAAAAACGGGTGCAGCAGGAAGGCAGCCAGCGCATCGAGCGCAAAGATAGCTCCAAACCTCATTCGCTGGACGAACAGGTGGCAGAGCGCAACCAGGAATATCGGGAGGCCGACCAAAACGCACCCCAAAATTCGGCGGCTCAATCCTCAAACCCAACTGACCGGGATACTGCCTGGAAATTGCATGAACAGCAGGTAGGCGTAACCAAAGGTGGAGGCCAGTTACAAGGTATGGCCGGGTCAACTGATGGGCAGGAAAGCGGCGAAGGCGGCTCTACCAGCCGTTCGTCTGAAGCACCGGGAGGCGACAACAGATATTCAACGGGCCAGTAAAATTATAAAGGCGGTTACAGTTTTTGATGAGGTGTAGTAACACGTTCCAAGAAGGTCAGATACTGCAAAGCTTCGTGGGACGTGTTGCGACACATTTCTTGAGACGGGTGCAAGCTACTACAAACGGCGGGGCGTTCGGGTTTGCCAAATAGTTGACAAAGATTCTCCGGGCTAAGATTAACGCAGCGCACCCCGGCAGGTTTTCCGTCTGGCATACCCGGTATAAATGACGAAATTGACGGCGCAATACAGCAAGCCCCACACCCGGCCCTACATTCCACGATTTTATGTCCCCTTAGTAACTCTAAACTGACCGTCGCTGACTTGAACGTTTAGTTCCTCACCCATCTGCACCACCCTCGCGCTTTTTATCACTTGACCTTCGATGTTTGTGACAATGGCGTAGCCGCGCTCCAAAATCTGGCGGGGGTTGAGCGCGACCAGACGGCCTTCAACGGAACTTACTGCGGCGCGATTTAACTCAATCCGATGTTTGAGGTGCAAGGCGGATTGGCGTTGCATCTCCCCGATGCGTTGACGCAGGTTCGCCAAGCGGTGGATGGGCGAAGCAGACTGCAAACGGCGGCTAAGTTCGTTCAACTCGTAACGGCGGGCATCAAGCTGGTCGGACATCGCCGCATATATGTTGTCACGCAAAGCTTCAACTTCCTGGCGCAACTCGCCCAAATCGGGTGCCACCAGTTCGGCGGCGGCACTCGGAGTTGGCGCACGCATATCAGCCACATAATCCACGATGGTGGTATCGGTTTCGTGGCCCACGCCCGTAATGACCGGAATACGCGACGCAAAGATGGCCCGCGCCACTTTCTCGTCATTAAAGGCCCATAACTCTTCGATTGCCCCACCACCCCGCGCCACAATAATCACGTCTATATCGCTGCGCTGGTTAAGAGCCTGGATTGCCGCCACGATTTGGGGTGGGGCGTTCTCACCCTGCACCAGCGTGGGCGACAATATTACCTGACCAAGCGGATAACGGCGACCCAACACTTTCAAAATGTCCTGGTAAGCGGCAGCCTGGGGCGATGTGACTACGCCGATAATTTTGGGGCGTGATGGCAGGGGGCGTTTGCGTTCGGGAGCGAATAAACCTTCATCTTCCAGGCGACGCTTGAGGGCTTCAAATTGCAGGTTGAGCTTGCCCACCCCGCTCGGCTGTACCATATCTACGTAGAATTGCAGTTCGCCACGTTCTTCGTAAAGAGAAAAGTTGCCGTGCATCAAAAAAGAACTGCCGTCTTTGGGCAGGTGGGTCAGGCGGGCCGCTTCACGCCGGAAAAGTACACAACGCACCTGTACTGCTTCATCTTTGAGCGTAAAATAAAAGTGTCCGCTGGCGTAACGTTTGCAGCCTGATACCTCGCCAGACAGCCACAAATCGTTGATGACAGGATTTATTTCGAGCAAAGCTTTGAGGTAGGCCATCGCCTCGCTTACAGTCAGAATTTGCATAAATAGCTTTCAGTTTTCAGTCGTCAGTTTTCAGTCAAAACCAGAAATTGCATCACTGAGTCAGAGAGTTTAGGGAGAAGTTGCATACAGTTAGTTGTCAGTTTTCAGTCAAAATCAGTTTTTCACCACGTGGACAGATTTTCGTGCATTTGTTAGCTTAACCATCGCCAACGGTTGAAACCCACCCAGGGGGTACCCGCTATTCACCCCAAACCTGATAAATCAGGTTAGCAATTCCCTTTACAGGGTAAGCATTCGATCTTTTAGAACCCACTTTAGTGGGTTTGGGTTGTATAGACGATGGTTTCAACCATTGGAGGTCTTACTGCCCTGCAGCCAGCACAGAGTTTAGAGAGAAGTTGCCCGTGGTGCATATAGTTTTCGCGTATGATAACTATTTCTTGTTCCTTTTAGCGATTTTGCGTTTCAAAAAATCCAGAATTATCAGGGTGACGATTTCGGGACGTTGCAGCATAACCGGGTGGGACGCGCCGGGTATAATGCACAATTCGCTACCTTTGATGGCTGCCTGAATCTCAAGCGTTTGCTGAACGTGACCGTAGGGGTCGTACTGGCCGCACATCACTAACGCCGGGGCAGTCACCTTCGCCATTTCTTCGGCGGTATAGTCGGGGTTGTCCAGCCACATCACGTTTAGCTGTTCGGTCACGAGCCGCCACTGGTCAAGGCTCTGGGGGTGATGTTTTTGCAGCCGCGTAATCCATTCGGGGTAGTGCGCCTCCATATAAGCAGGTGTAAGGGTTTCCAGGTTATCCACTACGGTGGTATCGTTACGATAGTTAGCCCCAATTAATACCAGAGTATCGACAAAATGTGGATAGCGTAGGGCAAAATCCAGAGCCGTAATCGCCCCGTCGCTAAAAGCCACGTAATGCGCCTTCGGGATTTGCAAATACTCGGCCAGGGCCAGTAAATCGTCAGCCAGTTGATGATAGCTCTCGAAACGGCCTGCCGGGTTGTTGGTACGCCCGTGTCCGCGATGTTCGTAAAAGATAACCCGATAACTTTCGGCAAAACGCGGCAACTGGTAGCCCCAGGTACTATCGGGCGCGATTACGTCCAACGCCCCATTCAGCAAAAAAAGCGGCTCGGCTTGTTCTGACCCGTGTATCTCGTAATACATTCGCAAATCTCGAATATTGGCGTAAGGCATCTTTTCCCATTCCTGACACAATTTTTTGGAAGTTTCGGTTTCAAAAGGCTTGAATATTATAGGCTTTGTGCTATAATTGTGCAAAGTAAGGCACTTAAAAAAGCGTGCATATATGCAAATATATTGTGGGCGTATGGTGAAAGGGATATCACAAAGATCTTCTAAATCTTTCTTGCAGGTTCGAGTCCTGCTACGCCTATCATCCATTCTTCCGAAAATCCCAACAATCCATTATCCAATTCCCAGTGACAATTAGGACATAAAGCTACCAAATTGCTCATTAAATTAATCACCGCGACTGGATTATCAACCGGAAAACTTTGGATTCCTCGAACGTGGCATATTTCAATATGCTTCGCATAACCACAATTAGCGCAGACTTGCAGGCGACCAGATTTAAGGTAAATGGCGGGTGCTAAATCTCGAACGCGAGAATTAACTTGATGGCTTCGCAAAGATTGTAAGTAACCCCCAATGTTACCTCTGACCAATCCTTATACTGCGGATGACAGGTTTCGCAGTAAGTCCGTCTCCACCCAATTGTAATCCCACATTTAATACAGGCATTGTATTCTTTTGACCGTTTCCTTTTGGGGTGGGTCTTATTAGAAATTTTAGCGGCGCAAGATTTAGAGCAATACTTCGGGTTGGTAGTTTCTTTTTGGCAGTTGGCACACAATCGGGAAGTTGTAGAAGTATTGTCTTTATTATGTTGTGCGCCAAAAGGTGAACAATTTAGGCAGAATACGCGATTTTGAATATGTCTTTGCTTTCCATCAATAAGCATACGATTGGGGAAATAGGTTTGGCATTTTCGGCAAGTGGGCATAGCTAACTCCTTCTCAGGAACGTTATTATAGTAGTAGTTTGGGTAAATATATTATACTGGCAAGAGATTGTCAAACATAAATTCTTATTTTAACGACTTGAGATACACCCGTTTAACAGGAATGGGAGGATAAGGCAAAAATGAGTGACAAGAAACGGTTCGGAAATTTGCTTTGGGTGAAATGGGCAAACGTAGTGGGGCTGGTTTTAATATTGAGTATGGGACTGGCGGCCTGCGGCGACAGTAGCCCGACTGCTACCAATACGCGCACCCCTGATCAGGTTAGCACGGCTACTGATACGGTTTTGCCAACCTTTACTGCAATTTCGCAACCTACGCTTACCCTTACTTCCGCTCCCGGCACCCTAACCACCATTACACTCCCAAATGTCACGACTATTGCGCCGCCCACAACCAATAGCCAAACTACAAACCCAGCGACAAGTGTTGACACCACCAGCGCGGCGACCAATAGTGAGCCAACTGTAGGCGCGACAGTTATTCCAGTTACGGTACAAGTTATTCCGCCTACCAAAACCCTTATTCCGCCTATTAAAACGCCCCCGCCACCAACCAAGACGAAAGTACCGGCCACGCCTACCCCGACTTTAGCCCCTGCCAGTAACGTCCAGACCGGAAAGTTGCGGGGGCATATCGTAGCCGGGCCTACCTGTCCCGTACAGCGGGTTGATAGCCCTTGCCCACCCCGTCCGGTTGTAGGTCGCGCTATTTATGTTAAAGACCAGCAGACTGGCAACCTTTTGCAAACTCTGACCAGCGACGTAAATGGATATTTCGGAGTAGATTTGAAGCCTGGCACTTATATAGTGGAAGTGGCAAAAGTGGGCATTGAAAGCGATAGAAGCGGCCCGCATAAGATAACGCTGGTGGCTGGACAAACTGTGGTGCTGGAAATAGAGATTGACACGGGTATGCGCTTGCCCAGTTAAGCGTCAATTATAAGACAGCTTTACTCAGCATAGAGGCACAGAAAACTTACCTAAAACGAACTTTAACAGTAAATTTGCGTATATTGGCGTGACGGTATGAAGAACAGGTAGCATCAGGAGCAGGTTATGAGCGCATTTTCCCTTTCTGATAAAATTCTGACCAAAATTACCGATTTCGCCATTGATAACCTCAACAAAGTTTTACCGGGCCAGCAGTTGCGCGATTTGATTGGAGCTTTCCATTCTAAAGCTGATTTCCGGGCTGCTTTGAAAAATGCAATGCAAAGGGCGGTGCAACGTTTCAACGCTCAACATATTGACCAGGACGTAGTAGCTGCGCTTGAGCAAGAAAGGTTTTGGGAACTGCCCGGCGTACAGGCTGTGCTAGGTGAAGTAATTACGCGCCCATCTTCTTATCTTGAGCCAGAACGAGCGCAGCTAATCCAGGCTTTTGCCCAAGCTGTCCCGAATGTATCATCAACCCGAATGTATGAGGCTTTTCGCTTTTTTAGCAAATGTCTGGCCGACGAAGTTCTTAATATTCCGCAATTAGCTTCCATCTACACCGCCCAAATGCAAAAAGTTTCGCTTGACCAGAACCAGCAACTGCTCGGCCAAAACCAACAAATCGTGGAAGTGGTTGTCGGGATGCGTAACGACAACCGCAATTTATTGGAAACTATATACAGCCACCAAGCTAAACCTGTTTTGTCACCGGGAGCAACTCAACCTGCGCCCGCGTTGCCCAAGAACAATCTGCCGCGCCCAGATTACAGCGTTTTTGTGGGCCGCGAACCTGAAAAAGCCAAAGTGATTGAGCGACTTTCGCCCAAGAAGCAAAACGGCGTAATCACAATTGATGGGGTGGGAGGTCTCCTGACCTTAGCAGGTCAAGCTAAAATCTTTTCTGGACGTTGCAGGGCTAACCATTCCTGGTAACGTTTATCCTAGCGTAACCAGAATTCCGCCGGAACGTTCAATACTTTTTCTAGTTGGGCCGCAAACTCTGGCGTAATAATTTTTTTGCCCCGAATAACCCCTTCAACCGTAATTTCGCTTGTACAGAGGATGTGGTGCATAGTTTTGTACGCAGTACCGATGGATAAATCCATCGGCAAATAGATTCTAAACCCAATAAATTGGGTTGAACCAGCGTCCTAGCTATTGACATTCTCGCAGTCTCCAAAAATTCTTCTCAGCGAGTGCTAATAACCCGGTTCATCGGGTTTGGAATCTGGTTGCCGATGGATTTATCCATTGACGTTTCTATACCGATTTTAACAGTTAAAATTCATAAATAGCTTAGAAAACAGGTCTTTGAACCCCTTTAGTGGCTTTAGAATCTATTTGCCGATGGATTCATCCATCGGAGTGGGCAACTGTGCCAGAACGCACCCCATCCGTAACATCTCCAAAGATTGCTTTTGGTGTGTGTGACTGCTAAACTATGACCTCTATAATGACGCTTTTGCCCCATAATCAATCTGCAATCACGCCTAATGTTGTCGCCTGGCTTTTATTATGATAGTAAATATAAAGTGGTTTTTCCGGTTGGCTAGAAGGAATTTTGGATGAGCGAGAACTTACAGCAAGACGAACTGGCGATGGTGGAGTTCGCTGCTAACCCCGACCCGCGCTGCCCTTGCGTTTTGATTTTGGATACTTCGGCTTCGATGGACGGCGCACCTATCGCGGCTTTGCAGAACGGCTTACAGGTTTTTCAGGCCGATATTCGCAAAAATACCTTAGCGCAGCGGCGAGTAGAAGTGGCTATTATCAGCTTCGGGCCAAACGGGGCGGAGGTGAGCCAGGATTTTGTGACGGCGGGCCAGTTCGAGCCGCCAGTTTTGAAAGCGGAAGGCGGTACACCCATCGGCGACGCGATAAATCTAGCTCTGGATTTGGTTCACGAACGCAAAACTACCTATAAAGCGGCGGGCGTGGCTTATTATCGGCCCTGGGTTTTTATGATTACCGATGGGCAACCGACGGACGACTGGCAAGGCTCGGCCCAACGCATTAAGCTGGAGGAAACCAACAAAAGCGTAGCATTTTTTGTAATCGCGGTAGAAGGCGCAAACATGGAGATGTTGGAGCAGTTAGCGGTACGCAAACCCCTCAAGTTGCGCGGCCTCCAGTTTGCCGAACTTTTTGTATGGTTATCCCAAAGCCAGCAGCGCGTCTCGGCTTCCAGACCCGGAGACCAGGTAGCTCTGTTGCCGCCGGGCTGGGCCGAAGTTTAGCTATGCCTGAAACTGAAAAGAAATGGCGGGGTATCGGGGCATCGGTGGCGGGTAGCAGTCATCAAGCGCATGGGCGCGATTGTGAAGATGCCCACGCCTACCGTTGGTTAGCGGGCAATATTTTGGTGGCTGCTGTAGCGGACGGAGCGGGTTCAGCGACTCAGGCCCGTATTGGTGCGTCTATGGCGGGGCAGGCCGCGCTCGATGTATTGCAAGATTGGCTGGCAAACGGTCTGCCGCAACAATATCCTAACTGGTCTGGCCTGTTTGACATTATTTTGGGCCGCGTGCGCCAGGAACTAACGAAACAGGCCACGAGCGAAAATCTGGTTTTGAGCGATTTTGCAACTACTCTATTAGTGGCAGTGGTCACGCCGGAGTGGGTAGTCGGTATGCAGTTGGGCGACGGAGCGATTGTCACTCTCGATTTGCACGGCAATTTTCAAACGCTGACCAAGCCTTATCACGGCGAATTTTTGAACGAAACGGCTTTCGTAACCTCGGACGATTATTTGATACGGACGCAGGTAGCGGTGCAGCCAGGCGATGAGGTGAATGGAGTAGCGTTGCTGACCGATGGTTTACAGATGTTGGCTCTGAATATGCACGATAATCGGGCGCACGCCCCCTTTTTTGAGCCGCTTTTACGTTTTGCTGCCAATTCTGCCGCTTCGGAAGATGAGCTAAACCAGAGGTTAGCCGCTTTTCTGGATACGGAACGTATAAATAACGCTACCGATGACGATAAAACTTTGGTGCTGGCAGTACGGCTATGATTGCTTACAAGCTAGAAGACAATGAAGGGTTGGTTTTGGGTCGCACAGTTGGGGAAGGCGGCGAGGCGGTGGTTTATGCGCTCGAAAACAAAACCAGCCAGGTCGCCAAGATTTACCGCAAACCCGATATCACCCGCACTGCCAAGCTGCGGGCGATGCTGGCAAACCCACCCGCCGACGCTCCCACCGCAGGTCAAAGCCACATAGCGATTGCGTGGCCTGACCAGCTAGTTTTCGATTTAGAACGCCACTGTGTCGGCTTCGTGATGCCTTATATCCACGCCCCCACCAATCTGGAACTGTCCAAACTTTATAACCCTCAAGACCGTCGCCAGAACGCCCCTGGTTTTACCTGGAAATATCTGCTCCGCACCGCCCGCAACATTGCCCAGGTGTTGGAAACTTTACACCAAAGCGGTCACGTCGTCGGAGATTTGAACGAAAGCAACTGGCTGGTCAGTAACGCGGCCCTGGTTACATTGGTAGATTGCGACTCGATCCAGGTGACGGTCAAAAACGGTAGCATCGAACGGGTTTATCGCTGCTCTGTCGGTAAGGCCGAATACACGCCGCCCGAATTGCAGGGCAGTAATTTTAATTTGGTCAACCGCCACCCCAACCACGACAACTTCGGTCTGGCGGTGCTGGTTTTTTTGTTGCTGATGGAAGGGGTGCATCCTTTTCAAAGTCGGTGGCTGGGCGAGGGTGAGCCGCCCGGTATCGCCGAAAGTATCGAGCGAGGGTTGTGTCCTTATGTAACTGGTCAAACGGGGATTAAGCCGCCACTTTTTGGGCTGCCTTTTAACATTCTTGCGCCTGCTTTACAGCATTTAATGCTACGCTGTTTTGGCGAGGGGCATAAAAACTCGACGCTACGCCCGACAGCCGCCGAGTGGCAGCAGACTTTGCGCGAAGCCGAAGAAAACCTGACGCTTTGTGGGGTCAACAGCCAGCATTATTATAGCAACCACCTGGCCCAGTGTCCCTGGTGCGAACGGGTTAGCAAAGGCTTGGTCGACTCGTTTCCGGCCAAAGAGCAATTGACCCGTTTGCTGCAAGAAGCCCAACTGCCGCGTCCAAAACGTCCACCCACGCCGCCCCGTGCGCGTCCAGTCGCAATCAACATTTCTGCCCCCGTCCAAATACCCCCACCCGTTGTGGTGTCTGCCGCGCCGCGTCGTAATCGCAGGCTGGCCTTTGTCTATACCAATGTGCTGGTAATATTTGGCTTGCTGGCGATTATTATTCGGGCGGTATTGTTTACCAGCAGTTCTTCTTCCAAATTCGACCCTGGTTTTAACCAAACCTTGAATGCGTTGCCGCCTATTCCCTCCAGTGTGACTAACCCGGTAAGTTACTACGGCACCAACTCGCTGGTCTCAAACCCCACCATCAAGGCTCTGACGGGTACTAAAACGCCTACGCCGTTCGCGCTATTCACTCCAATTGCCCCGCCCCGCGTGACCCTGGCCCAAACTCTAGTAGGGCATACAGGCGCGGTCAACGCCATTGCTTTTAGCGCGGACGGCAAAACTTTAGCTAGTGGTAGCAGCGATAAAACGGTCAGATTGTGGGATACCAGCACGGGCCAGCCGCTGCCTACCCTGATTAGCAACTTCAGCGGGGTAACTTCGGTATCGTTTAACCCACTTCGCAAAGTGCTGGCTAGTGGCAACGCTTATAACCCGGTCAAGCTTTGGAATACGGATACAGGCCAGGAAGTTTTACCCCTCGGCGGCAGTTTGCGTTACTCCAACACGGTTTTCTATAGCCCTGATGGTAAAACGCTCGTCACGACGGACGCTTACGACGCGGCTTTCTACCATATTGACACAGCTACGGGCCGCTTTGACCAGTACCGTGCGCTGCCCCTCGCTTCGCGCCGCATCACCCGTTCTATCCAAACCATCGTCCCGTTGGTATTCAGCCCCGACAGCAAATTGGTGGCGTTCGAGGACGAAGATCACGCCCTTTCGATTGTAGATGCACTTAGTCTATCCGTATTGCATACTTTGTATGGGCATAAAGACAAAGTGTTGGGTTTGGCGTTTGGGCCGGACGGTAAGATGCTGGCAAGCGCGAGTGCCGACGGGTCGCTGATTATTTGGGATACGACGACGGGCGCACCTCTACACACCATGGGCAACCAGGGTAGCCTTGTCAGTGCCGTGGCTTTCGGTCTGGACGGTACAATCGTAGCCAGTGGCGACTACGCCGGACACCTAAAACTATGGGACACCGCCACCGGCAAACTGCTGGAAATGGTCGCCACCGAACCAGGTAAGATTATGGCTCTCGCCTTTTCGCCTGATGGCAAAACCCTGGCCCTCGCTTGCTCAGACCAAATGATCAGGATGTGGGTGATGGGCAGGTAATTCACACCTATACACAAAATGTAGATAACTTGACAGCCAGCTATACAACTGCTAGATTCTCACCATTTTTTAATTCTTTTTCACTCTTTTTGGCACTTTTTCGTTCAATGCTGTATCGTCGTCTCTATTTCCCGCTTTTTTGTGAGCAACCAAACAAAACCACTGCTATTTTCGTATAAATAGCATTACGCCAGTACCCGCTTTGTACACTCTAAATGTTATAATATATAATATAGGTAGGTCTGTCCTTTTTGTAATTATAAGGAATTGTAATAACATGGGTACCGCCGAAACAATTTTTGAAAAGGTACGTGCGTTGCCAGCCGAAAAGCAGCAATCAGCTTTGGATTTCGTTAGTTTTTTGGAGCAGCAGGTTAAAGCTACACCAAAACCGGAAGTCAGCTTGTTTTATTATGGAATGTGTGCTGATTTGGGTGGGCCCGTACCTTCGATTGAGGATATTGCCGAAATGCGTGCCGAAGCCTGGGCTAATTGGCCGGACGAGGATATTTAGTTGTAAGGAGCTTTACTATGAGTATTGCAGAAGCTATTTTGCAGGAGGTAAGCGCGTTACCGCCTGAAAAGCAGGAGCAGTTATTGAGTTTTGCAAAGTTTTTGCGTCAACAGCCTGCGGCTGTAACCAACTCCGAACCAACCCGGTCTTATTATGGCGTATTGGCAGGTAAAGGCCCAGTTCCTTCAATAGAGGACATTCGAGAAGTTCGCCAGGAGATGTGGGCCAACTTTCCGGATGAGGATATTTAGGTATGTTGCGTGCGGTTTCTGATACTCACACGATAATTTGGTATGTTTTTCAGACCCTCGTTTGTCTGTTAATGCTAAAGCATTTATAGATCAGGCAGTATCTGAAAAAAACCAAATAGGTGTTTCATCTATAACTTTGGTAGAAATTGTCTATTTGAGCGAAAAAAACAGGCTGTTTCCTGATACTTTTGAGCAAGTGACAACTCTTTTAGGTGATGTTAAAAGCGTATGGCAAGAAATACCTCTTGACCGTCAGGTTGCTGAGGCGATGAAAGCGGTTGACCGTGCCAAAGTGCCGGATATGCCTGACCGGATTATCGCGGCCACGGCAATACTTTATAATGTGCCTGTTATCAGCAAGGATAGCAAGATACAGGCTTCTAATGTCATTACAATTTGGTGACAAATATTTTTGTGAGTAGTAAATTATTAGATGATTGATTTATCAAATGTTTTAATTGGGTTGGGCGTGGTGCTGCTGCTGGTGCTACTGAACGGCTTTTTTGTCGCCAGCGAGTTCGCCCTGGTGACGGTACGCAAAACGCGGATTGACCAACTCGCCAACGAAGGTAATTCGACGGCCCGATTGGTGCAACGCACGCTGCAAAAAACCAATATCGTGATTTCGGCGACCCAGTTGGGCGTAACGATAGCCACCCTGGTGCTGGGTTCGGTGGGCGAGCCAATTGTCACCGATATTTTTGTCGGCTTATTTGGCGAACACGAATGGGCTTTTATTAGCAGCAAAGTGGTGGCCTTTGTGCTGGCTTATTTTTTGATTACTGCCATCGAAATTATTATCGGTGAACTGGTGCCGAAAGCGATTGCGGGCCGTTTGACCGAGCGGGTGGCTCTGATAATCATCAGGCCGTTGGTGCTGTTTGTAACAATTTTTCGACCATTCATTTTACTACTAGACGCGGCGGCAGGGCTGGTGTTAAGAATTTTACGTATTCCGCCCGTCAACGAACACGAAAATGTCCACAATGAAGAAGAATTAAAGATGTTGGTTACGGCCAGCACCGAAGGCGGCATCTTGGAAGCGTCGGAAGAACAGATGCTACACCGCGTACTGGACTTTGGCGACAGGCTGGTTCATGAAGTTATGATGCCTCGTACTAATATGGTGACAGTCGGGGCGGATGTGACCCTGCCTGAACTGCTCAATATTGTGACGGAAGACCAGCATACCCGCTTCCCGGTTTATCAAGACAGCCCGGACAATATTATTGGCGTAGTTCACGTCAAGGATTTGCTGACTTTGCTGCACGGTTTGACCAGAGAAAATAATCCTAAGATTTGGGATAGTAAAACGCCTATTAGAGCTAATAACAGTAATGGCGTAGAAAATCGTGTTCAAGTGGTGGCCGCCGACGGTTCACATACGGCCACATTGATTAAAGATGCCCCTGTCGAGCGGGTGGATATTTTCAAACTCGTGGAGCAAGCGCAAGCTTTCGACGTGCGGAAATTGCTGCGGCCCGTGATGGTGGTGCCAGATACTATGCGTGTAGATAGGTTGATGGCCGAAATGAAAAAGCGCAAAAACCACTTGGCGATTGCGATTGACGAATACGGTGGCACGGCGGGCCTTGTCACCCTGGAAGATTTGCTGGAAGAAATTGTTGGCGATGTAGATGACGAGTTCGACCTTACCGAAGAAGCCAACATCAGGCCGCAACCGGACGGCAGTACCTTTGTCAATGGGTTGGTAATGTTAGACCGCTTCAACGACTATTTTAAGGTGGAAATCGAAGACCAGGTTTACGACACCATTGCCGGATACGTGCTGGGCCAGCTGGGACGCAAACCCGAAGTCGGCGATACCGTGCAGGCGGTGGGCCACAAATTTCAGGTGGAAAAGATGGAAGGGCTACGCATCGCCCTACTGCGAGTGACTAAATGAACCCACTTATAATTTTGATAGCCGGAGCCGCTCTGGTGTTGGGCTGGCTAAGTTTTGACCGCGCCTACAATCCCACCAAAGCAGCCAATCTCAAGCTTGAACCGACAGCCCGCGAAACTCGCACCGAACGTCTGCTGGCCGTCCGCGCTCTGGCTTTCTTCTTTATCTTGAATTTTATGCTAACTGCTGTCGGAGTGTTGGTGGGCGCGTTAATCGTCGCTCTGGTTGCCCCGCCCAAAAACACAAATTTCGTGGATGCCTATGGACAAGGGTTGATACAGGCGGGCGGCGCAGCAGACGGGCCACTCAACCCTTTGGCGTTGGGCGGGGCGATAATCGGCTTTGGGGCGGCGATTGGAGCAGTCTTTATCAGCCAAAAATATATTCGCGGCGAAAGCATTTTGGATTTAGGTCTGCGTTATTATAAAACCGCGCCCCTCGATGTATTGGCTGGATTTCTGTTTGGCCCAATTGCTTTTGCCCTGGTCTTTGTGACGGAGCGCGGCGCGGGCTATGTCGTCGGGACACGTGGCCCAACTTTCGACGCTGGTCAGATTATAATTTACGTACTGACCTTTTTGCTGGTGGCTCTGGGCGAAGAAATCGTGGTACGCGGCTACATCTTGCGGACGCTCAACACCGCCTGGGACGGCGCGATTGCGATTGTAGCTTCATCGGTCTTTTGGGGGCTGGCCCATCTGCTCAACCCGCATTCCAGCCCTATCGCTGCACTTGACATAACTGTAGCTGGCCTCGTTTTCGCTTACGCTTATGTGATTAGCGGACATTTGTGGCTGCCCATTGCCCTGCACTTTGCCTGGAACTTTGCCGAGGGAGTAATTTTTGGCTTCCCGGTAAGCGGCTACCTGCTGCCCAACTCTATTTTTCAACCATATATCGAAGGGCCAAGTGCTGTCACCGGAAACGGATTCGGGCCGGAAGGGGGCGTGATAATGATGCTGGCTCTAGCAGTAGTAGGCGGATTGCTGTTTGGTTGGTCGAAAGTGCGCCAGCCCCCCGTACCGAAAACGGACAAATAATTGCAGCGCAGACTGTAACTGTTTCGTGCCGTTTCTAACAGTGTGTCTAATAATGTCATTCTGAGCGGAGGCTCTGCCACCCAGGGAGTACCCGGAAGAATCTATTTTGAGTTCAAATCAATAGACCCTTCACTGCGTTCAGGGTGACATTACCCAGTTATTAGACCCGCTCTAACTAATTTTACTAATTGGGAACAGAATACGTATAAAAGGTATTAGCTGAAATTGCATTGGTAGTAACGATTAAACTTCCACTTGACCCTGTGTTCTGCGTTATAACTGCCGTACCATAAAAATTTGTTGGCAAGTCTCCTGCTCCCTGATAAACTACCTGACTGGCATTAGCAGGAATGTTATAGGTTTGAGTAGTACCTTGAACGGTGCCATCCACCCGATAATATTGTAGAGTACAACTAATAGCCGAACTACTAATGTTCTGTATTGTCAATCCCGTAGTAAAACCAAAGCCGCCATTCGCCATCACAGGTAAATTAATACTATTTTTACCCAAAGTTGGGGCAGCATACACGCCACTGGCTGACTGTCCATTAGCCGTCGCGCTACCTAACTCATTGACTGCCATAACTGCGCCCTGACCTTGCACCTTAACAATAGCTGAACCGTAAAAGCCGCTAGGCAAACCATTAACTGGTAATCCGACTCCACCGCTACCTCCATTATAGATAGTGGTAGCTCCAAAAGCAGGTAAGGTAAAAGGATCAGTTGGATAAGCTGTACCAGAATTATCGTAATATGTAATTGTTGTAGTAATGGGTGCTGCATTAGGGTTGACTAGACTTATTCCCGTTACATAGCTGCCAAAAGCTTTATTGAAGATAGCGGGAGCATAAAGAGTAGTATTAAAAAATATTGATCCAAAACGGCTACAAAATGGTGGCTCAGATTGTATTCTAAAGTTTGAACCACTAATTCGTCGCCTATCTCAGGGCCAGCTAGAATCAAAGCCCAGCCAGCGAACCCATTAGGCAAACCTAAAGTTGGATCATTTAAATCTAAAATTTGGTTAGTTGCGGAACGTATCGGAACATATTTACTTGCAATTACACTACCGTTCTTATCATAAAAATTGATACTAGCACCACTTCCTATGCCGGGATTGAAAATTGTAAGCTGGGCATTAAACCCACCAAAGGCATCGTTAAAAGCTATTGGAACTACATTCACATTAGAAGGCACGGCATTAGCTGTATAAGCAGTCC
This sequence comes from Chloroflexia bacterium, assembly GCA_038207455.1. Lineage (GTDB taxonomy): Bacteria > Chloroflexota > Chloroflexia > Chloroheliales > Chloroheliaceae > JBBQZT01. The sequence continues at coordinate 22,320 of JBBQZT010000030.1, forward strand.
CGCCGAAAGGAGTAGATTCTCCCACTATAATGCTTAGAGGTTGGTCTGAGGTAACAATGCCCGTCCCTCTTTTTCCCATAGCAAAGGGGTTAGAGGCAATACATTCAGCAAGCGGATTGACAGAGGCACAACTTGTTGGTGGTGTGGGTAAAACATTAGCATTACTGTCGTGATAAACTATAGTAATATTGGCAATCGTCGAGCTGGTATTTTGAATGGCAAGGTAAGTAGTGAAGCTGCCGATAGTACCAGTTCGAGTATAAGTATTTGCCAAGAAGGGAAGATGATACGTGTAGGAGGTTTGACTACGCGGAGCGTTAGTTGTCTCGGTTTGTGAGGCTATGGCTTCGGCTACCGACGCTGAAAACATTGACAAGGGTAACAAGAAAATCAGAACTAAACCACATATCGCCAGCAACCTTGAGCTTAGAATAGAGTTAATTCGACTAAAGCGGCTTCCTCTTACTTCCTTAGTAACCTGTAATTTGGGCAATACTATCTCGTGTGACTTAAAACTTGAAACCATAATTTACTCCTCGTTGATTGCAGGAAATTCGCGGTACATTAATAATATCCTAATTTGGTTCAAATCATTTGTCAAGCGGGAAAAGATTGCAAGTGGGCCAGCTAAAGGTTACAATGGCTGGCAGGGATTTAACAAGGTTTTGGCTTTGGGTTGGTTGGCAGGAAGTTGGGCAAAATGTTAGAGGCCGTCAAGCAAACGAGTGTACGTACCCGCATAGGCGTGGTCAACTTCTTCACCAACCCCGTCGCAGTTAAAGAACTGCGCGGCTATTGGCGCAACTGGCGCAATATTTTGAGTTTGAGCGGTTATCTTTTGAGCCTGGGTTGGGCTATCGGTTTCGCTTATGTGGCTATAATTCGTCAGGCTACCACCCGCCTTTCCCCCGAACTATTTGGCAATATTATCTTTATCACGCTGACGATCTGGCAACTGTTCGCCATCGCCGTTTCTACCAATAACGCCAGCAGCATCGTCAACGAAAAAGAACGCCAGACTTACGATGCTTTGTTAATCACTCTGTTGCGACCTCGTGATATTGTAATAGGCAAGTTGTTGGCCTCAATAATTTTTTCGCTGCTACTGGTAGTGGCGGGATTGCCCTTTGAGGTGTTGGCGTTCGCTTTGGGCGGGGCAGATTTGGACGTAATCCTGGCAGTGCTGGCTTTATGCGTGGCGACGGCCTTCTTATACGGCGCAGTCAATCTATATGCTTCTAGTCTGGTCAGTAGCAGCCGTCGCGCCAATAGCTTAACAGGACTGATTACGCTTTTTTTGTTGGGTATTTTGCCCGGTGCGCTTTACATAACGCGAAGTGCTATAATTGATGACGAACTAACCCGCTATCTTTTGACATCGCTTTCCGCACCGTTGGCAATTGTGCTTTCCGCTGTCCAACTTTATGACCCGCATCTTTCGTCCAGCCTTTTCTTCACCCAAATTGCCCACGGTCAGCTTACCGTACCAATGCCCTGGCTGGTTTGTATCGTCGAGAGCATTTTGCTAGGCTGTGCTTTCATAGCCCTGACTACCACCAATCTCAAACCCGTCGGCTGGTCATTTCGTTTTGAAAGCAGATTTGTAACGTTAATACGAAAATTGACGTTAAAAAGAGTAGGTAAGAAGCCCTTGTAGCTAAAGGGGGCGTGCATCAGATAGTTGCTTGTGTGTCAGGTCAACAAACGCCAACGGTTCACCCGTGCCGGGTACAGGTAAACCGTCGTCTATTCAAACCAAACCTGATAAATCAGGTTAATAACACCACTTTAGATGATAGGCTTTACAAGTATTTCAGAACCCACTTTAGTGGGTTTGGTGTGGATAGTCGATGGTTTACCTGTACCCGGCACGGGTGAACCATTGGCGGTCTGAATACCCAAAGATGGTCAAGCGATGATAGGGGTGTCCCCTAAAAACTTTTTCTAATGTTTGCGTATTGGGTTGAATCTAACAAATAAAGAGAAAAACTATGAGCCAACTACTGGAACGGGAACAAACCAGTCCCAAAACTAAAAATCAAGAGATAATCGCCCCAGCTGAATATCAAAAATTGGTAGATAACGTCAAGCGGATAGAACGGCGAATGCGGGTGCAGGAAGCCGTGCGGTGGCTGCCCTTCGCAATCCTGGCAGGTGGCATTATCGGACTGGTGGCCGCCCTCGTCAGCCGTCTGACTCCGATTTTCACTACCACCCAGGTTTTGACCCTCACACTCGCGGCGGTTTTGATTGGTGTGGCAATAATGTTGGGCTACGCCTGGCTGCGTCCCCGCCGCTTGTTGGACACGGCTCGTCGGGCTGACCGCTTGCTGGGTCTCAAGTCGCGCACCAGCACCGCCATCGAAGGTTATAATCATCCCGGTGACATCGGTTATAGCGAGTTTGGCCGTCTGCAATTCAAAGATGCCCAAAACACCCTCACCAACCTCAAGTTCAGCAAAGCTATTCCCCTCAAGCTGCCCCGCAATCCCAGTCTGGCAGTTTTGGGCCTGATACCACTTTTGCTGTTGGCTTTGTTTTTGCCCAACCTCTTTAGCGAACAGGTGGAACAAAAACAGCAGGTGCAACAACAAATTCAGCAAGAAGCTCATCAGTTGGAGCAACTCAAAAATCAGTTGCAAAATAACGCCAATAAAGACGACCCAAAGTTGCAAGAGCTTATCAAACAGCTTGAGCAAACCAAAACCGAGATCGAAAAAAACGATACTAACAAAGATGGTGCGCTGGCGGCCCTGGATAAAGCTCAACAAGATTTGCAACAACTGAATAATGCAAATGCGGCGGCGGAAAAAGCAGCGATGGACGCATTGGCCCGCGATTTCAAAAACAACGATTTGACCAAAGGCGCGGGTGATGCTTTGAGCCAGACCGGGCCAGACCGTTTTGACAAAGCCGCCGACCAGCTGAACCAGGCCGCTAATAACACTGCCGCTTTGCAAAATAACCCGAACCAGGCCGACCAACTTTCGCAATCACTGGCTAACGACTCCAAACTTTTCTCCAAGAGCGACCCGGCTCTGGCCCAAAAGTTGCAGCAAGCCAGCGACGCAACCAAGTCGGACGCGGTGAACAAGAACCCGACGGCGGCTTCGCAAGCCCTCAAAGATTTGGCTCAACAACTGCGTACCAGTGGTCAAAACCAGCAGGTGCAAGACCAGGTGCAACAGGCCCAATCTCAATTGCAAAAGAGTGAACAGAAAATCAGTCAGGCTGGGCAACAAAACCAAAATTCACAGCAGGGCCAGCTACAGCAGCAAAGCCCCAATGGACAGCCCCAGCCAGGCAGTTCAAACCAGCAATCCAGCGACGGGCAGATGAGCGACCAGAGCGGCGACCAGTCCGGGCAGCAGGGGCAGCAAAACTCCGACCAAAGCGGCGACCAGTCCGGGCAACAAGCGGGAGACCAGAGCGGAAACCAATCGGGCCAACAGCAAAGCGACCAGAGTGGGCAGCAAGCAGGCCAGCAACAGCAAGGTCAAAACGGACAGCAGCAGAGCCAAAACGGACAGCAGGGTCAACAGCAAGGTCAAAACGGGCAGCAGCAGAGTCAACAAGGTCAAAACGGGCAGCAACAGAGTCAACAAGGTCAAAACGGGCAGCAGCAAGGCCAGGGCCAAAACGGGCAGCAACAAGGTCAGAATGGACAGCAGGGCCAGAACGGACAGCAGCAGGGCCAGGGCAACCAGGGCGGAACGAAGGCAGGCGATGGGCATATCGAAAATGTTTATGCCAATTCTAGTCTGGTCAATTCTCAAAACGGCCAACAGGTGAACGTGCCGGGTAAACAAGGTAGTGGCCCAACCAACAACCAGCAGGTCAACAGCAATCAAGTTAATGGTAACTCCAGCGTGCCACTTAGTGATGCGATAGGAGCATATAAAAACGCCGCCAGCGAAGCCATAGACAAAAACTACGTGCCGATTACGCTCAAAGATGTGGTTAAGCAGTATTTCAACGACCTGGAAAATGGCACAGGCGGCAGTAGTTCTAACAGCAACTCTAACACCAGTAATAATAACGGAAAATAAAATGCTATCAGCTATCAGCCAAAAGCCGATAGCCAAAAGCCTATAGCTGATAGCTAAAAGGAAAATTTATGACGATGGCGGCACCAACCCCGAAAGAAATTTCGCCCGAAGAAGCTCAGGATTTTAGAGACATCACCCGACGGATTGAACAGGAAGTGGGCAAGCTGATTGTAGGACAGCGTGACGTGGTGCGGAACGTGATGATTAGTATCATCGCAGGCGGACACGTTTTGCTGGAAGGCGTGCCAGGACTGGGTAAAACTGCACTGGTTCGCACCATTGGCGAGGTGTTGGAACTGCATTTCAGCCGCATCCAATTCACGCCTGACTTGATGCCCGCCGACATCGTAGGAACTAATATTTTGCTCGACGACCCGCAGGGAGGCCGCCAATTTCGTTTCCAGCCCGGCCCGGTTTTCACAAACCTGCTATTGGCCGACGAAATTAACCGCGCCACACCCAAAACCCAATCGGCCCTTTTGGAAGCTATGCAGGAGAAAACCGTCACCGTTTCCAACCGTAGCTATCGAGTGGAGCGGCCTTTCTTTGTGTTGGCAACCCAAAACCCGATTGATATGGAAGGCACGTATCCTTTGCCCGAAGCCCAGCTAGACCGCTTCTTTTTCAAGCTGACAGTGGGTTTCCCCAAAGAAGACGAGTTGATGCAGATTTTGAACCGCACCACCACGCGCGAACAAGCCCGCATCGGCAAGATTGCCAACGGTCAAAAAATTATGGCGATGGGCGACCTGGCGCGGGAAATTCCGGTTGCCAGCCACGTCTCGAACTACGCCGCCCGGTTGGTGTTGGCGACCCATCCCGAAAACGCCGAAGCTCCGGCTATTACGCGCCAATTTATCCGTTTTGGAGCCAGTCCACGCGCCGCCCAAACTTTGATTCTAGCCGGGAAAATCGTGGCCTTGATGGACGGGCGGTTTAATGTAGATTTTGCTGACATCGCAGCCGTAGCGCACCCGGCTATGCGGCATCGCCTGATTCTCAATTTTGAAGGCGAAGCGGAAGGCATCACTACCGACCAGGTGATAGACGAAATTTTGAAAGCTGTCCCGCAGCAACGGGCCGAACCAAAACCAGCCCAACCCGAAAAGGTCAAGAAATAAGTTATTTTAGTAGTTACAACGATAATTTTTACCAGAGAAACGCATAAAGTCAGACTGATTAAGCATGAGCGTAGGCAATCAAAACAGTCGTAGCTGCGAGTGTGATGGTTACGAAACAGAAGACGAACTGAAGACCAAAGCTGACATAACTGGCAAAACGGGTGTCAGGTAGATTGCTTGTAAGTTCCAAGAAATCTACTATCTCGACGAAGGGAATGCCCGTTCCGGCCTTGAGCATCTTTGGACACAACATAAGGGTAAATTTATCGAATATGGTTACAAAACCAAAGAAGCGGTTAATGATTTTCTCCGAAAGAAATTAACAGACGATTCGACCAGGTACAAAGACCCGAACGGTTCAAACTAGGTATATTTTAGAGAATTTGATAGAAATAAAAACACTACAATTTATGTAGGCATCGGAGTTGGTACTGCCGATAAATGTCGAATTGTATCGGCCTGGCTACGTGAAAACTTGCCGAGAAATTACAGAAGACCTTAATTTAGGATTTTAAGACTTCTCTGACCTGAAATCAAGGCGTTGAATACTTTATAATAAGAGTACCAAAATGAGCAAAACTATAAGGTTGATGACAGATTATACTACGACGGGGTTGTGGTGGAATTTCCGTTGGTGGGAAAAACACAAAAAGAATAATTTTGGCGAGATTGACTATGAGGAGTTACCTCTGAGCCAGGAAACCGTTGATTGTCTGAAAGAGCGGGAAAAAGCTTATTGGGAACCGCTAGAAGGCTCTCTAAGAAACGCTACGCCTGAACAAAAAGCTCTTTGGGTAGCTGATTTTGACAGACAAGGCGTTTGTTTGTGGCGACGGCTCAAACAAGAGCTTGCACCAGAGTACAAGGTCGTTTATTTCAGCGAAAAATGGCTTAGAGTGATAAGAAACCCTGAAAAGTTGGAAGACCGGGCTGCTAATTATCGTACTGTTGATTACCGTACTGTTGATTACCGCCTCAAACCACGTCCTGCCTATAATGTTCGCATCCATAATAAATTTAAGTTAAGGCAGTTAGCTTACAGCTAGATATTTTTATGACTAGAAAAGATAAATAACCGAATGAAATATAAATTTGGTAAGCGAATATGGGGGACATTGGCCGCGTTGCTGCTGGCGTTCAACTTGTTGCTATCGGCTTGCGCCGAAACGCAAGGCACAGTCACAGCGACCCCGATTGGAGCAGTAGCACTGCCTTCGGTGCAAATCACGACCAGCACCGACACCGCTATTGCTACCATAACAGCTAATATTACTACTATCAACGCGACTTCTACGCCCGTCGTCGTTTCCAACGATACGGCTACCCCATCCAACTCTACGGCTACGACTGCCCCAGCCATTACGACTGCTCCTTCAACCACTTCTGCTCCTTCGCCTAGCGCGACAGAGCCACCCACTACGGCTACCACTACCAATAGCACTACGCCAACGGCAGCACCCACGCCTACCCCTACGTTGGAAGGGGCAGCCGTTAAAGTTGATAAGGATTACGAATTAAAGCTGATTAAAGCCGCTTACGATGCGCTGTTGGCCCATCTTTTCAAAGCACCTGATACCTCGGCTGTTTTGACTGCGGCTTTGTCCGAAACGGCCAGTGTCACCCAACAAACTGCGCCATCCGCGAGTTTTAGTGATAACAGTGCGGAAAATTGGAATACCTTTATCACAGCTTTCAACAAAATTGTGGATAGTGCTGTGGCTGCTAATAATTTTACTTACCCCAAAGGCCAGCTGGCGCACCGAACAGTGACAGCAATGGCGGACGCAGTTAAGGACGAACACACCGCCTTTTTGAATAAAGATGATTATAAGTCGCGCAACAATCTTTTGCAGGGCGATAACACCAGCATCGGCTTTGGTATCGTTTTTACGACAGGCGCAGCCAACGAACTTTATATTGTGCGGGTGGTGCCGGGTTCGGGGGCAGATAAAGCGGGGCTTAAAGCGGGCGACCAGATTGTGAAATTTGATGACGAAACCGCTACTCCTAAAACTAGAACCACTATTCGGGCTTCGTTGCAAGATAGCACCCATACTTTTCTAGTCAAGCGGCCCGGCCAGAGCCAGACTTTGACTATCCGAGCTACGAAGGGCGTATATACTATGCCGACGGTGGAGTATCGCATGATTAACAAAAACATTGGCTATATTGCCATCCGTGATTTTTTTACTAACGTCGCCAACGAAACCGACAAAGCTATGAGCGACTTGTATAAACAAGGGGCGAGGGGTTGGATTATTGATGTGCGCGATAATCCTGGCGGGGTCAACGCCGAAGAAGTAGTGGGCCGTTTTGTCAATGGCGGCGAAATAATGGGCTACGACAACAACCGCAAGGAACATCTGGAAGACAAGGTTTCCAATAATGGAGTAACTGGCGCAGATAAAGGCAAACCTTTTGCTCCGCTCTTGCCGCTAGTGTTGCTGGTGGACGAAGGTAGTGCCAGCAGTAGTGAAATTTTAGCTATAGCGGTGCGCGATTTTAAGCTCGGCACCATTGTCGGTCAAAAAACTGCTGGTGCGCTCGGTCATACGGCAGCTTATGGCCTGGGCGATGATACCGCTATCACCGTGACGGTAGATGAATATGTGGGGGTCAAGGGCGAAAAAGATAATGGGGTTGGGGTTTCGCCCGACATCACGGTATCCATTACGCCGGACGATTACGCTAACAACCGCGACCCGCAACTGGTGGCCGCAGTGGTCGAGATTCAAAAAAATATGTCCAAGCCAGCCGCAGGGAGCTAACGTTCCCGAAGTCCATTGGCAGTGCAATGTCCCACAAGAGCATTTGTTGGACGCGCAGCGGCTCCGTCAGCCGATTTGTCCATTGGCAGAGCAATGTCCCACAAAGCAGCCCTTGTTGGACGCGCAGCGGCTCCGTCAGCCGATGTTCCCAGGGTGTCCATTGGCGGAGCAATGTCCCACAAAGGGCCATGAGCTAACTACAGTTATGATTGAAACAGCTAACGTTGTCCCCAAAACAAAGCAGTCTTTTGAAAAGCTGATGCAGCCTCCCTATCTGATAGTAACTATTTTGTTTGGAGTATGCTTGCTGACCTTTGTGGCGTTGCTGCCGATACCGCGTACCACTCAAAATTTGTTTAGCTCGGATGGTATCGAATACTTCGCCACCTTGCGTTCGCTGGTGATTGACCGCGATTTAGACCTGGACGACGAATTTCATCATCTGGACAAAATACCCAACTCCGGTTCGACGGCTTTGGTTCACCCGGTTGGTATGGCAATTGTCTGGCTGCCTTTTTATCTGGTGGCGCACGGGTTAGTCTGGCTGGCCCACACCGTCGGTTTGCCGATTGCGCCGGACGGTTACAACCAGGTCTATCAGTTCGCGGTGTGCCTGGGTAGTATGTTTTACGGTTATGTCGGTCTGCTATTGGTATTGCGCTTATGCCTGGAGTTTTTTCGGGCCAGAATTGCCCTGAGTGCGCTGGTATGCCTTTGGTTCGGCTGGAATGTAATTTATTATCTGGTGGTCGAAAACTCCATGTCGCATATGGCGGCGATGGCAACAGTAAGTGGCTTGATGGCCTGGTGGCGGTTTGGGCCAAAAATGCGGCCTCTCACATATTGGGTGGGTATGGGGGCAATAGCGGGTCTGGCCGGAATGATTCGCACGCAGGACGCAGCTTTTATCATTTTGCCTCTACTGGATTTGATAGGGCTGGGCTGGGGAGCGGTTCGTAATCGCCGCCACCATTTTGTCGGATCCGGCAAAATGGTCGGCTACGCGGCTCTAATGTTGGCTGGCTTTGTCCTGGCCTATAGCCCCCAACTAGCGGCGGCGTATCGGGCTTACGGACAACCCTGGGCCAACGGTTTCAGCCGAGGCGGAATAGCTTTCAATTGGACTGCTCCGGCGGTGTGGGATATTTTGTTTTCGGGCTTTGGTCTTTTTACTCGCCACCCGATTACGTTGCTGGCCGCGATAGGGCTGGTGTTTTTGGCTCGACTGGAACGGGTCTATGCCTTGAAACTGGCTCTGGCTGCCAGCTTACAAGTTTATATCTCGGCGGCGTATGGCGATTGGAGTTTGGGTGACACCTTTGGGCAGCGCGTTTTTATCAGTTGTGTGCCAATCTTCGCTCTAGGACTGGCCGCACTTTTCGAGTATCTAAGCACACGGTTGGGCTGGTGGTCAATCGGGCTGGTGGGTGGGGCGGCCCTGGGCTGGAATTTTTTATTTATGGTGCAATATCGCTTCGGTCTTATACCCACTTCGGAGTCGCTTTCCTGGAAACAATTGACAATTGATAAAATCACGATGGTAGTTGAGATGGTTCAGCACGGTGTCAAGTATCATCCCACTAAGAATTAGAAGAAAATGGCAAAATTACTGGACGAAGAATTTTTACGCAAAATAGACCGCTTGAACCTGGTAAGCAAAAAGGTACGGGTGGGCAGCCTCAAAGGGGAGCGGCGCAGCCTCAAACGCGGCACGTCAGTGGAGTTTGCCGATTACCGCGAGTACACCCCCGGCGACGATTTGCGCCAAGTGGATTGGAACATTTATGCCCGCCTGGAAAAGGTCTTTCTCAAGCTATTTGAGGAGGAGGAAGAACTGACCGTCCATATCTTGCTAGATTGTAGCCGTTCGATGGATTGGAGTGGGCCAGATTTAGATTACGCCGAAGCTCCGGCTGGAATCAAGCTAACCGAAGCCACCCGGCCCAGCTTCAACAAACTGCTGTATGCCAAACGCACGACGGCGGCTATCGCGTATATGGCGTTGGCTGCTATGGATAGGGTCAGCGTGACGGCGATTGGAGCTACCCAGGAAGCGCGGCTACCAATGACACGCGGCAAGAACCAGACTATGCGGATGCTGCGCTTCGTAGAAAACTTAGCACCGGGCGCAAGTAACAACCTGAACGGGGCGATGCGAACCTATGCCAGCCAGACGCGCTATCCGGGCCTACTTTTTATCGTTTCGGATTTGTTTACGCCGGGCGGGGTTTATGAAGGTATTCGGGCTTTGCAGGGGGCGGGCCACGAGGTCAACCTTCTGCACGTGTTGTCGCCGGACGAAGTAAACCCGACCCTGCGCGGCGACTTGAAGCTGGTGGATAGCGAAACGGGCGCGGTGCAAGAAGTCAGTGTGGATACGAATGCGCTGGCGGTTTATAAACGCGAGTTCGATGCCTGGCAACACGAACTAATCGAGTTTTGCCAGCGTCGCGCCATCAACTACATCCAGGTGGACACGGCTGTACCCTTTGACGACCTGGTGTTACATTATATGCGGCGGCGCGGCCTGATAAATTAAGGAGCTAAGACAATGACAGCAGCCCTTGAACCATCCAGAAAACAATATTCGCTGGAAGAATTTTTCGCGTGGGTGCATAAATACGGCAAAGCAGACGCACAGTATGAGCTTATCAACGGAGAAATTATGGAGAAGGACGCTGATACCTTAGCTGGACCAGACCGGGGACAAAGCAAAGTTATAGCCTGGTTAATTTTTCACTTGTTGACTTTCAGCAATGGTAAAACCGCCGAAGTATTTTCCGCCCCACCTTGTACGCTGGGTGTTAATATCGAAACGCTTAATCCTAATATTGAAATCCAGGAAGAAGGCAACATCAGCAGCATTAACAACGGCAAGCGCACAAGGAAACAAGCAAAGAAAACTAGAACCAACTATGTTCTGCCCGACGTAGCAGTTTTCCTGACAGGCCGATTAACTCCAGGGGCGCGAGGGCCGATACCGGAAATTCCAGACATTGTTGCCGAGGTTAATTCCCCCAGCGATACGACAGAAAGCATTGCAGACAAAATAGAAGTCTATCAAAAAGCGGGAGTGCCTTTGATTTGGTCAATCTATCTACTGGCAAAGTTTGTACGGGTTTATTATAGACAAGCGAACGGGTCTTATAAACCGGATACAGTTGATTTGGATGATGAGTTAGACGGCAAAGAGGTACTTCCGGGCTTCAAACTCAAGGTGAACAGGTTGTTTGAGTAGCCTTTATTATTCAGCGGAGCAGACCGCCCGGCAGGTATCCGATGGATTTGTCTTTCAGTGTTTTGTCTGGCTGATAGCTTTGGGGACACCGATGGTTGAAACCAGCGGCAAAGGAGTTCTAAACCCCATAAATGGGGTTAGCGAAATTATAAAGCGTATTTAACCGATTTGTGAACTTTAACAAATAAAATCGGTATGAAAACGTCAATGGATAAATCCATCGTCTAAACAAACCAAACCTGATAAATCAGGTTGCCGAACGGTACTAACAACACGTTTTAACGTGTTTGGGGTGGCTAGACGACGGTTTCAACCGTTGGCGATTGACGGAACAATGTCCCACAAAACAGCCAATGGTGATGAAGATGAAATAGATAGTTGAGTATAAATTATGGGCTTTATTTTTCCGGTTGCGCTAGGTCTGCTGGCGTTGGCTATCCCGATTATTATTTTCTACCTGCTCAAGTTGCGGCGCGAGGAGTTGACCGTTTCCAGCAACTTTTTGTGGCAACGGGTCATCGAGGATAAACAAGCTAACGCCCCCTGGCAAAAATTACAAAAAAACTGGCTGCTGCTGCTCCAACTTTTGCTGCTCTTGCTGCTGGTTTTTGTGTTGGGCCGCCCTTTCTTCAGTAGCGATGCCAAAGCGACGGGCAACATTATCGTGCTGTTGGACGCAGGGGCTTCGATGCAGGCTACCGATGTCGCGCCCAGCCGTTTTGTCAAAGCAAAGGACGAAATTGGCTCGATTATTGACGGAATGGGCGGGGGAGACCGGATGAGCATCGTTTTGATGCACAATTTCCCCGAAGTTTTGGCGACCAACTCGACCAACAAAACTGAACTGCACAGCGTTTTGGATCGGGCCAAAGTTACCAACGAGCCAGCCAACCCGCGCGATGCCCTGACCCTGGCCTCGGCCAGCGCAGACCGCACCCCTGGCACGACGGTGGTTATTTTGAGCGATGGGGCGTTCGGGCGCGGACAGGGTTTACCTTCCCTCAAAGCTAAAATCAATTATATTAAAATAGGTAAGGCCGACAATAATCAGGCGATTGGGGCTTTGCAATTGCGAGAGTCTCCAGGTGGGCCGCAGCTTTTTGTAAGTGTCAATAACTATAGTGCCGCCGCTGCCGAGGTCAATTTGAGTGTGCAGGTAGATGGCAAACAGTTCGCTACCCAGTCGGTGCAAATCCGGCCCGATGATAAAGCTAATCTGACCCTGGCAAATTTGCCGCTGGCTGCCCACACGGTTGAGGCTAAAATCGCTCCGGTCAACGGGACGCAAGATTTTCTGGCGGCAGACAACGAGGCTTTTACCATCCGCAACCAGGGTGCGCCTCAAAAGATTTTGCTGGTGACGGAAGGCAATAGCTTCCTGGAACGGTTGCTGGTACAACTGCCCAATTACAAAACCAGCAAAGTCTCGCCCGCCGAGTATGTCAACCTTAAAAATCGGGACAGCTATGATTTGTATATTATGGATGGCTACGCCCCGGACAAAGCCCCTGCCGCCGGGTTATTTTTGATAGACCCGCCGACTTCGCCCGTACTGGTGGTCAAAGGCCAGACCGACCCAGCTAAACCGCCGACGATTGCCCAACTGGAACAGGCCGACCCACTCCTGCGCTATACCGATTTGAGCAGCGCGATTGCGATTGCCCAGGCCGAAATATTCGATGTGCCGGAGTGGGCGCATACCGTCGTGGGCGCGTCCGATGGTACGCCGCTTTTGATTGCGGGTGACAATAGTGGGCAGCGGGTGGTAGCGTTGGCTTTCGATTTACACCGCAGCGATTTAGGTCTGAATAGTGCTTGGCCGATTTTGCTCATCAACGTTTTGAGTTATTTGCAACCGGCAGGCGCACTTGACCAGGTGACACAGGTTAATCCTGGCGACCCGGTGAGCTATGCAGTCGGTCAGCGCGAACAAATCAGTATCGTATCCCCCAACGGCACGGCCCAACTGCTAAAACCCACCAACAACGAAGTATCATACACCGATACAAATGGGCTTGGTATCTATAGTGTCAAGCGCGAGACACCTGCCACTCCTCCTGCCACTCAGCCCAACGTAGTTACCCAAAATTTCGTAGTAAATCTTTTCAGCGCACTTGCCAGTGACATCAAGCCTCTGGACGATTTGGGTTTGCAAGGCACGGTCAATAATAGCGGGAATGGCCCGGTTAAAAGTGACCGTGAGTTTTGGCAACCTATCGCTTTGACTGCTCTCATAATTTTACTTATAGAGTGGTGGTTATTTTATAGAGGGATGAGGCTACCAAAAATAGGCCGAAACGCTTCTAAAAGATAGTTTGAACCAAAGGGTGTGGATAAGTTTTAGTTTTTCCACAAACTTGTCCACACCCACTTTCAGTAGCCCCGTTTTGACAAGCGATTGGCAAATTTCGTAAGTAATCAACATAATGTGGACAAGTGTGGACGAAATATCAGAGTCTTTGAGCTATAATGCCTAAAATTGTGTTATCCAACGGTATGACTCCACAAAATGTGGACAGTGGTGCATAACCTGAGAGCTTGTTGTCTATACACACAATGTGGATAAGTGTGTATAAATGTGCATTACACGTTATAAAAATACCTTTAGCAAATTGTCCAAAGGCAGAGCAATTAGCTAATAAGCGGTCTTGTGGATAAGTGGAAAAGCCTCTGCACAATCGCTTTCTGAATGTGGGGAAATTAAACTTAAAAAAGCTATAAAAGTGGGCCTATAAGCAAAACTTATAGCAAAAGAGTCATTTCTCTATTGATTATTTAGCATTTTGCTGTTATTATTGCCGTTAGTGTTTCATCATCTGGTTTCAGGAGTAAGGCAGGTCGAAAGAATTTGTTAGGTTAAACACCACTGCCCTGGCGGTGTAGCACTTTCGACACCAAATTCAAGCCTGAGCTTGAGACAATTTAGCTATAGGTTTTTGACGGTCTGGCTGGTTTGCCCTACAGACCTGGATATTTTTGCCCTTTTGAAAAAGCTGATTGTCCGAAACGGCTTGAATGAAAATCTTTTTTTGATTGGAGAAATTTCGTTATGCAAGAAAACGAAAGCAGAGTGGCTCAGGATGTGCCGCCGCCCGAAGCCCGCCAAATCTGGCAGACCGCGCTCCGAATTTTACGCAACCAGGTTGACCGTTCGGAATATGATTATTGGTTGAAAAATCTGGTGTTAAGGGGCATCGAAAACGGGGTGGCCCAGATTGCCGCCCCCAGCACCTCGGCCCGTCAGCGTTTGGAAAGCCAATACCAAAAAATTGTGCAACAAGCGTTGGTCGGTGTTTTGGGCCAACCCTTGACAGTGCATTTTGTGACGGAGCAACCTATCCAGTCCAGGTTAGAAAGCGAACTACCCACCCGTATGCAAGCGAAAGTGCCAGTAGCGGCGGGTGGCAGGTCTGGCCCACAAGTCAACAACAGTTTGGGCAACCGCAATGGGCAATTTGGCTATCAGCGCAATCTGGTGTCAAAAACCACGCCTGCTATGCGAACTGGTATCATCTCTAATGGACTGGATACGCGCCCGGTCAGCTACCCGGAAACAGGTTATATACGGGAGAATAACACTAACTATGATTACACCGAGGGGAATTTAGAGCTAGACGACAGCGAAAACAATCAAAACGGGTCGGCTCAGGAAAACCAGTATGATGAGTCGGGTTACGAAGCACCGCCAGCACCGCGCAATAGCAGCAATCTCAATCCCAAATACATTTTTGATAAGTTTATCGTGGGCAACAGCAACCGTGTGACCTACAGTGCGGCCCGCAGCGTAGCAGATAATCCTGGCAACCACTACAACCCTTTGTTCATTTATGGGGGTGTAGGTTTGGGTAAAACTCACTTGCTTCACGCCATCGGTCACGAGGCTATTCGTCAACGTTCTAATCTGACCGCGCTTTACGTCAGCAGCGAAAAATTTACTAACGATTTGGTAGAAGCGATTCGCTTCCGCACCACGGAAAACTTCCGCAATCGCTACCGCAATACCGATATCTTGATGATTGACGATATTCAGTTTATCGCTGGCAAAGAGTCGTCGCAGGAGGAATTTTTCCACACCTTTAATGCTCTGCACGGCGAAAACAAACAGATTATTATTTGCTCTGACCGTCCCCCCAAAGCGATGTTGGTGCTGGAAGACCGTTTGCGTAGTCGGTTTGAGGGCGGCTTTATCACCGACATCCAGATGCCCAATTACGAGATGCGGCTGGCGATTTTACAGGCCAAAGCCGAATATCAACCCAATCCCGTACCAGCCGAAGTATTGGACTATATCGCTGGGAAAATTGAGTCTAACATTCGGGAGTTGGAAGGGGCTTTGATACGGGTGGTAGGGTTTGCTTTGCACAGCCACGAAGCTTTGACTATAGATGTGGCAAAACAGGCGTTAGAAGAGATAATGCAGAATACGCGGCGCAAAATAGTCACACCGGAGCGAGTGATAGAAACGGTCAGCCAATATTTCAGTATTGACATCAAAGAATTGAAGGGCCGCAGCCGCAGTGCCGATATTGTGCTGCCGCGCCAGATTGCAATGTATATCATCAGGGAACATACCGAAAGCAGTCTGGTGGAAGTGGGCCAGGCGTTCGGGGGCCGCGACCATACGACGGTAATGCACGGTTACGACAAGATTCAACGCGAAATCGAGACCAACGCCCAACTACGCCAGCAGGTCAACACCATCACCCAAATTCTCTATTCCGGCGAACACAACTAACATTATCAGCAGAGCCAGAAATAATATAGGTTAGAACGAAAGCAGGCAGCGTGGCCTGTTTTTTCAGTTCAAGGGAGTTGTCAACAGCAGTACACATTTTGTGGATAATTCTTGTGGGACTGTGGAAATAGCCCCAACAAGAGTTTTCCCCAGGTCAACCAAAATTTATCCACCGGATGTGGACAATCTGTGTATAACTTTCCATAACTAGATTAAATTAATGCACAAAGGTGGAAAAGAGCGTGGACGAATGGTTGACCAAAAGTGGAGAAAACAGCTGCTATGGGGAAAAGTAGGCGTGACTGACCAAAAGCGGTGGAAAACGTGGTTTTAATACACAGGGTTTTCCGCCAGGAATGTGTAGCTAAAAAGGGGCTTTTTGAGCCTGAAAATCGGGTTTCCCACAAATCCACCGTCCCTATTACTATTACTGCTATTAATATTAATAATAAGAGATATAATAAGACAGGAATTAAAAACCATAGTTATACACAGCGAACAGCTATCGGCTATCGACCAGGAACATTGTAGGATATGGTTTTGCCTATAGATAGTTTGGAACAGTCCATTGGCGGAGCAATGTCCCACAGAAAACCAGGGCATTTGTAGGATATGGTTCTGCCCATAGATGTTTCTGGTTCCGGCTGATAGCCGATAGCTGATAAAAAGGAGATTAAAGATGAATGTGATGCGTTTTACGGTAATTGACCAGGAGGGAAGTGTAAGCTTTGTAGCTCCCTGGAACGCTTTAAAGGCTTTAGCTGCTGGTTGTAGCTCTAAACCCGCCCCAGCGACGCTCTTGACGCTTTTGGAGGCCGCCTCTAAATACGACACGGGTCTGAAAAAGTATGTTTTGGATAATCTGGCAATCTTTGACGAAAACCACGTCCATTTAGACATAAGTGAGCCACTTAACCCACTTTTGGAACAACAGTTGCATGATTTGTTAGCCAATAAATATCAAACTAGCGGCTCTACCCAGGTTTATAAGTCAGCTTTTGGCGAAGTTGAAAATCAAGACACGGCTACGGATAGCGATGGTAATGATGAATCGCCCGTCGGTACTGAAAATCGTGAGGTTGAGGCCGCCGAAAACGAAAATGAAAATGAAGAAATTACCTATGAGGAGTTAGCCCGCATTCAGCGCGATATTTTGGTGCGGGCCGAGTCATATCACCCGGTTTTCAGGGTTAGCGATACTGAGACCCAGCAACGCAGCCAGGAAGCCGCTGGAGCAGGGCTGATTATTTTTAATCTTAAAGCCAAACGCATTATCCAGGTGCAGAATAGTTTTGGGCAGTTGCAACGGAGCGACCGTGGGCGTTACCACGAACACGGCAGAGCCACCGAACGCTTGTATTTCTACCGTTTGCCCGCCGATTGGAGTATCGTGCCGTAATTCACCACGTACACCGTCCATTGGCAGAGCAATGTCCCACAAAGGGAGCCACGAGCAATGAGCTACGGGCCAGCTGTCGGAAGGTTCTAAGCCCAAAGCTCGTGGCTCATTGCTTGTAGCTGGCTAAGTGCCGACTCACAATAGTCCCTTTTTCTACCCGATTTATACCCTCTAGTCCGCTGTCATATTGGGCGGTTTGGTAGCATAATAGATGTATAAGTTTTGTTCAACTTTGTTACAAACGTAACTAACGCAAAGACAGGAGGACAGCAATGGGTTTGCATAAACTTCCCTACTACGCCTTTATTGGCTACACTGGTTTGGTGGCGGTGCTTTCGGCCTGGTTTGCGCCTACTTTTGACCTTGCACCTGGCGTGGGCTGGTGTGTGCTGGCTGGTTCTTACCTGGTTTTCTTCCTTAGCACTATCGAGCAACCGACTGTGCGTTGTACTTGGGCGGGCTGGATACTAGGGCCAAGCGCGATTGTGGTGGCTCTGGCCGGAGTAGATATTATGAACGTAGTGAATTGGGTCTTTGGATTGGCTGCCTTTGGGTTCGGGCTGTATATGGGCCTGACTGAGAATGTGCCATCGCTGGCCCGCTTTGACCGTCACCATTTGGGTCATTACCTGGAAATGGTGTTTGTGCCGCCGCGCCACCGCAAGCCACCCAAATTTCGACCCAACCAACCAGCCATCGAGCCATCCCAAACCTCGGAAACCGCAGTTGTGCCAGCCGAACACGCTGCTTGACCCCGCCCCAATAGGTTGGCTTCACTCACCCACTTTCCCGTCCAGAATTTCCCGGAAGATGTCGGCGTGGCCGTTGTGTCGCGCCGTTTCCTCAATCATATGTAGCATAATGTAGCGCAGCGAGTGGTCAGGCCCAGGCGGACGTTTGGCTAAAGCAGCTAAAGTGTGGGCGGCGATAATAACGTCGGAGTGGGCTACTTCTTGCTGGCAGAAGGCCAGCCCGCTTGCCAAGGTGTCGCCCGGTTCGATTTGCCATTGAGGGTCGGGGTCATCATCAGCCTGGGGTACATATACGTCCAGTCCGGCAAAAACGTATTGAAACCAGTAGCGTTCGGCATAGGTAACGTGTTTTAGCAAGCTCAACATTGTCATTGATGAGGGTGACATCACTTGGCGCACCTTAGCTTCGCTCAAACCGCTAACTTTAATAACAAAAGTGGCGCGGTGAAAGTTCAAAAAAGCTTGCAGCATAGCTTTCTCATCACCTACTCTTGGCTTTTCGGGCCTCGGAAAAGTATCCATTTAGTTTTACCTTTCACTGGCTTTGGCGTTAAGGCAGGGCTAAATCAAAGTTCCAGCTTCATACCTTCATGGGAAGCGACAAAACCCAAGCGTTGGTAGAAACGGTGGGCTGCTTCCCGGCTTTTGTTGGTAGTCAATTGCAGCACGTGACAATGCTGCTGCCGCGCCCGCTTGATGGCCCACTCCATTAGCTGCTTGCCGATGCCCAGGCTACGAAAGCGTGCATCTACCCGTACCGCTTCGACTTGCGCCCTGCGGCTACCTTGAAAAGAAAGACCGGGCAGCAGTGTATATTGCAACGTGCCAATAACCTCACCAGCCAGTTCCACTACCACCAGTTCAGTATTCCTTTCCTGGTCAATTTCCTCAAAAGCGTCGTAATAGCTTTGGGGCAAGGGTGTTTCATAGCGTTCGCGCTGACTACCTAGCGGGTCGTCGGCCAGCATTCGGACGATATAGGTTACGTCCTCGCGGGTGGCCCGACGAATAATGATATTTGGCTGTTTGGGCTGATTTTCCATTTGTTGGGCCTATTCCTAATAAAAGATGTGACAAGTTATCAGAGATTTGCTTGAACGTCTTCTTCAAACGTTCATAACCTTGTTTGTCAAATAGATTGACCCAGTGGTAATGGGTGAGGCTGAATGGTACATTTTGCCCCGCGATACGGTTGTAATTAGTTTCTGCGGTTCTGGCTTCTACCGCCATAAAATCACCCCTTGTAAATATTTATCACAGAGGACGCAGAGTAAGGCATTTTGTGGGACATTGCACCAACTGGTTGCCGCCAATGGACAGATGCTGCGGTGCAAATCTGGCTACCTACGCCGATTATCGCCACCGGAATTTTTGCTATCGTCTTTTCCATCGGTGGGTTTTTTCTTGAACAAACCGCCCACCAGGAGGCGGCTCACGTCCATTTGTAAGTCTTTGCGGTTGGGCATAGCTTGTTCTTCGTATTGGGTTTCAATCGGTTTGGTGCGTTTGAAGTTGACCCATTCCTCGCGGCTGTCGCGGGCTGTTTCCAAGAACTTTTGTAGGCGGGTGCTATCGGCTTCACCGGGGCGCGGACGGCCTCGTTCGTCGTGGTTTCCGGCTTCTTCGAGCATCTGACGCAACTCGCTCAGGCTGCGTTGGTAACGGTCTAGCCAGCTGATAATCGCGTCGTTGTTGGTGCGGCAAATATCCAGGTGCATCTGAACGCTGCCACCCGCCAGCCGGGTAGTGTCCTGGAAACCCGTCGCGGCCAGCCGGGAAATCTCGCGCCAGCCATCGCTTTCGCCCACCAGATTCATCAGGGTAGCTGCTGTCAGGAAAGGCAAATGGCTAACCGCCGCCACGTAGCTATCGTGTTCCTCGGCATCGGTGATGCGTGGCCCGCCGCCAATGACTTCAATCAAGCGGATGAGGGTGTCAATCGCTTCGGCTTTGGCGGTAGGCAGGGGAGTCAGACAATAGACGGCGTTGCGATATAGTTCGGGGGACGCTTCCTCGATGCTGCCTGTCCGTCCGGCCATCGGGTGTCCGCCGATAAAATTGACCGTGATGGGTAGAAGCTCTCTGGCCCAGCGCATTACATCACGTTTGGTGCTGGCCGTATCGGTGACAATCGTGCCAGGGGTGAGTTCGTTGGCAATGTCTTCAAAGGTCTCCCGAATGGACATTACGGGCGTGCAGATAAAGACGACATTCGCATCTTTGACGGCGGCCATCGGTGTGGTTACATATTTGTCGGCCACGCCCATTTTGTCGGCTTCGCTCCGGCGTTTACCCGATGCGTCAAAACCGATGATTTCGACGGCGTTTTGTTTGCCTTCTTCGGTCTTGGCCCAGGCTTTGAGGGCCAGTCCCCACGACCCGCCGATCAATCCCAATCCAATTATCGCAATTTTCATATTTTTCTCCTTTAGGGCTATTAGCTAATAGGGAACAGCAGACAGCTATCGGCTATCAGCCAGCAGCTAGAACCAAAACCGGGAACGTCTATTAGCAGAGCAATATCCTACAAACGCTTCCGGCTGAAAGCTGAAAGCTCGTAGCTCTTTGCCTACCTGAAACGGGCCAGGAACAGCAGTTCGATTACTACTAAAATTAGAAACAGCAGCAGAGCGTTGAAAGTGTTCAGGCTGCCGATGCTACGTAGGAAAGCCATCAAGATGACGTAACCGGACAGGCCGATGCCTTCACGCCAGGCGCGACCATAGATGCGACGTGGACGTAGCGTTTGGCGGCTTCCGAAGCGAGTGGCAATGGCGTAGCATAACGGCATAAAGACGCTGACCAGTACCAGGAACAAGGATACCAGCAAAAGCGTCAGGGGGACGATGTTGTGGCCTGGGCCTGTTTGGGGGTCGGACGGTACGAAGACCAATACGAAGCCGAATACGGCCCAACTCAAGACCGTCCAGTAGCCGAACCAACGCATACCCACCGCCCGGCCAATCGGCACGAAAGTCAGGGCGGGGGCAACTAGCAGCAAAACGTAGGTCAGGACGCGCCCGCCGAACCAGAAGTTGTCATAATCGCCGACATTGAGCCGAAAGACCAGCCAGCCTAGCCCTACCCAACCTATCGCGGCCAGGGCCACTACCAGCCCTAGCATTCGTTTGTGTTGAAACCGCGCGTTTGTCACTATTTTTTCTTTCAAGGAAGCCTATTCACTACGGAGACACGGAGTTTACGGAGAGGAGATAGGGAGGAAGTTAAGAGGCACTTGTGGGACATTGCGCGGGTACCCCCTGGGTGTGGTTGCCGTCAATGAACAAATATATCGGCTGACGGAGCAGCCTCCTACAAACTACCTACTTCTTGTCCCCTCTCCGTCCCCTTCTCCGTGAACTCCGTGTCTCCGTGGTGCAAACTCCTGTTCTCTCCCTGCGTTCTCTGCGCCGTCACCTGGTTGCTGCGATGAATAATCCCGCTAGTTCAGGCTCAGGCGCGAACCGAAGGGCGTTTTCTCGATTTCGATACGGACTGGGAAAGCGTCTTTGAGTTCGGGAATGTGGGTTATGACCAGGATGCGCTCGAACTGGTTTTCGATGTTGTGAATAGCCTCGATCAAGCGTTCGCGGCCCGCCCCGTCCTGCGTCCCGAACCCTTCGTCAATAAACAGCGTCCGCAGTTGTGCGCCGTTACGTCGGGCCAGCAACTTGCTAAGGGCAATCCGTACCGCGAAGTTGACCCGAAAGGCTTCGCCACCGCTAAACATCTCATAGGGCCGCATTCCCTGCTCGTCCGAGATTTTCAAATCCAGTGTTTCGATGGTGCTGTCGCCCTTTTTGGTATCGCGTTGGGTGTCAAAGCGGATACTCAGCCGTCCCCCGCTCATCTCAGAGAGCATCTGGTTGGCCTCGTCTTCCAGTTCGGGCAGCACCGAGTCAATTACCAACGCCTGAATACCTTTTTTGCCAAAAGCCGCCGCCAGGTCGTCGAACAAGCTTTTTTCGAGTGCCGCCTGGTCAAGTTGCTCCTCTACCACCACCAGTTGTTCGGCAGCGTCGTCGCAAGCTTCCAGGCGCGTCTTAGCCCGGCTCAAACGGTTGTTGGCCTCGCGTTCCAGGTTTCGCACGCTGCTCATTTCGTAGGTGACACGGGCTAAGTCTTTGCGTAGCTCGGCCAGCCCGCCCAACTCGGCTCTTAACTCTTGCTGGCGGGCGGTAGCCGCTTGCTGCTCGTCCTGATACCCCAATTGGCTTTCGGCGTAATCCTGCAAGGTGCGTTGGTACGTCGGGAGCAGTTCCAAAGCGGTGTCCAGACGACTTTTTTCAGGCTCGTAATAGCTCAGTTCGGCCCGCCGCTTTGTGACCTCCCGATGGACATTGTAATCGTAGGCCAAAGCCACTATCTCATGCTCCACCTGGGCCAACCTTTGCTGTTCGGCCACCGCGTACTGCTTATTTTCCAACGTGGTCGCAATTTCGTCAATTTTGGTTTGCAGTTCGGCCACGCGGCTTTCGGCTTGCTGGGCGTTTTTCAGCTTTTCCTCCAGCGAACCAACCCGGCCCTTGAGCGTCAACAGATTTTTGGCTAGTGGCTCAAGGGTTTTGATATGGGCTTTTAGCTGGTTGCCCTGGGCCGTTAGCTGGGTTTTGGTTGTTTCAAGCGCGGCTTGCTGTTGCTGTAACTCGGTCTCTTCGTGACTATACTGTTGCAGGGTTTGAGCGCGGGCTTCGGGTGTCAGCCGTGTGCCGCAACGTTCGCAAGGACTGCCCACAGAAGGTAACTCCGCTATTTTAGTGGTCAGCTTTTTGATTTCAGCGTCCAGCCCTTTGCTTTGCGTGTTGAGGGCGGCGAATTCCTCACGCAAGGTCTGTACCTGCTCCTGATAGCCTTTTACACTGGTGTCCGCCCCGTTCGATTTTTCTAAGTCGCGTTGGGCGTTTTCCAGTTCGCGCATAAAGCTGCGGACGTTATAGGCCAATTCTTCTTGCGCTTTTTGTTGAGCCTGTAATCCTCTACGCTCTGCCTGCAACCCGTTTTGCTCTCGGTCAACGGTGCGTTGCAGCTTGGTTTGTTGCTGGCTCAAATCGGTGTGCTGGGCGGCTTTGGCACATAGTTCGTTGTCGCCGTTTTTAGCGCGTTCCAGGTCAGCGTAGCCCTGCTCGATTTCCGCTTTGCGCTCGATGACTACCTGACAACGGGCGATTTCCCGTTCGGTATCGCGGCTTTGCTGGGTCAGCCGTTCCAGTTTGGCTTGCAGGTTTCGCAACGAGACCGCCATTTCGTCCAACTGCTTTTGCTTAACTTCAAGTTGGGCGATGGTTGTTTCCAGTTTGGCCCGGACTGGTTCGTGGTCGGCCAGCTTTTGGCTATGGGCAGACAGTTCGGCGACGGCTTCGGCTTGCTCGGCGGCGTAGGTGGGCCGTTGCCGGACGGTGTTTTCCAAATCTTCGACCTGACGGCTCAAGTCGCGCTTGGTGTTTTCGGCGTTGGACGCTTCCAGTTTGGCTTTTTTCTCAAGCTCGTCGTAATAGTCCAGCCCCAAAATCTCGGCCAAAATCTCTTTGCGTTCGGCGGGCTTTTTGGAAGTAAATTCGTCGGCGCGGCCCTGTAACAAAAAAGCACTGTTGATAAACGTCTCGTAGCGCATTCCGACCACCTGGATGATTTTCTGCTGGGTGCTGCGCTGGCTATCCTCGCTGATATTTGTCCAGCCGCTCCCGTTGAAAATCGAAAGCACCAGGTCAGTTTTGCCCACGCCTCTTTTGGAACGCCGCCGCGACGACTTGTAGGTGTGTTCGCCCATATTGAATTCCAGATCAACCGCCATTTCGACCTCGTTTTGGGCCACCATTTCGTCGTCCGACCCGCGCCCTTTGCCCCAAATGGCCCAGGTAATTGCGTCCAGCAGGGCCGATTTGCCCGCGCCGTTGTCCCCGCTCAAGCAGGCCAGATGTACCCCTTCCAGGTTGAGGTCGGCCTCGCGGTAGCACATAAAGTTTCTCAGTGTCAGCTTTATTGGTATCAAGACCTGCCCCGCTTTCTATGTATAGGAAAAATCGCTTCCCTCAAAGTATATCATATTAGCTATCGGCTATCGGCTATCAGCCGGGCAGGGATACCGATGGATTTGTCCTTCGGTGCGCTCTGTGGGATACCGATGGTTTCAACCATCGGGTAGGGTAGCCATTGGGGGTAGAGTAGCCATTGGTTCACCCGTGCCGGGTACAGGGAAACCAACGTCTATGCACCCCAAACCTGATAAATCAGGTTGTTAGAACCCTTTTACCAATATAATTGATTGCCCCGGTTTTACAACACGTTTTAACGGGTTATTAGAACCTGATTTATCAGGTTTGGGGTGCATAGACGACGGATTTATCCGTTGGCGATACCGATGGCTCTGCCCCTACTGTAGATACCCCTGTAACACCTGTAACACCTGTAACACATTGAGGGGTCGGTTGGTTCAGCTTCCACTCCTCCTTTGTGATTATAATATATTTTTCTTTTTATAAGAGAATGTGACACATTCGCAGTGGTTAGGAGGCCGAAAGCAACTGTCTCATCTGTGACATAGCTAACTGTTACAGGTGTTACACTGTATTTGCCGTAATCCGTTTTATGTAACACTCGCGCCTCGGCTAAACGCATTAGCATAACCCTGATGCTACCTCCATCGCGGCCCGGCGCGGCGGTAATCTCTTTTGGCGACATCGGCTGTCGGCTGACCCAACAAAATCGTACCTTTAGGCTATTGCTTACCGGCCCAAGACGAGATATTATGTCTAGTAGTAGGCACTAGACAGTTCGGCTATCGGCTGTCCGGCTGTCCATCGTTTGCAGTTGGGTTCATCTGAGGCAAGTTAGGAAACCATTATGTCAAATTCGCATAAGCTGCGGTTGCGAGACATCTTTTCGATTGGCCTGATAATGGCCTTATTAGTCACCCTGTTGGCAAGCAGTATTGGCGAATACCACGATAGTCAAGCCAGTAGTGGCAAAGGAGCGACGGGCGACGAGCCACGAGCATTGAGCCAGCTACCAGCAGATTCTAAGCCCCTTGCCCTAAGCCCGTCGCCCGTTGCTTCCACGCCCGTCGCCAAAGTTGCGCCCCACTCGCCCAAAGTGGCCCCCCATTCCGTCACGCCCAGTTTCAGCACCATCCTCACCGTCACCAACAGTAGCCCTTCGCCCAACGTCGCTAACAGTTTTGCCAACATAGTGCGGACCGTCGGCTATGACAGTTCCCTGGGCGGCTGTATTGCCAGTGCCAACCTCAAGACTGACGGATACCATATCATCTTCGCCTCGACTGTAATGACCATCCCGCCCCAGGCAGGTTCCGCCCCCTACACCATCTGTGCGCCCGTCTGGATAGATGGTGCAACCAACCACCCCAGCGCAAATGTCGCCATTCAAACCGTTAGCGGCCAGACCGTCTCCTTGTCGCTGAACGACAACACCAACGATGGTAGCGGCCAGCCCGTCGGTCAAAGCCGTTTCAACAACCTGACCCTGCTAAACATCGGCGGCGGCAGCCTGGGCTTCCAGGTGCTACGCGGCGATAGCAACCAGTTTTATAACCTTAAATTCAACGACCAAAACGACCTACCCGAATCCAGCAATTACGGCAGCGCGGCCCTGCTTTTGGGAACGAACGGTAATACCATTACCAACACTACCTTTTACGATGCCAAAAGCGGCATAGCCGTGCAGGGCGGCAGCAACCTTATCCAAAACAACAACTTCATCCTGACAGGTGGCAACGGTCAAGCGAGCCTGGACATCGTGAGCTACCCCAACAATCAGGCTTTGGGCAACACCTTTAGCAACCCAGCTGGCTCGGCCATCGCAGTCAAGAACGCCGCCGCCATCAACAACTTGATTTCCGGCAATATCTTAAACTTAGCCACCGGGATTGATGGTATTCTCTTAAACAGTCAAGCCAACAAAAATACCATCAGCAACAATACCATTTCAAATTCGCACAACGCTATTTTAATCAACCAATCCAGCAGCAACCTTGTAAGCAATAATACTATTAGCACTAATCTTAACTCAGGTATTAAAATAATCGGGGCGGCTAACGTCAATAGCACCAGCTACCCCAGCGTGAGCAACTCTATTATCAGCAACACCATCAGCGTAGCCCCTGGCGCGGCGACAGATTGCGACAAAAGTGGCATCTGGCTTATCTCGGCGGGCAACTATACCAATAGCAGCGACCCCAGCAGCAACGTCTATAGCACTTCCATCTTGTCCAACCGCATCACCAGCCCCCGCGCCGTCGTCGCCCTCAGCGACTACAACAACACCCTTGCTACCTGCGGACGGGTTGATAACCTGACCTACCCGCAATCGCCGCCCACCAACTCCTTCGATTATCCCAACCTGGGCGAACCGTACCCCAATTACAACGCCGCCACCCACGATATTCAAGGGCTGGCAATTTCGGCCAACGGTGGCAATAGCTATACCGTCAGTGGCATAAGCGGGACAGCCAACCAGGACGGCGCACTCGTCCAGATTTTTAGAACCAGTCCGGTCAATACCTATGTTAGCTACCTTGTCGCCCCGTCCAGCCAGCCCATTACAACGGTCAATGCCATTGGCGATTTGCTCGGCAGCGCGACTATTCAGGGCGGCACGTGGTCAGCCACCATCAACGCCAACGCGGGCGATTACGTCAGCCTTTCCCAAACCTATACCGGCACAGTAGCGGGCAAAGGCCCCGGTACTTCGCAACTCTCGCCCCCCGTCCAGCTGGCCGCTACTCCCAATGCCACCACCACGACGCTAACCTCCGCCCCCAATCCTTCGGTGTTTGGTCAGCCCGTTGTTTTCACCGCCACCGTCACGGGTAATAGCGGCGGCACTCCTACTGGCACGGTAGGACTACTGGAAAATTCGGTCACGCTGATTACCACCACCCTAAACGCCAGTGGCATCGTGACCTTCACCCTGCCCAACTTGAACGTCGGTAGCCACCAGATTTCGGCCAACTATAGCGGTGATGCTACCTTCGGCTCTAGCACCTCTCCGGCGTTGGCCCAAGTTGTCACCAAAGCCAGCACCAGTACCGCCCTTGCCTCTGCACCCAACCCTGCCACCTTCGGCCAGACTGTCTTCCTGACCGCCACAATAACGGTACTTGCCCCCAGCGCGGGTACGCCTTCGGGCAACGTAGCTTTTCAGGATAACGGCGCGACTATCGGCTCGTCGGCTCTGGATAATAGCGGCCACGCCAATTTGAGCGTCTCCAATTTGAGCGTAGGCAACCACAACCTGACGGCGGTCTATAACGGCGATACCAAATTCTTAACTAGCACTTCGCCTGTTTTAAGCCAAAATATCCAGCCAGCCAGTACCGCCCTGACCCTCGTTTCTGGCCCTAACCCGTCCAGCCCCGCCCAGCCCGTCGTATTCACTGCTACCCTCTCGGTATTGCCGCCCGGCGCAGGTGCGCCCTCTGGTGTTGTCACCTTCACCGACAATTTCCAGGGTGTAGTAACAACGCTCGGCACAGGCCCGCTTGCCAATGGCGTAGCTACCTTGACCACTTCCACCCTGCTCCCTGGTACGCATCTGGTTACGGCCAGCTACGGTAGCAATACTAACTTCGTGGGCAGCCAGTCACCTACGGTTAGTCAGGTAGTCAATCCGCCCGCCGCCCACCCCACCACTACCGACCTGACTGCTTCAAGCAATCCTTCGGTATTTGGGCAAACCGTCATCTTTACCGCCAACGTCAGCAGCACTTTCTCTGGCACCCTTTCCGGCACCGTCACGTTCACCATAGATGGCGTAAACATCAGCCCCGCCGTCACCCTAACCAATGGTAGTGCCAGTTATGCCATCGCAACCCTGGCTATCGGTTCGCACACCGTCCAGGCCACCTACAGCGGTGACAGCAGCTTTGCGGGCAGTCAGCCCAACCAGTTAAACCAGCAAGTCAATCAAGCCAACACCACTACGGGTTTGATTTCTTCGGGCAACCCGTCTCTGGTAGGCCAAACCGTCATCTTTACCGCGACTGTCGGGGTAGCCTCCCCCGCTACAGGCACACCAAGCGGCACGGTCACATTTACCGATACCAGCAACGGTAACGCGCTGGGGGTAGTGACGCTGGCAGCGGGCAGCGCGTCGGTCTCGGTCTCAAATCTGAGTGTTGGCGACCACCCCATTCGGGCCGATTACGGTGGCGATACCAACTTCAAAGCCAGCTTTGGTACTTTTACCCAAACCGTGACCCCGCCGCAACTCTCCCCCACCACCACCAGCCTGGGTTCGTCCTCCAACCCCTCGGTCTATGGGCAAGTCATCACCCTGACCGCCTCCGTGACCTCAAGCGGGGCTGGTACACCCAGCGGCGTAGTCAGCTTCACCGAGATAATTAGCGGCACGCCAACCTTTTTGGGTACAGCCACCCTTAACGCCAACGCGCTGGCTTCTTTTACCCTACCGCTTTTGAGCATCGGCCAGCATACTTTTGTTGCCACCTATAACGGGGATAGCAGTTTCGCTGGAAGCGTGTCGGCCAATCTGGTGCAGAATGTAATACAGGCCGATACCAACATCGCGCTTATGTCCAGCCCGAACCCGTCCAGTGTCGGCCAGTCGGTTTTATTTACCTCCACTGTCAGCGTGACCGCGCCCGGAGCAGGTACGCCGGGTGGGATTGTCACCTTTACCGATACCCTCAACAATAACACCACTCCGATTACGGTCACGAGTGTTCCAGCCAGTGGCGTGATTACCTTCAATCTGGTCTTTACCCAGGTGGGCATTCACACTATTAAGGCTACTTATAGCGGCGATGCCAACTTTAACGGCAACGTTACGACCCTAAATCAAACCGTTGTGGATGTAGCCACCGCCACGCCCACGCCTACTTCCCCCACCACGTCAATTACACCCGCCACGCCTACGCCCACCCCCGCAACTACAGTTGGCCCAACAGCTACGCCTACGCCCCCACCCGCAACTACAGTTGGCCCAACAGCTACGCCTACGCCAACCTCATCAATAACAGTTGGCCCAGGCACGCCCACGCCTACGCCAGCCACTACAGTTGGCCCAGGTACGCCCACGCCTACGCCAGCCACTACGACTAGAAACAATACGCCGACTCCAACCGCGTCCAACACCAGCCCGAACAACACACCGACTGCCACCCCAGCCACCACGACTACGACTGGCAGCAATACGCCCACCCCGACCCGCACGACGGCTGCTACCGCCACGAGAGGCAGCAATCCCACCCCTACGCCCCCCAATAGCAACCCTACCACCCCCACAGGCAGCGGCAACCCCACCCCTACCGCCAGCAACCCTACCTCCGCGCCTGTAACTTTCCCGCCCACCATTATCGGTATCCCCTTACCGACCACTACCATTGAAGTTATCTTACCCACGCCCACGCCCGTGATAATCGGTGGCACGCCCCTACCAAGCCAGACCGCTACCAGCACTGTCGGCATTGGTACGCCTTTGCCGCCTACGCCTCCCACTCCCACCGAGCCAGTCCCCACCCAGCCCGGTTCCAACGGCCCGTTTGCCCTTTCCATCGCCGCCAGCAGCAGCAAAGTCAATAGCGGCTCGGCGGTAGAGTTCGTGGTGACGATTGCCAATATTTCCGGCGCACCCATCCAAAACGTCTTGTTTAGCAGTAGCCTACCCGCTTCCCTGCGCGTCACCAGCGTCTCGCCAGGCGACAGTACCAGCGTTTCCAACAACTTCGTCCTGTACCAACTCGCCAGCCTGGACGCAGGAGCCAGCGTCACGGTCAAAATCGAAACCGTCGCCCAGGTCAGCAGTGTCTCGGAAAGCGTGGTGGTGCCAGGGACGGTCACCGGTACGCAAAACAACCAGTTAGTCCGCCTGGACGCGACCTCCGGTATCATCACAATAGTACCACCGGGCGGCTTACCAGTTACGGGCGGCGGGCCTGCTCCGGTCTTGATGGGGCTAGGCTTATTGGCAATGGCTTTCGTGGGGGTGCGCTTCACATTTAGGCTACGCCGTCTGCGCCGAAGGTAAATAGCGAATGGCTAACAGCTAACAGCGAGACACCGAAGGATTCATCCTTCGGTGTTCCAGAGGACGGAGCGAAACCCGAAAGGTATGTCATTCCGAGGCACGAGGAATCTGTTGCTGACAACTGACGGCTGACGGCTATTAGCTTGCAGAGTCAACCACACATGGGATAGACAGGAAAAAGGTACTACCGTGACCGGGTGAGCTTTCGGCCCACACGCGGCCACCGTGAGCCTGAGCCACCAGCTTGCAGAAAGCCAGACCCAGCCCGCTGCCCGTTTTGTCCTTCATGCTAGGCAGCTGCATAAATTTGTCAAAGATCAGGTCTATCGCATCGGCAGGGATACCAGGGCCGTCATCGCTAATAGCTAGAAGCAAGGCTTTGACGTGCTGGCTGGCTTCGCTTTCCTCATCCACTCCCTCCAACATACCCCGTTCCCGCAGAAATTGGGTAGTGCTACGGCGCAAGCGGTCAGGGTCGAGCGACGAAGTAGTGCCTTTGCGTCGCACCCCATCTTCCACCCGCACCGTCAAGCGCACGTCCAGACCCGCAGGACTAAACTTAATCGCGTTGGATAGCAGATTGACAACCACGCGGCGCATTTTTTCCGCATCGAGGTTCACTCGCACATCTTTCGGCATATCAGTGATAATCAGACTTTGCTTTTCCTGGGCCATGATCGAAACCTGACTGATCGCACTATTAATCAGCTCGTCCACCGAAATTTCTTCCATCGTCAGAGGCATTTTGTCCGCCTCCAACCGACTTACCTCTAATAGCGTGTTAATCATATTGAGCAGACTATGGCAGTTGCGTATCACGTGTACCAAAAAGTCGTGCTGGTGAGCGTGGTCAGCGTCCTGGTCAGCCTGAACCAGCCCCACCGCCAGTTCTACCCCACCAATAATCGAGGTCAGGGGACTGCGTAAATCGTGGACAAGCATACTGATAAAATCGTCCCGAAAGCGTTCTAACTCGTACTGCTGGGTCACATCGTGGAAGACATTCAGCCAGCCCAACACGTTGCGTGTGCTGTCCAACACGGCCACGCCGCTCCACTCCATATCCCGACGGCGCGGCTCGTTGATAGTGATCCGGTTTTGGAAAGGTTGCTCTTGCCTCTTGCTCAAATCGCGCAACACCCGGTTGACATACTCGGCACTAAACGGCGGCTGCGACTCCAAACTCTCGCCCAACATATCGGCTACTTCGCTAATGCTATGGTTGACCACCTGTTCCGAGTTCAATTTCATCAATTCGCTAAAACGCGGGTTGGACAACACCACGCTATAGTTGCGGTCTAACATCAATATGCCATCGTTGACCGAATTCAAAACGGCCCGCAAGCGGTCTCGCTCCTGCGCCACTTCCTGATACAACAGCGCATTGCTGACGGCCACACCTGCCTGGGGTGCTAACAAATTGAGCAGCCGCACCTCTTCATCGGTAAAGACCCGCCGACGTACATCATCCATCACATTCACCACCCCGACCACCCGCCCATTACTCAAAAGGGGTACGCCCAAGATAGCGGTGATGTCGCTATCATTGGCATAAGACTCGGCTCTGCCAGACCATTCATAATAGTTGTTGACGCGCATCGGTTTGGCTGTTACCGCCACCATCCCCGCCACACCCTCGCCAACTTCCACCGTGCGGCCCAGGTACTTTTCGCCCCCGTTATGTCCGGCAGCCACTACCAGGCTTTGTCTGTCTTCCGTATAAAGATAAAGCGTGCCACTTTCGGCCTTAATCAGTTCACAACTTTTGGCTACTACTAACTGCAACAATTCGTCCAGGCTGATTTTCGAGCCGATACCTAGCGCGATTTCGTTCAAAATGCTTAATTCGCTGGCTCGTTGTTGGGCCTCCTGATACAGTTGGGCGTTCTCGCGGGCGGTAGCTACTAACGCATCACTGCTTTGCTTGAGCCTGATTAAAGACCGCACACGGGCCACCAACTCCAGACGCTGGATTGGCTTTATCATGAAGTCGTCTGCGCCCGCTTCCAAAGCTCGCACTTTATCGTTGGTGTCGTTGCGGGCCGTGATTAAAATAATCGGGACAAAACCACTTGAATTATCAGCCCGCAAGCGTTGGGTCAGTTGGAAACCGTTAATGCCAGGCATCATCACGTCGCTTAGAATCAAATCGGGCTGTATCGCCCGCACCATCTCCAGGCCGCTCAAACCATCGGTAGCTTTGGCTACTTTATAACCTTCGCGTTCCAACAGTTCACTCAGCAGGGTCAAATTGTCTTCCACATCGTCAATAATTAATATTTTTGCGGCGTTCTGCGCTGTCATAGCTTGTTCTTTCCAACTTTAGCTGACCTATTGCTCCCGAATTCATCACTGTTCAACCAAAAGTACCCTGTACTTTATTTATTATAGGTTTAACAAGCCTAAATATCAAGCCGTTAGGCAGACTTCACCTTTCTATAATGCAAATTTCACGTGATGTGGCTCAGGAAGCTTGCGGCTAAACCTTACAAAGCCTATACTTTTCCCAAAGCAGCTTTAGGTTCGGCATTGGTGGGCCGAGTTGGTTAAGATAACGGTTCTGGAAAGGAAAAAGCGATGGAGTATCGAGATTTGGCACTGTTTCCTCTGGACACCGTGCTGTTTCCGCAGATGGTGTTGCCTTTACATATTTTTGAGCCGCGCTACCGCCAGATGATTAGCGAGTGTGTGCGCGACGACACACCTTTTGGCGTGGTTTTAATCGAAGAAGGTTTGCAGGTAGGCGAACCAGCTAAACCTTATATGGTTGGCACCCTGGCAAAAATTACCGAAGTGGTTAAACTGGAAGACGGCAGAATGTATGTTACTACTGTCGGGACAGAACGTTTCCGGCTGCTGAACTATCGCACTATTAAACCTTATATGACCGGAGACCTCCAGACCTTGCCTGAAACTGGACAATCCGCCAGCTTCCAGTTAATTAGGGAAGTGCAGGGGGATTTTAAGTTATACCTGGATATTTTGTCCGAGTTGGCCCGCAAACGCATCGAAGGTTTGGAAATGCCCAACGACGCGGCAGGTCTATCCTATATTATCCCCAATTGGTTGCTGCAAATCGAGCTTGACGAAAAACAACGTCTGCTGGAAATGTCCGACTGCACCGAACGCCTCTTGGAAGAAAGCAAACTTCTACGCCGCGAAACCGAATTCTTGCGCCGTATCAAAGAGCAAGCTGAACAAGAAGGAGCTTTGAACGATACGGGCAGCGATAGCGAAAGTTTTGGAGGCCGCTCTGGTTATACTCCTGGTTTCCCCTTTTCCAAAAACTAAATCAGGCTGGCAGCTTGAAATTGAGGCTATCGCCCGGTTTGATACCCTTACGAGCGAACCAGCCCTGCCCCACTTCCAGCGCGTACAGGTAGGGCTGGCTGGGTGCGTGCGTTACCTCGCTCATCGCCTGCATATCCTGAATATCTAAAATCTTGCCGCCCACATCAATAAAAGCAATTGAAAGCGGCAAGCGAGTATCCTTCATCCAAAAGCCCACTACGCCCATTTGTTGAAACACAAAAAGCATCCCGCTCCCGTCCGGCACGCTGCTACGGTTCATCAAGCCGATTTCTTGCTCTTTGGAGGTACGCGCCAGTTCGAGGGTCATTGGCACGCTCTCGCCTCCCCCATTCGTGATGATAGCCGGAACGCTAGTTAGAGCGGTTTGACCGGGCGTAGGGGTAAGCTGCAAACCATCGCTGCAACCCGCCAGCATCAAACTCGCCCCCATCAAACCAGCCAAAAGCCCAACCAGCAACCCACCGCGCCCCCAATTTGCTATGTACCGTTTCATTCTCAACTCCAATATAATATAATTATTTCAAATATATTTGTCCTGGTATGATGCGTCAAGGCCGAATTGCTGTCAAGTTGGTTGCACGTCAGCAGTACCGAAGGTTGATGAACGGGCTGACGCACACCGAAGGCTTCAACCTTCGGTATCCAACGCCCAGGCAGCCCGAAGGATAAATCCGGTTGCCGAACAGGGCTTGCAACCCAATTTATTGGGTTTGGAATTAGATAGCCGATGGTTTCAACCAGCAGTGCTAGGTAGCTTTGCAAAAATCTAACATCTTCCTTTTGGCTTTGACAGCCACTTAACGCAATGATAGAATTGAAAATCAGAAAATACTAGAATTTTCTCCCACCTTACAGGTTGTTATTAAAAATGGCTAAAAGTGCCTGGAGTCTCAGTATGAATGTTCAATTCTTTTTCCGCCTGGTGGGGATGGTGGTGTTTGGGCTACTAGGTTGGCAAATCGGGACGTTGCTCGACAGCGATACTTCCCAGGTGCGTTTGGTTTTAGTGCTGACCCTGGCCGGAGCCGCATTAGGTTCAATCATCGCTCCCTATTTTACTACGAAACCTTATAATTATGCCCGCAAATTGGTCAAACTCTTGCCCGTCGTGGACTTGATTGCCAGTGGCATCGGCCTTGTGGTGGGTCTGGTTATTGCTGCGCTGCTTACCATCCCGTTCTCGCGCCTGCCTGGAGTTTTCGGTAGCGTGCTACCCTTTGTGAGCGTGCTGATTTTTGGCTATCTCGGTATTATCATCATGGTGTTACGCAAACGCGAGGTTTTTGAGTTTTTTGGCCTGAACCGCGCCGCCAACGCCGTCGTCTCGGATGCGCGTGGCAACAACGCTTATGCTCGTTCTATTTTGATTGATACGAGTGCTATCATTGACGGACGCATCGCTGATGTGAGCCAGACCGGATTTTTGGAAGGGACGCTGATTATCCCTAATTTCGTGTTGCGCGAACTGCAACACCTGGCCGACAGTTCCAACAGTCAGAACCGTACCAGAGGGCGGCGTGGTTTGGAAATGCTCAACAAGCTCAACAAAGACTCGATTGTGCCAATCCAGGTGTCGGACGTGGATACCCAGGAAGTAGATAAAGTTGACGATAAGCTGGTGAAAATCGCCAAATCCAACCACTACGCCTTGATTACTACCGATTACAACCTGAACCGCGTAGCTGAACTGCAAGGGGTTAAGGTTTTGAATGTGAACGAACTGGCCCAATCGGTGCGGCCCGTCGTGCTACCCGGCGAGGAAATAAACGTTAAGGTGATCCAGGAAGGTAAAGAGCAGTGGCAAGGGCTGGCCTACCTGGACGACGGCACAATGATTGTGATTGAAAATGGTCGCCGCTATATTGGGCAGGAAATCAATATCACCATTACCCGAGTGCTGCAAACGGTGGCGGGCCGTATGATCTTTGCCCAAATGAAAAGCCCCAATGAGCAGTCCTGAGCCGCCTCCCGCCAGCCCAAACGCGCCTGCCTCTGAGCGTATCGCGGTGGTAATCGTGGCGGCAGGGCGTAGCACGCGGATGGCTGGTCTGGATAAACAGTTTGCCATCGCGGGCCAAAAACCATTGCTGGCCCATACCATCGCCGTGTTTGAGCGCAATCCAATCATTACCGACATCGCCCTGGTGCTAAACCAGGATAATCTTTTACGAGGGCGGGCCTTAGCCTACCAGGAAGGCTGGCAAAAGGTGCGCCACATCGTGACGGGTGGGGCGCGGCGGCAAGACTCGGTCTGGCACGGTTTGCAGAGCCTAGCCACCCGTCCGCCCACCTGGGTTTTGATCCACGACGGAGCGCGGCCTTTTGTAGATGACCAAATCATTGCCGACGGTCTGGCTACCGTGCGCGAACATGGGGCAAGTGTGGTGGGTGTACCAGTCAAGGACACCATCAAGCTAGTAACGACTGATACCATGTTAGTAGAGCAAACCCCACCCCGCGACTTATTGTGGGCTGTCCAAACTCCGCAATTCTTCGACTACGCCCTTATCTGCGAAGCCCACCGCGAAGCTATCCGTTTGCAGCTAGACGTGACTGATGACGCTTCGTTGCTGGAAAAACTAAACCGCTCGGTCAAAATCTTCCAGGGGACATATACCAATATCAAGGTTACTACCCCCGACGATTTGTTGCTGGCCCAACGCATCTTTGCCGAAAATCCGGCTAACCTATCGGTAAACGCAGCCAATCCTCACCCGTCCCAACAAAGTATGCTTAGAGACAATCCGCCAGGTCAAATGCGAGTCGGGCAAGGTTATGACGTGCATCGGTTGGTAGCGGGACGACCCTTAATTTTGGGCGGCCTGCACGTTCCGTTTGAGCTTGGCCTTGACGGTCACTCTGATGCAGATGTCTTGACCCACGCCATTATCAACGCCCTGCTCGGTGCGGCAGGTCTTGGCGACATCGGACGCTATTTTCCCCCTTCCGACCCCACCTATAAAGGCATATCCAGCCTGGATATGCTGGGCCAGGTCAACCAGTTATTGCAGACAAGCGGTTGGGAAATCCAAAATATTGATGCTACCATCGCGGCCCAACGCCCCAAACTCGGCCCCTACGCTGCCCAAATGCGCCAACTTTTGGCCGCCCAACTCGGCATCGCCACCGACCAGATCAACCTCAAAGCCACCACCACGGAAAAGTTAGGTTTCGTCGGGCGCGAAGAAGGTCTCGAAGCCCAGGCCATCGCCCTTATCGCTCGACATCGTAACTATTCAGGCCAATTTTAAGCTCGACTTTACACATTTTTGAGAGCGGCAACACCCTCACGATAGCCAGGGTAAATTAGGTTTTCAGACATGGCCCCCACCGCCACTTGTTTGAAAAATAAGATCAGATGTAGCCTTTACGTGAGACCCAAGCCTATAT
>JBBQZT010000031.1:0-56377 GCA_038207455.1 Chloroflexia bacterium
GGATTTAGTGGTAGAAGTCCATTCGCCCCACGACCTGGACACCAAAAAAAGACGTTCAGAAGCTTTAGACAAAATCAGGCAATATCAAGCTGTGCGGGTGGCAGAGGTATGGGTTATCAAGCCCGATAGTCAAAGCGTCGAAATTTATCACCCCGAAGTAGCCGAGCCAGTCAAGATTTTAGATATAAATAGTGAGCTTGAGGTGGAGGCCATAATACCTGGCCTCAAAATTAGAGTAGCCGATCTTTTCACGTAGGGATTGGAATGATTGACGAGCCATATATAGAAAAACCCGCCGAACGCGCACTCAAAGCCGCCGAACTACGCAATCGTTTGGTGGCGGAGTTAGAAGCTAACGGCACTGTCCGTTCGGCGGCGGTCAGGCGGGCGTTTTTGTCTATACCACGCGAGAACTTTTTGCCGCCCACGCTGGAACTGGAACGGGTCTATAGCGACGAGGCCATTGTGGTCAAAACTGACGAGGCGGGAATTGCCACCAGTTCTTCATCCCAACCCGCGTTGATGGCCGATATGCTGGAAGCTTTGGATTTAAGGCTGGGTATGCGGGTGCTGGAAATAGGGGCAGGCGTAGGCTATAACGCCGCTATGTTGGGTACAATCGTGGGCGACCCGGCTCTGGTCACGACTATAGACATTAACCCCGAAATGGTAGAAACGGCCCGCCGCAATCTGCTGACGCTTGGGCCAGAGTGGGAACGCCTCCACCTTCTGGCTGGCGATGGCGGCTTGGGCTATCTTGCCAATGCTCCTTATGACCGCATTATTGTGACCGTGCAGCAGTGGGAAATTGCTCCCGCCTGGGTCTCGCAGCTAAAGGTGGGAGGGCGGTTGCTACTGCCCCTTAGCGTCTCACGCCATATTTGGAACAGCTTGATACCCGCCTTTGTGAAGCAACCGGACGGTATATTGGCGGCGGTGGATGGCAGCACAGGCGGGTTTATGCTGATGCGTGGCGAGTTCCAACACCCAACCACCGCCATCGCCGTGCTTAGAGGCGACAACTCCAATCCTGACAATTCATTGTCGCTGCCCGCTCAGTTTATCCCGACTTTTTCAGATAGGTTGGACGCTAACCCGGTTTATTATTTCAACTATAGCCATAACGAAGCGGCGGCAGTGCTGGCCGAGCCTTCTAGCGATTTTGTTTTTCAACCACATGGGGCTTGGAGCTTGCCCCTACCAAAACTTTCTAACTCGGCCAGAGATGGTGGGAATTGGGCCAGACTAAACTCCGAACAGCGCAATTTTATTTTGCAGCACCAGAGCTTTATAATCTTTGTGGCTATCGCTCTTCAAGACCAGCTTGCGAACATCATGGTGCGCGTAGAGGTGAAAGAAAACAAAGCTCAAGCCGATAGAGAGGCCAAACCGCAGTACGCCATTACTTCGTTTGGCCCTGCTCTGCTCGAACCACGAGGTGACGGTAGCTTTGATGTGGCTATTATTTTACCCAACGACTATGTGGTTGGTTTGCGGCTGGTGGCTGCCGAACAAAGCCAGAGCCTACCAACCGCGCCCAATCAGGCTCTTGCCCGTCTGGAGCAGCTTTACGAGTTATGGGTGCGATTGGGCCGCTTATATGTCAACCAGTATCGGCCCATCGCTTATCCATCTAGCCAGGTGCAAACCGCGCCCGGATTCATCGTTCCCAGGCAGTATTACAATTTGTTGCTACCCTTGCCCAGGTTGTAAGGATAACTGGGGAGTGGTGCTAGATAGGATTGTCACGGCCCGCAGGGTTGTGAACGGAGGCTCGGCTTCGTGAGGAAGCTGTTGCTGAAAACCCGCTTCACCGAACAGCAGAACCTTAGCCACAGCTTCCTCGTTCCTCGGAATGACAATCATACTGTAACAAGCACAGCCTCTCCATTAACACAATTTTAACCTATTGTTAAAACCTCAATAATAGCCTGTCATTATACTAAAATTAAATCAAACCATTTGTAGTAGCAGGTGTGCAATACGCCCGGTTTGAAAACCTGTGCTTTCGCAGTTGAACTCGGTTGATACCAGCTAATTTTAAAGATTTGAACAGTGTTCGCTAAAGCCTTACTTGTCTAGCCTTTTATACAGCCGGGTTCTTGCTCATTGCTTATTTTAGAAGGAGATTTGCCTTGAAAAAAACTCGCGCCAGTTTGATGGCGGGTGGGCTTTTGATTGTGATGCTTTTTTGCGGAGGTGCTACCCTAATACAGCCGCAAGCCGCGACTCAGGCTGCCACTACTTCCAGCCCTATTCAGCACGTCGTACTTATCAGTATTGACGGTATGCACGCGGTGGACTTGATGCGCTATGTCCAGTCTCACCCCAACTCGGCTCTGGCCCAACTGTCCAGCAGTGGCACTACTTACACCAACGCTTCGACTTCCAAACCTTCCGACTCGTTCCCCGGCGTATTAGCTTTGACTACAGGTGGTTCGCCTGTTTCGACGGGCGTTTATTACGATAATTCTTATGACCGCCTGTTATCTGCTCCTGGTAGCAACTGCTCGGTTAAAGGTACTGAAGTAGTATTTGACGAGTCTATTGACAAAAACCCGGACGCATTAGACGGGGGCGGCGGTATTGACCCGGCCAAATTACCCCTCGATGGCTCGAAGGGTTGTACGCCTGTCTATCCGCACAGCTTTCTGCGCGTCAATACCATTTTTGAGGTAATTAAGGCAAATGGTGGTCTTACCGCCTGGTCAGACAAGCACCCGGCCTACGATTTGCTCAACGGCCCTTCGGGGAACGGCGTGACTGACCTGTACAACCCTGAAATTAACAATGCCTCTGGTGTCACTGGTAGCGTCGCCAAAACCGAAGCTTACGACGACCTCAAAGTGCTGGCCGTGTTGAACCAGTTAGATGGCCTCGACCACACTGGCGCGAACAAGGTGGGCGTTCCCGCCATTACAGGTATGAACTTCCAGGCCATCAGCGTGGGCCAAAAACTCAAAGGTGTCGGCTATACCGATGTGTTTGCTACGCCTAACGACGGTCTGGCCGATGCTCTCAATCACACAGACGCTTCCATTGGCAAAATGCTGGCGAAGGTCAAGGCCAACGGCTTGCAAAGTTCCACTATGTTTGTAATTTCGGCCAAGCACGGTCAAGGCCCGATTGACCCGGCCAAAAAACAACTGATAGTGGACTCTACCATTCCGGGTATCATTAACCAGGTCAAGCCAGGATTGGTAGCTAAAGCCACTCAAGATGATGCAGCGTTGATTTGGTTGAGCGACCAAAGCCAGACCGGGGCAGCCGTTTACCAGTTGGCTTTTGGCCCGAACCAGAAAAGTGCGGGTATTTCGCAAATCATGGCCGACGACTCCTTGAGGTTGTTTTTCCCTGACCCCCGTAGCGACTCCCGCGCCCCTGACATCATTGTATTGCCCCAGTCGGGTGTAGTCTATGCTGGGTCGAAGGCTACCAAAATTGCGGAACACGGCGGTTTCAGTATTGACGACACCAACACGGCTATCCTGATTTCCAACCCCACAATGGCCGGAGGCAAAGTCATCAAGTCGCCCGTGCAGACAATGCAGGTTGCTCCGACGATTTTGAAGGCGTTGGGCTTTGACCCGCAGCAATTGCAAGCCGTGCAGAAAGAAGGCACATCGGTTCTGCCGGGTATGTAATTCGGTTATCCATTGGCAGAGTTATTTACCGCAGAGGGCGCGGAGAGGGGAACGGTAAAGGGCAAACTGTGGGACATTGCTCTGCCAATGGATTGTTCGGGTGTTCTGTGGGATTGCCCAGAACCGTCCATTGACGGAGCAATGTCCCACAAGAAATGTCTTACAAATTTAGCTTTTTATCCAGCCAATCGGCCAAGTCCTGGCGGCTGGCGACACTGGTGGCGTGGGCAATCGGGTATTCACGGTAACTCACTTCCACGCCGCCTTCTTGCAAAATATCACGTACCTGCCGACCCATCTCGATTTTTAGTACCTGGTCTTCCGTCCCGTGCGCGACGAACGCTGGTTTGCCCCGAAAAGCTCCAGCCCGTAGTTTGGGGGCAGAGTCGGCGTGGGCAAAGGCACTATGCGGCAAAATTCCAGCCAACAGTTGGGGCGAGTGGGCCGCCATGCCTAGGCTCATCGCTCCGCCCTGGCTAAACCCACCCATATATATCTGCGCCGGGTCAACTGCCACCCCGGTTAGTTCACCCACCTGCCCTACAAAGGTCGCCAGGAGTTCCAGGCTCTTGTACCAAAGTTCGGGCAGAATCTGGCCGGGGGCTGACCAGTCGTACCATTTATAGCTACCGCGTGGATTAGCCTGGGCCACAAAAGGGCCACGTGCTGCTACCACCAGCACCCGCTCATCAACATACGGCACAAGCTCGTAAATATCGCTTTCGTTTGCCCCGAAGCCGTGCAGCATCACCAAAACCGGGTGTGGTTTATCACCTGCCAAAGGTTGGGGTCGGCGAACCAATGCGGTTAACGTCCCGCCTGTCAATAATTCAGTACCGCTTGTATCCGGCCCTGTTTCCATTTGCATATTCTCCCTATTTACTATTCTTGCTACGACCCATTAGAAGCCGCCAAACCACGATACTAGCGAATAGAGCTACGCCCGCCAGCCGTCCCAACAAATAAATATTAAAATCGTCCTTCTTTTGCGTTTCCATTAGTTTTCCTTTTGTACCTTTATATTTTAACTGGCAGACCTTCTTGCTGCATAATTTTTAAGGCGTTGGTGGACTCGCTAGGACCATCCAGTAGCCGATAGCTGAAGACCATGCGCCCGTTCGCCACGTCTTCCTTGAAATGGTAATTTTTTACGTCAGGGTTATTGTCGGCTAATGTTACCAGTTCTAAATCGTGGGTGGAAACCAGGCCGACGCTATTATGCCCCACCAACGCTTCCAAATAAGCTCGACTGCCAATCAAGCGTTCGCGGTTGTTGGTGCCTTTGAAAATTTCGTCAATCAGGAAGAAAAGCGGCAACTTTGCGTCCGATTGGTTAAATTCGTCCAACAGTTCGCGCAAACGGCGCACTTCGGCGTAGAAATATGAAAAGCCGTCTGTCACCGAGTCGCTAATGCGAATACAGGTGAACAAACGGAAAAGCCCGGTCTGAAACTTTTGGGCGTTGACCGGTCCACCCGCGTAAGCCAGACACAAATTTACCCCAAGTGTCCGCAGAAACGAGCTTTTGCCCGCCATATTCGACCCAGTGATAATTACAATCTCACCTAAACTCTGCATAGCAAAATCGTTGCAAACCTTCTGGTCGCTGGCAATCAAGGGATGCCCCACCTGCGCGACGCTTAAAATCTCTGGCCCTGGGGTTGTGGCCCCCGTAACGATGGGGAAAGTATATTCAGGGTTGAGGTAGCTAAAAGTCGCCAGGGAGTTGAGGGCTTCAAGCTCAAACACCCGGTCTAGCCAGACGGGTAATAACCCGGTCATCTTCGCTTTATACTGGCTCAAACGGTAGGCAAAATAAAAGCTCCAGGGAACTATCAGGTTAATCACAAACCAGAGGATAAAATTACGCTGTAAGCTGACCGCCACTACAATTCGGTTTAACTCGCGCAAACGCACCGAGGGGCGTTGGGCTGGGTTCAGAAAGGGCTGGCATAGCTTTTTGAGACGCAAATGTTTGCCATAACGAAATTTCTCTAAATATTCTAGCACC
This sequence comes from Chloroflexia bacterium, assembly GCA_038207455.1. Classification (GTDB taxonomy): domain Bacteria; phylum Chloroflexota; class Chloroflexia; order Chloroheliales; family Chloroheliaceae; genus JBBQZT01. Next base: position 5,656 of record JBBQZT010000031.1, read on the forward strand.
GCCCGCAACTTCGCCAGCCCATCTTGCAAAGTATAAACTTCGTCCAGGATGGTAGCATTCTGACCGGAGCGGGCGGTATAAACTACGGCGTAAAGCAAAAAGGTAAACAGCCACAGGTTCGGCAGCAGACCCAGGCGGCTCAAAATAAAAAATACGATATTACAGGCCGCTAGAACGGCCAGAATTATTAAGGTAGAAGGCGATGCGGGTACAGCCTTTTGCTTTTGCAACCAGTTGAGCAAACGTTGTCCTTCCCACTGCTCTTTGGAATGGCGTGAGGCCAGTTTGGTATAAAGCGTCAGTTTATCCCGAAAGATGCTGAGAGGGGCAAGTTCTTGTACTAGCTGCTGGCGAGACAGAATATGAGGTGCGTCCGGTTGCGTATTGACCAGCCAACGGCGCAAACGCTGGCTACCGTCCGCCGAAGTCGCGGTGTTGAGCAGATGATGTACCGAGCGCGGCCCCGTCAAGTCCAGGTCGTTTTCGATTTCGGCGGCGCGGGCGTTCGGTGCATAGGCCAGTTGCGAAGGCGAAAGCGAGATGGGAATATGTTCCCAATCCAGCTTGATACGGGCGATATGGGCAGTCTTGATTTCCAGCCAGATTTCGTGTCGGGCGATGCTGTTATCAATCTGGCGGTGGAAATAAGCTATCGTGTTGAAAACAACAAAAGCTATCACAATTACGGCCACGCCCAACGGCCAACCCGCCGCCCAAGCCGCGATAGTTGCCACCGCGCCCACCACAAAAATACCCAGGCGCAGCCAGGCGTAGCGACTACTGCGACCTCGTAGCCATACCAGTCGCCGCTTCACCCGCTCAAGCTGGCGTTCGAGGGCAGCCAACCGCGTCTCTTTAGCTGTTGCGTAAAATATTTTTCTGAAATCAGGCCAAAAATCGTCCATCCACCAGCCCTAAATTTTGCTTCAACTCGCACTTGAATCAACCAGCCCTCATGATAAGCTACGCGCCACCCCTTTGCAAATTATATAGGCAGTTATCAGTTGTCAGCCGTCAGTTATCAGTTAGCAATCGGAAGTATTTACCGCTGATGGCGCGGAGAGGGGAGGACAGAGTAGGTATTTGTAGCTATAGCCTCGTCCATTGGCGGAGCAATGTCCTACAATAAGAGCAAACAATCCATTGGTGGCAACCACACCCAGGAGGTTCCCGCGCAATTTCTCACAGACACTATACAAACACTATATTGGGGCAAAGAATAAGCCGCATCAAACCTGAACTCAGTTCGATCCAGCTTATTGAACACGGCGTTATCTGTCGAGGCTTAGAGCGTGCCTAATAATGAGGTATTGTCACCCTGAATGGAGGCTTTGCGGAGTGAAGGGTCTATTACTTTGAACTCAAAACAGATTCTTCGCTTCGCAAGAGCCTCCGCTCAGAATGACATCATTAAACACACTTTTAGAGTTTGGCGGAAAGCAGGTCGGTCAATTTGGTAAACTTGCTATCCTTGTACTGAAGGATGAAGATGCTGTTTTGGGGGGAGCGGTTGTTCGGGCCGTAACTGATGTTGGCGGCGAGACTGCCCTTCCAGTCAGTGATAGACTCGACAGCGTTGACAAAGTTTTCACGGCTGAGGTCTTTTCCGGCCCGTTTCAGACCCTCTATGAAGATTTGCGCTCCTACGTAACCCCAGGCCGAAAAGTTGCCGGGCAGTTCGTTTGGCAGATATTTCTTCATAAAGGCCAGATATTCGGCTACTTTAGGGTCGTCGCTGTTATTCAGTACAGGCGTGAAAGACGAAGTATAGACTCCATCAGCTGCTTTGCCCGCCGACGCGAATAGTTGTGGGTCGTTTAGCACGAAGGTCAGCATAATTTTGGGCTTGTAGTTAAGCTTGTCCATCTCTTTGAGAGTGGCCGAGCCAGGGCCAGGCACGGCGGCGAAAAAGACGGTATCCGCGCCCGACTGCTGCAACTTGAGAGCCTGTGAACTGAGGTCAGTTGAGCCGTTTTCGTAAGAGACTTCGGCTACCACTTCCAGCCCTTTGGCTTTGGAGACCTTGCTAAAAGCTTGCTGACCTTCTTTGCCAAAACCGTCGTTCTGGTAGAGGACAGCTACCTTCTTGGCTCCCAGGGTATCGGCGGCGTATTGTGCAAAGACGGTGGCCTCAAAGGTGTAGTTGGTTAGCAAACCGAAAGCCATCTTTTGCGGTGGTATCAGCAAGGCGGCTGCGCCCGTCGAGAAGGCGATATTGGGTACACCTTTTTCGGTCAGGTAGTCTTTGACAGCCAGATTGGGCGCGGTACCGATACAGGCCACGAACGAGAAAACCCCGTCCTGCTCCACCATTTTCTTGACGAGTGGAGCGGTTTTGGCAGCCTGGTACTGGTCGTCTTCGTAGATAAACTTGATTTTACGTCCGTTGATGCCACCCTGGTCGTTTATCATTTTGAAGTAAGCATCTACAGTCCGGTCTTCTACACCATAGGCGGCAGCAGTGCCGGATTGTGGCCCCCAGCTACCAACTTTAATTTCGGTGTCAGTTACACCCGTTTTGTTACCTCCAGCGACGGGGGCAACGGTCTGGACACTCCCGGCAGTAGTGGCGGCAGCGGCGGCACTGGTAGTCATCGCAGCGGCACTGGTGGTCATAGCCACAGCCGAAGTCATGGCTGCCGCACTGGTGGTCATAGCCGCAGCCGAGGTGGTGGCGGCCTGCGTGGTAGTGGCCGGGGTAGCGGTTTCGCCACAAGCTGCCATCAAGACTAGCAGCAGACTGAGGAGTGCGGTCAAGCCTCCCCAACGTAGAAACAAGCTTTGTTTCATTAAAAGTCTCTCCTCTCTGAGAACAATAAAGCAGACAGTAAACAGCTAAATACTAATCTTCTTGTAACTATTCAACCAGGAATTGTCATTCCGAACGTAGTGAGGCCTCCCTCATTTGAAAACCGGGTTAGGGTTTCCTCACTACGCAGAGCCTTCGTTCGGAATGACAAACATAGTGGCGTAAAAATAAATTCGAGGTAACTATTCAGCCTCCCACAAAAGACAATACAAGGCTGAATAGTTACAATTCAAACATTTCATCTGCCAAGATACGAATGGCGTACCTCATCGTTGTGGCGGAGTTCGTCGCCGCTCCCGCTCAAAACGATTTTGCCAGTTTCCAGGACGTAACCGTAATGGGCAATGTGCAAGGCTTGATAAGCGTTCTGCTCCACCAGCAAGACGGTCACGCCTTGTTGGTTGATTTCCTGGATGATGCGGAAAATCTCCTTGACCAGCAGTGGCGCGAGACCAAGCGAGGGTTCGTCCAGCAGCAAGATGTGGGGTCTGGACATCAGGGCGCGACCAATCGCCAGCATCTGTTGTTCGCCGCCCGAAAGCGTTCCGGCGGGCTGGTTGATGCGCTGTTGCAGACGCGGGAAATAGCCAAAAATACGTTCCAGGTCGTTTTTGGACTGGCTTTTGTCTTTGCAAGCAAACGTCCCCATTTTCAGATTTTCCATTACGGTTAAATCGGTGAAAACCTGACGGCCTTCGGGCGACTGGGCAATACCGTGCTGCACGATACGCTGGGGCGGCAGTTTTTCGATACGCTGCCCGTTGTATTCGATATTGCCCTGAGTCGCCTGGTTGAGACCCGAAATAGTCCGTAGCAGGGTGGTTTTGCCCGCTCCATTCGCTCCCAACAGCGTGACGATTGAACCTTCCGGCACTTCCATTGTCACCCCTTTGAGGGCGTGAATACGGCCATAGTAAGTGTGAACATCGGTGAGTTTGAGCATAGTTAGTCCAAAACCTCCTGCTGGCTGCCCAAATAAGCTTCGATGACGGCGGGATTGTTCTGGATTTCGGCGGGCAGACCTTCGGCGATTTTTCTGCCAAAGTCCAGCACGTAAATCCGTTCGCAGATGTCCATCACCAGGGACATATCGTGTTCGACCAGTAGCACGGTCAGGCCGAAATGGTCACGCACATATTTAATAGTGGCGGTCAGCTTATAGGTTTCGTGGGGGTTAGAGCCAGCGGCGGGTTCGTCTAGCAAAATGAGTTTGGGCTGCGAGACCAGGGCGCGGGCCATCTCCACCATTTTCTGCACCCCAAAGGGCAGATTAGCCACAATTTTGGAAGCGTAACTTTCGATGCCGAGAGCGGTCAAAATTTCCTGGGCGTGGACGTTAGCCTTGCGGTCAGATTTGCGGCTGCCGGGTAATGACAAGGCATCTTCAAATACGGTCTGGCGCATTCGGGTATGCTGACCAATCAGTAAGTTTTCCATCACGGTCATAGTTTTGAAAAGTTCGACGTTCTGGAAAGTACGGGCGATTCCCCGCGCCACCACATTGTCCGCGCCTTTGTGGGTCAAGTCCACACCGTCGAAAACGATACGGCCTTTGTTGGGGCGGTAGAAGCGGCTGATACAGTTAAAGACAGTGGTTTTGCCCGCCCCGTTCGGCCCAATCAGGCCCACGATTTCACCTGGTCTGACCGCCATACTAAAATCGCTGACCGCCTTGAGACCGCCGAAGCTAATTTCCAGATTTTCAATTTCCAACAGGTTTGCGGTCATATTTTACGCTCCTTTGCCGGGTTGGGCCAGGATTTCGTCCCCGATGGGCAAATCGTTTTCGGCTGGCAGGGCGGCTTTATCGGGCCGCATTTCGGAACTGGCTTTCTCAACTGGCACGCCCCGCAAACGAGCCACCAAACTTTTGAACGCTCCTACTAGACCGTTAGGCATATAGAAAACGCACAAAATGATAATTAGACCGTAAAAGATGGACTCAAAATTTTCGATTTTGTAGCCAAAAGTATCGCTGAAAAACTGATTCAGGGCCGAGGTAACGTTGGGCAAAGCGGTCAGGATAGCCACGCCCAGGATTGAACCCCAAATTGAGCCAAGACCACCCAAAATGATGGCGGTCAGGAACAAGATAGACTCGATTGCGCTAAATTCCAGGTTGTGAGCATCAAGCTGGCCGAGTTGGGCCATATACATCGAACCAGCCACGCCAGCAAACATCGAACTGATGATAAAGGCCAGCACCTTGTAACGGGCGATATTGATGCCCATCGCCTGGGCCGCCGTTTCGCTGTCCCGAATGGCTCGAAACGCCCGTCCGGTGCGACTGCGCCACAAACCCATCGCCAGCAGTATCATGACGGCGGCAATAATCAGGAACATATAATAGCGGCCCAAGTCGCTGCGGGCATCCAGACCGGGCAAAGTTTGTTTGGCGACTTTGAAAACACCGGGGGTGGTGGTGACATCATTGGGGTCAGAGAAAATCGAGTTGACCTGATCGGTGAAAAGTAGCTGAGGGACGGCGACAGCAAAGACGAAGGTGGCGACGGCCAGATAAGGGCCGCTCAAGCGGAGGGCGGGCAAACCCAAAATCAGACCTAAGATTCCGGCCAGAATTGCAGCTAAAATTATAGCAGCTACGAAGGGAAGTTGTAATTTGCTGACAAAGTAGCCCGTGCCGAACGCACCGACGGCAAAAACGGCGGAGTGACCAAGCGAAATCATACCAGTCAAGCCCGTTAGCAGGTTCAGGCCGATGGCAACCACGCTCAAAATTAGCCAGGTGTTGAGTTGGGAGTAGGTAAAGTCGTTCGCGCCGTAGATAGGGATTATCAAAATTGTCCAGGGCAAGGTCACGGCGAACACCAGCAGTAAAGGCCAGCGCACATAGGGCGGGCGAGTGACGGAAGCTAATTTGTCCAGGAAACTTCGCATTGCTTAAACCTTCTTCCGCACTACTTTGCCAAGTAAACCGTTGGGCCGGATAGTCAGGATGGCGACGATTATAATAAAAGAAGCCATTTCGCTAAAGCCGGGCAAGTAAAAATCTACCAGATTGCTGATAATGCCGATGAGCAAACCGCCCACGATTGCGCCGGGCAAACTGGTGATGCCGCCCAACACAGCTGCCGCGAACGCCTTGACCGCCACATCGTCCATCATATTGGGACTGAGCGAGATTTTGGGAGCAGCCAATATTCCGGCGACTGCCGCCAGCATAATCGCCAGCATCCAGGTGAGACCGGTTAAGAGGCCGACATTGACCCCCATTAAGCGGGCGGCGGTGGGGTTTTGAGCCATTGCCCGAATGCCTGTGCCAAGCAGAGTGAACTTAAAAAACAAGAAAAGGGCCAGCGAGACCACCACGCCGATACCCAGAGCGGTAGCGACTTCGCGGCTGACGGGGATGGCACCCGTCCCAGAGCCGAGACTAAAAAGGGGCGGGCCGGAAACAAAATCGGCTTGCGGAAACTTTTTGAGGTCAGCCTTCCAGATCAGGCTGGCGACCCCATAAAGCAGCACGCCCAGGCCGATTGTAACCATTACCTGACTTAGCACCGGGGCGCGTTGGAGCGGGCGTAACAAGCCGCGCTCGATAACCAGCCCCATCGCTCCGGCAAAAATAAGCGTGCCGAGCAGAGCCAACAAAAAAGTACCGAGGGTAACGGTATCGGGCAGGGGTTCGCGGCCAGATCGGGCCGGAAGCAGGGCGTTGAACAAGGCGAAGCAGATAAAGGCCGCGAACATAGCCATCTGGCCGTGTCCGAAGTTTACTACGTCCGAAGATTTATAGATTAGCACGATACCGAGCGCGACCAGGGCGTAGATGCTGCCAAAGGTCAGGCCGTTGATAACATTACGCAAAAAAGTGAGCAAGTCAAAACCTTTGTCGGCTTGCGCCAGTACCGAGGTTGCCACCTGCCATTCAAAAGGTAGAAGCGTCATCCTTTGTGCAATCCTCCTTGATAGCCACACAGAAAAACGTTATGAATAGGGATTCTTGAGATAAAGGTTATTTTGATACAACCTATAGCGAATTTCTATAAGAGTAACATAGGTGCTAACGAATTAGCAAGTAATTTTAGTTGTGTTCGTGTTAAGTTCTCAAAAAGGTTTGCAATCGCCCTGGTCTTGTAGGGAATGGAAGCTTCTGCTAAGATTAGAGGGAGAAGAATTGACAACCTTTGAGGATACAAGATGTATCAGACGCTGGAAATCAATCAGGGAGTGGGAGCGGCGGCAAAGCAACGGGTGAGGGTGGCGATTGTGGGGGCGGGTCCGGTTGGTCTGACTTTGGGGTTGGGTCTGGCCCGCCATGGTATTGCCAGCGTAATTTTGGACGATGATGATAAGTTGAGCGATGGTTCGCGGTCAATTTGTGTGCAACGCCATACCTTGCAGATTTTTGAGCGGTTGGGCGTAGTCGGGCCGATGCTGGCAAAAGGCGTGACCTGGACGGTGGGTCGGGTTTTCCTGGGGCAACGCGAACTTTTCCAGATACGTTTTCCGGGCAGCGATGAGAAATTCCCGCCGTTTATCAATTTGCCGCAATATTACGTCGAGCAATTTTTGGTCGAAGCGTTGGGGCAGCAAAGCTTGTGTGATTTACGCTGGCGACATAGAGTGGTGGGCCTCAACCAAAAAGCCGACACGGTAGAGCTAACGGTGGAAACGCCCAACGGGATGCGTATAGTTGAGACCGATTATGTGTTGGCGGCGGACGGAGCGCGAAGCCAGGTGCGATGTCTGCTCAATTTAGATTTTGTGGGCAAGACTTATCATGACCGCTTTTTGATTGCCGATGTACGGGCCGCCCTGGATTTTCCCGCCGAACGCTGGTTTTGGTTTGACCCGACCTTTAACCGGGGCAAGTCGGCCTTGTTGCATCCACAACCGGACGGAGTGTGGCGGATTGACTGGCAACTCGGCCCGAATATTGACATCGAAGCAGAATGCCAACCCGCGCGGTTGGATAGGCGTATCCGTGACGTGATTGGCGAGCGGCCTTACGAAATTGTCTGGCAAAGTATCTACACTTTTCATCAGCGTCACGCCCAAAAGTTCCGGCAGGGGCGGGTTTTTCTGTTGGGGGACGCGGCCCATATTATGTCGCCGTTCGGGGCGCGGGGGATGAATAGCGGAGTGCAAGATGCGAATAATTTGCTTTGGAAGCTGGCGTTGGTGCTGAACAACCAGGCTCCGGCTGCGCTTTTGGACACTTACGAAACCGAACGCCACGCCGCCGCGCTGGAAAATTTGCATATCACCGATGGCTCGATGGCCTTTATCACGCCGCATACAAAGGCCCGCTTGTGGCTGCGGAACGCGATTTTGCGGGGCAGCGTGCGGTTCAAGGGCTTGCGGAAGCTGGTCAATAGCGGCAGATTATCGTCACCCTGTATTTATAGGCAGTCGCCTCTGCTGGATAAAAGTTTGCATTTGCCGCCCATAGCCCACTTGTTAAAATCAGGTCAGTTGTTACGAGCCGTCCAAAAGTTCCGGCAAGGGCCGCTGGTGGGAAGTGTCGCGCCGGATGCCCATTACGCTGCGCCCCACGATCTGCAAGCCCGGTTGCGCTTGTTGGATTTATTGGGCCGAGAGTTTGTGTTATTATATTTTGGAGCTACCCACGCCGTCGAGTTGGCAAGCGCCTTGCAAGCCGCACCCGCTCTGCCGATTAAGGCGTATATTATAAGTAAAGAGGTTTGTAGCGATGATAGCCAGCTACCGTTAATCCAATTTCTGTGGGACTCAACGGGTGAAATAGCTCAGACTTACGCAGCGTTGCCAGGTGCGCTCTATATTATCCGCCCCGACGGGCATATTGCGGCAAGGGGTCTGGCTTTTCCGTTGGCCCGGTTGGGCGAGATTTTGGGCAGGTCGGCTGGTTTAAGTATCCATTGAAGAAGCAATGATATTTGTAGGACGCGCAGCTGCTCCGTCAGCCGAAGTCCATTGACGGCAACCACACTCAGGGGGTACCCGCGCAATGTTCCACAGAAGACTAGAACCGTCCATTGGCGGAGCAATGTCCCACAAATACCGGAGTAAATATGACTAAAGACGAACTGCGACCCCATATGAGCGAGTGGAAAAAGTTGATGGGGATTACGCAAGACGCGGAAATTCGTCGAAACAATATCGAATATCTTGCCCAGGCCCATCGCAATCAGGATGCTTTTTCGCTCAAAATGCGAGAACTGGGCATCCAAATGTCTGTCAAACCACTGCCACAGGAAATGTTGGCTGAGATTGATGATGAAATTGAACGATTAGTAACGGCGGAGTTCAAAATTTTGGAAATGTTGCATCTGGAAAGCGGGGTGTGGATAGAAGGAGCTTCGCCGCATCCGGCTAAGTATATCAACCTTCGCTGTGGTGATGATGACCCGAACGACCCGGAAGATTATGTAGTTTATCCTTTCGGCAAACCCAATGCTAGTGCGGTGGTACGTACATGGGGTAAACCTACGAAACGCAAAAAAAAAGCAGTAAAGAAATATGAGGGGTAGGAATGACTATTCAATCAAAGAAAGAGAGCATAATCAATGGCGACTATTGCACCGTTTCGGGCTTTTGTAGTCAATAAAACCGAAAGCAGTTTCGAGACTGGCCTCAAAGATTTGACGCTAGACGATTTACCAACGGGCGAGGTTTTGATAAAAGTGGCTTATTCGGGGGTCAACTATAAGGATGGGCTGGCTACGCTGCCAAATGGTGCGGTGGCCCGTAAGTATCCGCTCGTGCCGGGGGTAGATTTGGCCGGAACAGTAGTGGAGTCGGAAGATGGGAGGTTCAGGGCGGGCGACGAAGTAATTGTAACTAGCTACAATTTGGGGGTGGCACATCACGGCGGTTTCAGCCAGTATGCCCGCGTTCCGGCGGCCTGGGTGGTGCCGATGCCGCGTGGCCTCAATAGCCGCGAGGCGATGATATTGGGAACGGCGGGTTTTACGGCGGCATTGGCTTTGCACCGCTTAGAAGTAAACGGTCTCACGCCGGAAAGCGGCCCGGTGCTGGTTACGGGTGCGACGGGCGGAGTGGGCAGTATGGCGGTGGCGATGATGGCAGGGGCTGGTTACACGGTGACGGCCAGCACTGGTAAGGAGTCGGAGCATCAATATTTACGGGATTTGGGCGCGTCGGAAATTTTGAGCCGGGCCGAAGTGGGAGCCGAAAGTAATAGACCGATGGAAAAAGAACGATGGGCTGGCTCTGTTGACTCGGTAGGCGGCAGCACATTGGCCTATCTGGTGCGTACCACTAAAACCAATGGGGCGATTGCCGCTATCGGTCTGACGGGTGGCAACGCCCTCAATACGACGGTCTATCCTTTTATTTTGCGCGGCGTTAGCTTGTTGGGCATTGACTCGGCTACCTGCCCGATGGCTTTAAGACTCGATTTGTGGGAACGAATTGCCGAAAAACTTAAACCCAAAAATATTGACAGCATTGTGGAACGGGAAGCGAGTTTGGATGAAATACCGGACGTGGTGGCCCAAATCCTCAAGGGCGGGGTGCGCGGGCGCATTTTGATAAAGCCTTAGCCTATTTTCACCGATGCAGCCAGTTGATGGCGGGGAGTAAAAAACCTGCACTATTGTCACCCCGGCTGGGGACGCGAGAAGCGAAGTGGGTTTTCTTTATTAAAAGCCAACTTATCTTGCGAAGAAGCCCCCGGCTTTGAGCAGACTGCGGAAGGTTTTGAGAGGGTCGGTGCGCGGAGCTACGCCATAGATAGAGGTCTGGCTGGTAGGAAGTTTTACGATGGCGGCTGTGGGAGAGAGGCGACGCACAAAGTATTCGGCGTACTTTTTGGATTGCATCAGTTCGTCCAAAACTTTGGGGTCTTCGGTTTCCACCAACACTGTTTGCTCGACGGTCACGCGCTTGAAATCTTTACCCCAATCGCGTACTGAAACCTGGATATTTTGAGGGAGCGACTGCGGGTTGTTGGCCGTTAGCCACTCCAACATCGCGGTGGTGGTGAAACCTAGTTCCAGACCACGCAAAACCGAGAGGCGGTCTATGGCGAAAATACTCACCAGGTCTAGTTTGCGTTGGAAACTAAATTTGAGTAGCGTCCACAGAGTTTCGACCTGGGGCGAGAGCAACAACACCTCAAAATTAGGCTGCACCAGGAGCGGCTTTGCTACCACTGGCACGGTTTGAACCGGAGCAGCAGGCTGTCCCACCATTTCCGCGCCAAAATCGGTTAGCCTGAACGCTTCGACATGATTGAGTGCGTCACGGCTAATTTGGACAATACCCAACCACTCAAAAACTGAACCAAAAGTTTTGCTGATAATTTCCGCTTCAACTTTATTCCACTGGCGGGTCATTTCTTCGACTTGCTTGAGGCCAAAACGATTGACCAGGTCGCGCCGACTGAAAATAAAGAAAGGGTCTTCCAGCTGTATTTTGTTCAACAAAGAGTCCAGGCTGAACCAGACTTCAGCTTGACATTGGCGCAGCCAGCCTAACATACTCTGGTTGGCCTTAATAATCACCTGCCGCGCATTGTAATAATAAGGATATTGAACAGGGCCGGAGTAGCTGGGACGCTCCAGCCAATCTTCAAATAAAATTCGCATTTGGGCATAAAAATCCAGCTTGAGCCACTCGTTTAGTCCTGCTGAAGCTGGCAACACGCGTTGGTCATCGTCTTTTAGATATAGCTGCTGGCGTTCACATAAATTTTGCAAAAAATTGTAGCGGTCTTCGCTGTCGGCTCGTTCCGGCTGCCACAACAGTTTGATAATCTTTGCTACGTGGCGTTTGGGAATATAATGTTGCGAAGTCAAAACCACTTCGTTCTGGCCCATATAATTAAGGAAGGTCAGCGCGTCCCAGGCCAGGGCGTAAGATGGGTAGGGTGTAATGCCTTGCGTGGGTTCGGTCACGCTTTGCAAAGCCACTTCGGTGCGCGCTCTAGCAGAAAGATGGGGCTGGCGGATTTCTGCTGGCACAAAAACTACACTTTGGTCGTTTTCAAAGGCTTCCCAGACCAGCAAGCGTTCGGTCAGAGGGCGCAAACTTCGGCCCAGCCGTGTTAAGCTAACATATTCGTTCAAGAGAGCGGAAATAGTGGTATTCTTTTCGCGCAGCCGAAAAAAAAGGCGTTGAGCCTCCAGGTCAAGCTGACCTATAATGCGGTTTTGCATTTCCTGTTCGGCCAACACGCGGGCCAGTTCGTCCGCAATCTCTTTGATGTCGTGCGAACCAAGCATGGCTACCAAACCCCAGGTTTCGGCCTGGCTTTCGACTTCTTCCGGCTCTAGCCCCTCTAACAGTTGGCGCAAGGGTAATTGTGAAGGTTTTAACTTTGTTTTGGAGGTATCTGGTGTCAGTTTTTCGCCCATCAAGCGGCGGAGAGGTTTGGCAAGCTCACGCGGGAAGACCAGCACGCTTTTGCCAGGGGCAAGTTCGGCCCGAAAGCGAGTGTTGCCCCACACTTTGGGGACAGAAATCGTGGGCGCAGTGGCATCTCTAAGCTTGTCGGGGAAAATTAAACCAGTTTGGGATAACAAGGTAATTTGGGCGGCGGCTGCAACTTCGGTTAAGTTCAAGCCGATAATTAGTTCGGCTTTGCTGCCAGTATAGTTGGGCTGGGTGATAAAAAATCCTAGCACCTGTAGCTCGGACGGCCCTAACTTTTCTAACAATCGTCGCTGCAAAAACTCGCTGCTCATTTCCTGCGACAACTCGAAGGTTTGGCCGGGGTACAAATGCTCCGACTGGTTAGCCTGCCAGCGTTCGGCAATCAGCCGCAGTTCCTGGGGGCTGCGCTCATTCAGATAGCTAACCAGCGTTCGCATAGGCAACGCTAGGCTTCTTCCTGCCCTAGCAGAGTGCGTCGGACCTCGGCAGCCCCAGTATGAGGAGCGAGAACAATCAGTTCATCTCGATTTTTCAATACTAAATCGGGCGAGGCCACCTGCGATTTGCCACCGCGTACTACCAGCACCACCGAAGTTCCAGCAGGTAAATTTAGGGTGTTGAGCGAACGGTTAAAGGCTGGAGAGTTCTGGTTAATCACAATATCTACCAACTGTAAATCCGAGTCGTGCAGGTTCATCAAATGCCACAGCGAATGCGACGGAATTTCTTGCTCAATTAGCTCTACCAAAGTGTTAGTAGGGTTGACCGTCGCATCAATACCCAAATGTTTGAAAATGCGCTCGTTTTTAGGGTTGTTAACCCTGGCAATAGCGCGATCTACGTTAAATTTTTTCTTGGCAAGCTGACAAATCACCAGATTATCTTCGTCGTCGCCAGTCACGGCAATTACCACGTCGGCCCGACCCACTCCCGCATCGGCCAACACCGAAACTTCGCAGGCATCACCCTGTACCACTACGCCGCCCAATTGTTCGGTGTATTGCTGTACTTTGGCGTTGTTGCGCTCAATCAACAAAACTTCGTGGCCTTTTTTAACCAACAACTCGGTTAAATTGCGACCTACCTTGCCACCCCCTGCAATCAATACGTACACGGCTAATTCCCCCTAATACTCGTTAAGCTTAAACGCCCGGTTTGTCGGAGACTTGATTGCCCGATAGCGCACCCGCAATAATTTGATTGCTGATTAGGGTAGTAGGGCAGATCGTTTCCAGGCCCAGCGTTTGATAGGACTCTTCGCGCACCGGGTCATAAATGCGGGCAATCACACGTGGCACGCTATATAGTTCTTTGGCGATTTGAGAAGCCATAATGTTGGTATTGTCACCGTTTGTGACCGCCGCAAAAACATCGGCGTTTTCGATGCCCGCGCTACGTAATACGTCTTCGTCAATCCCTACTCCCAACACGGTTCTACCACCGAAATCGAGCGGCAACCGCTTGAAAGAGTCTTGTTTCATATCAATAATCGCCACAGCGTGACCTTGTTTGTCTAGCACCGTTGCCATACGGCTACCGACGCGGCCACAGCCTAAAATCACAAAATTCATTTTTTGTTTCCAACCTCCAAAAATCAGCTTTGGGTCTGGCTAGTTTCGTTCTGTTTCAACTCAGCCCGGAATGTCCACACCCGACAGGGCGCATTTCTTAGCACGTAAGGCACAGTTTTACCCATGTTAAACTCACCAAAACGGTCTCGATAAGTCACACCCATCATAATCATATCGGCGTTGCGCTCGACGGCTTCTTCTACAATCGCCACCCCTGCCGAACGCGCCTGTAAGATACTGGTTTCAACGGATACCCCATATTTAGAGGCAATCTCAGCAGCTTCGGCCAACACCTGTTCTCCACTGGTCATCTCGTCGTCCATAGGTGCGTCCAGAGCCAGTTGTTGTTTGACTACAATTACATATACGGCTACCAGCACTGCTTTGTTACGTTTACAAATCAAGGCAGCCTGACGCAACACTTCGGTATCAGAAGGTCGGCCTTTGAGCGGCACCAGCACCATTGCTACACGTGGCCCTTCTTCTACGCTTTTATCCATATCTGGCTAAACTCCAAAAATTAAATTTCAAACAGCAGCTAAAGGCCATAATCCAGACGCAAACTCAGGCGTGATGGTAGCTTATATTCATTCATCAGGGCTTGCGTCGCCCCAATATCATAAGTGGCCCGCCCGAAGGTAACTGTCATAGCTTCATCATCGAAAAGGGCATAAGCCGCCCGACTATCTCCATCACGGGGTTGGCCCACACTACCCGGATTGAGTAGCACCCGGTCATCGCCAATTTCCAACACATAACCGTCTTCAGGAATACGCATCTCCACTTTAGGATGTTTTTCCCTACCCGCGAAAATCTTTTTGATTTTGTTTTGTTCTGCGGTCTCGGACGGACCAATCGCAGGTAGGCGAAAAATGCGCGGCAGGTGAGTATGACCTATAAAGCAAAGCGGCGTGTCGAAGCGCGAAAAATTTAGAGTGGCATCAACCACTCTGGTCAGGTATTGCCAGATCGGTTCGACGGGGCTACCATGCGCCAACGTCAGCTTATCGTTTAGCCGCGCCAACGTCCCTAAATGTTCGCCCTGGCACAGACTTTCCAACCATGCGCGGTTGGCTTCGTTTAGTTGGTAGCGTGTCCAGACGTTAGCATCAACCGCATCCTGATTAAAATCACCCAGGTCTAATTTATCAATTACCGCTAGATCGTGATTGCCCAAAATTGTTTGCAACGGGTAAGTGCGTAACTTTTCGACTACTTCGTTTGGTTGTGGCCCATAGCCCACTATGTCGCCCATACAAATCAAGCCGTCCAAAGGGCCACTGTCTTCCAAAGCTTGCAACACGGCGTTTAGAGCCATCAAATTACTATGTATATCAGAAACCAACCCGTAGCGCATACCAGTTTTTCTAGCTTACCAGTTTTTCAGGTTTTAGTCTTACGTTTAGCCAGGCCCAAGTTAAGCAGCAATAATTATTTTACGTCTCACAATATAGCACAAATACGGCATTTTTGCTGGCGTTTCTTCTACAAGCTTAATTCTTTGGTAATTCTTTACGCTTTCTAAACATACTCTCATTGACACCGAATATTGGGTGCGTTATAATATTTGGGTTAGACCAAAGTAATTATGCAGTTTCATAGACTGACGCTGAGTGGAAATAGGGAAAATGGCAAGTGACGAACGGGAAAAAATAATCCAATACATTCTGGAACGAGATAAAGCCAGATTTGAAGCGGCCAGGGGCGACCTGATGCCCGATTGGTTGAATATGGATTTGACGCTACCACAGCTAAAAATCACCATGCTGCTGTACTGGCGCAACCGGATGCGGATGAGTGATTTGGCCGAGATTTTGCAGAAGAAAATTTCGACAGCCACTGGGGTGGTAGATCGGCTGGTAGAACACGGATTGGTTCAACGCGAGGAAGACCCCGAAGACCGCCGGGTAGTGATGGTCAGCCTCACTCAGGAAGGCCGCGAATTATGCGAGTCGCTATGGCAGCGCAGTCTCAACCATCGGCGGGCTATGTTAGACCGTTTGGACGAGGCCGAGCTAAAGATAGTAGCCCAGGCATTCGACATTCTTTTCAAGGCAATGCAATCCTGCGGAGCCGAAGGTCACAATTAGACAAGTTTACATCAATATAGCGTGCCTACTTTTTACAAAGCTGTAAGGCTGGCAACGTCGTACACGTGCAAAGAGAGGAAAGTATTTAGAGATGACAACTATAATCAACGGCTTGCTCAAACGTCGGGCCGTGGTGGTGCTGATTACGTTGCTGGTGCTGGCATTTGGTATTTTCTCGGCCACTCAGCTGCAAAGCGAGTTGCTGCCCAATATAGATTTTCCTTATGTCACCGTTTCAACGGCATATCCAGGCGCGTCGGCGGACGAAGTGGCCCAGCAAGTCAGCAAACCCCTGGAAGCTCAAATTAGCGGCGTTTCCGGCCTCAAAAACTTGCGCTCCATCTCCAACGATAGCTTTAGCTTCGTGATAGCCGAGTTCGACTACGGTACTAACATCAAGCAAATCGTGACCGACCTCAACACTACTTTGCGGAGCGTGCAACTTCCCAACGGTCTAAACGGTAGTCCTTTGCAGCCCAATGTCGGCACTATCAACTTCAGTGGTCAGGCTATTGTTACGCTCGGCCTCAACAGCAAGAGTGGTCAACAAGACGATGCGGCTTTGCAAAAATTAGGCAGTATCGCCAACGACCAGATTAAACCCGCCCTGACAACAGTGAGCGGAGTTTCGAGCATTCAGGTAGTGGGTGACGCAGTTAAGCTGATTACACTCACCTTTGATCCGGTCAAAATCAGCGCGTCTGGCCTCAGTGTGACCGACATCACCAACGCCCTGAAAAACAATAACGTCAGCTTCCCGGACGGCGCGGCCAATGTGAACGGCCTGAACGTGCCAGTACGCACCGCCTACACTTTTAGCGACCTGGAGCAGATAAAAAATCTGCCGATTGTGGCTTCGGGGGGTTTTGGCGGGACTGCGGCTGCTCCGGCTGCACCCAAAAAGTTGAGCGATTTGGTGAACGTCCAGGAAATTACTACTAACGCCAACGGTATCAGCCGCACCGATGGCAAACCCGGCGTGGTAATTCAGGTTTATAAGGCCCAGAACGGCAACACCATTACGGTGTCGGACGGCGTAAACAGTAAGGTGGCTGAACTGCAAAAGCAACTGCCCGATGTCAACATCAGCAACATCTACGACCAGGCTCCCCAGGTCAAATCCTCGGTGGACGGTCTGGTGCGCGAAGGTTTGTTGGGTGCGCTTTTCGCCGTGCTGGTAATTTTCTTCTTCCTGCGGAGTGTACGCAGCACGCTGGTAACTGCTATTTCTATCCCGACTTCAATATTGGTAGCCTTTATCCTGTTGTACTCGCAGGGCATTACCCTTAACATTATGAGTTTGGGTGGGCTGGCGGTGGCAGTCGGGCGCGTGATTGATGACGCAATTGTAGTTTTGGAAAACATTGTGCGCCACGTTCAGGATGGCGACCCAGTGCCAGTAGCGGTGCGGCAAGGTACACGCGAAGTGGCGACTGCTGTGACCAGTTCGACTATTACGACGGTAGCAGTGTTCCTGCCGTTGGCTTTTGTGGGTGGTATTACGGGGCAGTTCTTTGTGCCTTTCGCCTTAACCGTGACCTTTGCCCTGTTAGCTTCGCTGGTAGTAGCCTTGCTTGTCATCCCGACTTTCGCCAGCTTTTTTATCACCACCAAATCCGTCGGCAAACAGCATAAAGAAACGACGCTCCAGAAAGTCTATACTCCTATCCTTAAATGGAGTTTAGGTCACCGCTTCCTGACCCTGCTGATTGCTTTCTTGCTTTTCGTGGGCAGCATTGGTCTGGCAATCGGCACTAACATTCCCCTGGCTTTCCTGGCGAATTCGGGTGATAAATTTCTGCAAGCTACCATCACCCTTGCACCCGGCAGCGACCAGGCGACTATTTTGAAAGTGACCGAACAGGCCGAACAAGTTTTGGCTGGACAACCCCAGGTCACACAACGTCAGACTACTATTAGCAACAACGGTTTGTTTGGGCGTTCACAACGGGCCTTTGGCAATGGCGGTGGCGATGGCAGCATTTTGGTCAAACTTGACCCTAAAGCCGATGAAAACGCCGTAGCTAACGAACTGCGCCAAAAAATGAAAGCGGTTACGCCTGCGGGTGGTAGTATTTCGGTGGCAGTTACAGGTGGTTTTAGCGGTTCAAGCCTGTCTGTCATCGTGCAAGGCCCGAACGCGGATGCGGTACGTCAGGGTAGCGACGCGGTATTGAGCGCGGTTAAAGATGTGCCGAATCTGGCAAATTTGCGTAGTGACGTATCGGCTGTCGTACCCCAAATAGTAGTGTCTCCTAACCTGACCAAATCGGGTGGACGAGCCAACACGCTGGTGATTGGGGCGCAGCTGCGTAACTTATTACAGGGTCAAACTGTTTCGACAGTGCGCTTCCAGGACGGGCAGCCACGTGACATCGTGATTCAGGCTACCCCGATTGCGGGCCAGAGCGTAGATGAATATATCAAAAACTTAAAGACGCTGCCAGTGCTAGGCCCGCTCACGTTGGATCAGGTGGCGGACATCAGCGTGGTGCAGTCACCAGTCCAGGTGACGCGCATTGACCAACAACTGGCCGCTAATATTACTGCCGACATTACTACGGACAATACGGGCGGGGTCAGCCGTGATGTAACTACCAAATTGAAGGTCTTACAGTTACCGACTGGTGTCACCTACGCTTTGGGTGGAGCGACCCAACAGCAGTCCAACGCCTTTAGCGGTTTGCTGGTGGCAATGGGGATTGCGGTGGCTCTGGTCTATATAATAATGGTGCTGGTCTTCGGGAGTCTGCTCGAACCGTTCGCCATACTGTTCAGTCTGCCACTGGCTTTGATTGGGGCGTTGGGCGGTTTGGTAGTCACGCACCGGGCGTTGGGTCTGCCCGCTATGATTGGACTACTGATGCTAATTGGGATTGTGGTCACTAATGCTATCGTTTTGATAGACCTGGTGAACCAACTCCGCAAACAAGGCATGGGTCGTGACGAAGCTTTGATTTTGGCGGGACGCAATCGGGCGCGGCCAATTTTGATGACTGCGGTTGCCACTATCCTGGCTTTGCTACCTCTAGCTTTGGGCTTTAGCGAAGGCTCGATTATCGCGGCGGAACTCGGCACGGTGGTTATCGGTGGTTTGCTGACTAGCACACTTTTAACACTGGTGGTAGTACCTGTTGTGTATAGTCTGTTAGAAGGGGCGAAAGGTCGTTTGACCCGTCGTAACAAGCCGCAGCAACCAGACAAAAATGGTATTTTGCCTGAAGGCGAAGAACTGGTGGCGATTGCTCCTGCCGAGGCTGGACTGGCTGACGGTGGCGAACGCGAACCCAGTGTTGTCAAAGCTTAAACAGAGCTAATACAAAAGGGCAACTCCTGATGGGGTTGCCCTTTTAGATTCCAGAAAATAACTACCAACCTGCAGCGCGAGCTTTGCGTTTCTTCCTGATTACCCGCAAAGCATCTTTGTGGCGATACATCGTAACAATAGTTGGTTCGAGGCTATTAACCAAAACCACCGAACCTACTAAACGCTGCACCCACTGGTTGTCGCGTTGCTCAATTGGAATTTGTTTGGCCCCCAGGAAAAAGAAACGCACTCCCGTGCGATATTCGATGTGACCGTATTGTAGTACAAAGGCCACTTCACAAGCGGTAAACTGGCGATGGCGCAAGCGTTGCTCGGCGTGTTCGCTTAGTTGCCAATCGTCCAGGCTCAAACCCACAGGGACTACAGAAAACGGTTTTGGCATAGTTACCTACCTTTTCTTTCTGCTTATTTTTGTTACTACCCGACCTGAGAGGTTCTTGTTCGTTATTTTTTGCCGATACAGTTGCTTTCTTGCTAAATTTCTAATTTTTGATATTATAATTCAAAACTTTGTTCTATGCAATAGTAAATCGCACCACATATTTCAAAAAGGCGACCAGATTTGATTGTCTAACCGCCTCTTTGGATATTATTACGATTGCTGAAACGCAGTTAGCCATCAGGCTGGCCTTAATTGTTCGCGCCAACCAGGATAGCTTCCTGGATGTCGGCCTGGCGTTGGGCATCGAACTGTTGGGCCACCATCTCGTCCGCATCAGACATAGCCTGTGGGTCAAGGTAGGAGAAATCTATAATCCCCATATCCTCGAAAGCTTTGCGGATACGTGGCCCCCACAAACCAATGTCCTTGATGGCAGGTACAATCCGGCTGAAAAGCAGCTTGCGGAAATTCCGCCAACCCTCCGAGTCCGCCATATAATCCACAATTTCGGCCACGTTAAAGCCCAGGTTCTGGTACATTTCTTCACCCAAAAGGCGGTCACGCATAAGATAGCAGGCTTCTACCACAAACTCCTCGCGCTCGTCGCGCTCTTTATCGCTTAGTTGCGGGTAGTAATCACGCAAACTCAGCCGACCAAAAGCGACGTGACGGGCTTCATCCTGCATCACGTAAGCGTTGAGAGTCTGGGCTAGTGGTTCAGTGGCGTAATCGCGGATACCGTTAAAAGCGGCCAGAGCCAGACCCTCAATCAAGATTTGCATCCCTAAGTAGGTAAAGTCCCAGCGGTTATCCGAAATCACATTGTCCAGTAGAGCCTTGAGGTTGGGATTAACTGGATAGGCCATCCCAAGTTTCTCGTGCAAATAACGAGAATAAACCTCGACGTGACGGGCCTCGTCAATCACCTGAGTCGAAGCGTAAAATTTGGAGTCTATATCCGGCACGGTCTGGACGATCTTGGCGGTACAAATCAATGCACCTTGTTCGCCGTGCAGAAATTGGGAAAACTGCCAGGCGGCTTGATGGTATTTCAATTCCCCCTTGTTCTTTGCGTCCATCTTGTTCCACCAGGGCGAACCATAGAGAGCGTTGAGTTCTTCCGGGCTGCCAAACGGGTCATTCAGGTCAACCTCTTGCGCCCAATTCAGCCGGGTACTGGCGTTCCACTGGAGGTTTTTGCCCTTTTCATAAAGGTTGAGCAACTTGCTCCGTCCATTGTCATATTCCCAATTGAAAATAGTGGTGCTGGGGCTGTTTATGCTCCACTGGGTCTGTTCGACAGGCAAGGTATAAATGCTTTTGCGAAGAGCGTCCATTGGTCTTCCTCTGCTTTCTGGCTATTATTATTTCTAACCCAAATTCGATTCAAATCACTCGTCACCATTTACCATTTGCGGATTGTGTAGGTATTATATTACGAAAAAGATGGATAGACAAGCCAATTCGGGTCGCCCATTAGGGCTATTGCTCTTGTATCAAAAGAGTGCCATAATATACCAGATCACACTATATACGTAGCTAATGCCTGACTTTATTAAGAAAGAGACAACCGTGCTTAAAGATATAGCTCCAAACGAAGTAGCTGCGCCTGTCAGGTTGGAAACATCTGCCTACGAAATTTCGCCATCTTCCGCTCAAACTCCCGCCGTCACACCGAATCGTCGTCGCCGCAATCCGTTCCTGATACCCGAAGACGATTTTATGGTGCGTTTGGTGGTTTGGCTGGCAATGCAGTGGTGTTATCTAGGTCTGGCACTGGCTGCTGGTGGCGGCGTGGTCATCAGCGTACTCGGTGTAGCCGTCATCTCCACCTGGGGTCAGCTTTTTAGCTGGCTCAACCGTCGCCACCCCAACCATTTTCGCACCTTTTTTTTGCTAGGTTTGTTAATTTTAGATTTGCTTTATTTAGCCGCCGATTTATTGACGGCTTTTGCTGGCGGAGAATTGCCCCAGGCCAAATTTGGTCTATATGCCCAGGCTATCACCAGCTTTGACCTGGTTTCGCGCCGCAATTTGTACAGCACCCTTATCCATAGCTTCTTGATTTTATACGTGGCGGCGGGTATCAGCCGTGATTTTAGCTATATTTTTTTCCTGTTTGGCTACGCCGCCATCGTTTTTGGCTTACTGGTCTATACCTACCTCAAGGATACACCCGGTCAACGTCCCGCACCTCTGGCCTACCGTTCCAGCCGCGCCCGTGCTGGCCGTTTGGCGAAACCCACACGCTGGTTAGGATTGGCTCAAAGGTTAGCTACGACGCAGGTGGGTGGCTGGCTGGTTCGCCACTACCAACTACCCGTCCCCGCTTCTAAAGCTGAAACTGCAGCGACCTCGGAAAAGTTTCCTACCAGCCGTTTCGCCCGTTGGTTAGCTCCTTTGCTGCTGGTAGTGGGAGTTTTTTTCTTTCTGCTACTGCCGCGTTACGAAGGCAGTCCGCTTTTCAGTCCAATCAACATTCGTATCCCCCATTCGAGCGGCTTTAAGGGTGAGGTTATCAGTTCAGGTTTGCCCGTGGTGCGCTTTATCGGCAGCGGGATAGACGATGGCATGGGCAAGCAAGGTGACGATTACTTTGGTTTCAACACCAGCCTGGATTTGCGTTATCGCGGTACGCTCTCCAACGAAATTGTGATGCACGTGCGAAGTTCGGCTTACAGCTACTGGCGCGGTCTGGTTTTCGACAAGTACAATGGTCACGGGTGGGACATCTCGTTTCCCCAGGCGCGGCCCATTGCTGACTCCAATAGTTCGCCTATTATCGTTCCGGCCCGCCCCGATAGCGCACGGGCTAACGCGACTGTTGGCGATACCCTGACTCAAACTTTTTTTCTGGATAAAAACCAGCCCAACCTTATTTTTAGTGCTTATGAAGCTACCAACCTTTATTTTCCTAGTGACCATGTTTTCCTGGATAGATATGGTTCGTTACGTGCCGATGCAGCCCTGCCTGCTGGTAGCACCTATACGGTAGTTAGCCAGGTGCCACAGCGTAACCCGACTTTGCTGCGGGCCGCTCCCCTGCTGGCTGACGACCCGATTGCCAAAAGTCTAGCCAGCACTTATCAGCAACTGCCGGGCGATTTTCCGCAGCGCATCACGGATTTAGCCTTCACTATTACCCCGAACTCTACCAACGAGTATGACCGGGTGGCGGCGGTAACTGAATATTTGCGTAGCCATTATCAGTATGATTTGCACCCTGGACGACAGCCGCCTAATACTGATAGCGTGGCGCAATTTCTGTTTGAAGACAAACGCGGCATCTGCGAGACTTTTGCCAGTAGCGAAGCGGTAATGCTGCGGGCTTTGGGTATTCCGGCCCGGCTAGTTGGCGGCTATAGTAGCGGTAACTATAATATTGTGACGGGCTATTATGAGGTGCGGGCCAGCAATGCTCACGCCTGGGTGGAAGTTTATTTCCCCCACTACGGTTGGGTGCCTTTCGACCCTACGCCCAGCTTCGATGCCACCCCCGAAACCCAAAGTCCGGCCCGCTGGTTCTTGAGTGATTTGACCAACGGTATTCCCAATCTGACCATTGGAGCGACCCGCGCTCTTTTTGACGGTTTGCAAGCTATTCTGGCGGCAGTTTTCGGCGTAATCGGGGCGGGCTTTGGTTTATTACTAGAGGCGGGTATCGTGGGCGTGGTAGTGCTGCTGTTGTTTGGCATTGGTCTGGTTATATGGTGGTGGTGGCGGCAACGGGTTTTGCAGGAAGCGGCTCTGGCTGCTTCGCTGGGCGGCTACAGTTATACCGAAATGAGCCAGGACGGGCGAACCATCATCCGCTTTTATTTCCAGATGCTCAAGTTCTTTGAGCGCAAAGGACTTCCGGCCCGGCAGAGTTCGACTACCCCCACTGAACATCTAGGGTTACTCGCGCCTGTGCTTTCCGACCACGTGATTCACATCGAACGCCTCACGCGCCTGACCGAACTGGTGGCTTACAGTCAGACCTCTGTTAGCAATGAGCAAACGTTGGCGGCGCGTGATAGTCTGGCTCAACTCAAGACGGACATCCGCCAGAAGTTCGAGTGGACAGATACCGCGCCTGACACGCCCGCCAAAACTTCGGCTGGAGTAGCAGTGCTAGTCAAAAACCAGTTGCCCCCCTACCTTGAAAAGCTTTGTCGGCGGCTGGCCTGGGTAGCGATGGGCGGCGTAGCAATCGTAGCGGCGTTGGGAACGTTGCCACTGCGGTTTACCACGGTGGGTCACATAGGTGCAGCCTTTTTCAACGCTGGTTTAATCAGCTTGATGTTGTTGACGACGGGCGCGGTTATCAATTTGGTAGCGCGGCGCATTTTTGGGAACTTGTGGCGATTGCGAACGACCACCCTTGACCCTACCCAGCCTGATAATGCCAAAACTTTCGATCTGGAATGGGAAGACCTGGTTCAACGCGGCTGGCTTTGGGCTGGCGGCCTCGGTGGTTTGGCGGCAGGAGCTACTGCGCTATTGGCATATTTCGGGGCGATTACGGTTGCCAGCATAGTAGGGGACGGTTTGGGCGGCCCCGACTACGGAGGCATATTGCGGAGCGCGATTTTACCGATTGGTTTGGGTGGAATCATCGGGGGCTGCGGTGGTCTCGTTTGCACCATCTTTTCCGGCTCGTTCATCCGCAGTTTCGTGGTTGCTCATCAAAATGAACCGCCTTTTACTGATCAGCCCACCCTAAGTTTGTGGCAGGTTCTAACCGAGTGCCTTTTGATAGCGGCGTTGGCCGGACTGCTCTTTTTCGCGGTTTTGTATTTGTAGCCCGTTGCCCGTAAATATTCAGAGGCTCTGTATCTCAACTAAAATAGATTGTAGGCTGCTTCTATTTATGCTATGATGCTATACGAGGGAGGAACTGAAATGGATAATCAGTTAGCACTAGCGGTTAATCCGCTATTAGAGTCTCTTAAAAAGTATGCAGAGACTATAGAGCAAATGAGTCATAAAATAGAAAAACTTGAAGCGGAATACCAAACTGTGCAAACTCAACTAGCGGAACTTTTAGCCAAGAAAAATATGACACCGCTTGAACGTTTACAAGCTCGCTTTGAGGCCGAACGCCCGAAACGCGAAGCTCTTCGACAACAAATAGGCGACCCTTTAGAAGCATTAGCAAGCATTTTAGCCGACGTACCGCGTGAGATTATGGATGAAGATTTAGAACGAGACGAAAATGGCGAACTCTACATCAACTGGCGCAAGAGTTAATTTTGTTGATCAAAATGTTCCCTTACCTGCTCTGCTTGTACTAGATTCAAATATTATTATCAACAGATTGTACCCTAATACTAACCCATCAAGCAGGATAAGGGACACTCAGATTTTTCTTGTGCGTCTAGAACGCGCTATAAGGCAGGGCCAGTGCCAGGCTTATATACCTCATATAGTGTTAACCGAGTGTTTTCATGTCATCACCAAGAAACGTTTAGAAGCACACTTTGGTACTAGAGATTGGAGCAGTGCTTATAAGAGCAACACACAGGCCATTGTTACCGCTGGAATTCCCACAGAGCTTCAAAGATGCCTGGATAGCATACAAGCAATGAACATAGAATTTATAGAGCCAGAGGATTTGGTTGACGAAGATGGCACAAAAACTACTCTTTGGTTGCAAACCAAGAATTATATGAGCCAGTTATCCTTGTTATCGAGCGATGCTTATATACTGGCTGTAGCAGATAGGTTGGGAATTAGAAATATTGCCTCAGACGACAAAGACTTCCTCAATATTACTGGTGCAAATTTTAATATTTATACCTCGCCTAACCTGAAATGATAGATGTTCCCAAAGCCGAGCTATTTTGCTAGTATTCATAATCCAATGTTACTTTAATGGCATCAGCTAAATGCCTTTTTTGGCGGCGAACTGGACTTAGCACCGCGTTTGACGCTGCCTGCTCAAATTGCTATAATACTCGTCTATGCTTATGGCAAGAAAACAAAAATAAATTGCGGCCCTGCTCCTCAAGTTGGCAGAACGGCAGAAAGGACGGAAAAGAGAGTGACTCAAATTATAAACGACCTCGTCGAACCTATGTTACGTACTGATATACCAGTATTTGGCGTTGGCGACACGGTGCGGGTGGGTGTTAAGGTGGTAGAAGGTAGTAAAGAACGTATTCAGGTTTTTGAAGGCGTGGTAATGCGCCGACGCAACGGTGGTATCAACGAAAACTTTACAGTACGACGTATCGCCAGCAACAGTATCGGTGTGGAACGTACCTTCTTGATAAATTCGCCGCGTATTGAAAAAATCGAAGTGATGCGTCGGGGCAAAGTACGTCGCGCCCAGCTTTATTATCTGCGTGGTTTGAGCGGTAAAGCGGCTCGTATCAAGGAAAAACGCGAAATATAAATTTAAGATGGCAAAAAGCAACCCCGATTTAAGCGAAGAACTGGCTCTCTATCAAGCTGGCTATCGCTGTGTAGTTGGGGTTGACGAAGCCGGGCGGGGCGCGTGGGCCGGGCCACTGGTGGCCGGGGCAGTGGTTTTACCGGTTAATTCAGCCCAACCATTAACCCAGGCTCTGCTTGAACTTACCCATCTCTTTGCTGGTGTCAACGATAGTAAACAACTGACCCCTTCCAGACGCGAGAGCCTTTTTGAAACAATCACGGCTCACGCTTACTGCGGCGTAGGTATCGTATCGGCCTTAGCTATAGATATAGCTGGAGTAGGGGTCGCTAATCGGCTGGCCTGGAAACGAGCCATTGCTGATTTGCCTTCCGATATTCAGCCAGATTTTTTGCTGCTAGATGCCTTCAAATTACCCGAATTACCCCTGCCTCAACGTGCTATTATCAAAGGTGATACCATATCCCTTTCGATTGCCGCTGCCTCTATCGTGGCTAAAGTAACTAGAGACCGCCTACTGACCCAACTTGAAGCCGTCTATCCTGGCTATCGTTTCGAAGCGCACAAAGGTTATGGTACGACTCTTCACTCCGCTGCACTTACCAAAAATGGCCCGTGTGCGGAGCATCGTTATAGTTACCGTCCGGTCTGGCGAGCTTATTGTCGAGCCTTGCCCCCTGAACTGTTTCAAGAGGTGGCCTTTGAGGAGACCGCCCATGCCTGAGCCAAAAGCCCCCCGCACCGCCCGCCAAAAGTTGGGCAAACAAGGCGAAAACCTGGCTGTCAGCCATCTGACTGACCTAGGCTACCGGGTGATAGCTACAAACTGGCGGTGCAGAATTGGCGAACTGGATATAGTGGCGTGGCACGATAAATGCCTCGTTTTTATCGAGGTACGCACCCGCCGAGGCAACCAAAGCGGCTCACCAGAAGAGTCGGTCAATGCCCGTAAACAAGCACGCTTGCAAACGTTGGTGGCAGCGTTTTTGCAGGCTGAAAGTCACAACTTGGGTTTGGCTGCTGACGAGTGGCCGCCCTGCCGAATTGACGTGGTAGCTGTCGAATACTATGTTGATGGTAAATTGGCACGCCTTGAAGTTATCCAAAATGCCGTCGAAGGGTGACAAATCCGCATCGCAAAGCTATTTACATTTGGGCGCGGGTGGTCTAAAATAGAGCCAGGGCAAATATCTAAGGGTATCATCAAAGGGAAGTACATAAGGCCGTCGGGAAGTGGTGAGAAGTATGAAGAAGTACGAGCAAGAGATCCGCGAACTGCTGGACAAGTTAGAGAACTTTGTGCCGGAGACCACTGCCTCCGAGCGCGAACGTGAGGCCAAAAAGAAGGTAGTCGGAGTAATGCCACCTGCACCTAAACCGCTTTCGCCACGTGGCCGGGGTCGGTCTGGCGGCGGCTTTGGGCAATGGCTACGCGCCCACAACCTCAGTGCTGGCATCGGCTACTTGATTGTAAGTTTTGGGCTGCTAGTGATAGCCCTGATTATCAACCAGCAAGCCCCGTCCGGTTTTAGGATTGTAGCCCAAATTCTGGCTGTAGTCGCCTCTATCATTTATCTTTTACCTATTATTTTACGAGTGTTTATGGGTCGTGACGTTAATGCTGAAGGCAAGTATTGGCGTGGAAATTCAGTTGAGGAAGAGCCAATAGTCAATTTAGCTAAGTTGCGCCAACGTTTCGGCAAACGGGGTGGTAATGGCAATTCTAACTCCTCTAATGACCGCAACCGTAGCAATCGCTGGTAGCTTTGCCAGCAAACTAAAATATGAAGTAACAAAAAGGTAAGGGCAAGCCTGATTAATGGGTTTGCCCTTTTGCTTGTCTATAATTATTCTGAAAGCCTGATAACTACTCAAGTATTGTCATTCTGCACGAAGCCTCGCTCCGCAACCCTGCGGGCCGTGGAAAATACCCGCTTCTTTCTAAACACATTCATAAACCCTGTTTTGGTTGTGGGTTTGGTTGAGCAAGAGGAAAGAGGGGGTGTTGGCTACCAGATTGGTCGACTCATAAGCCATAATCCACCGCGCCGCCGCTTGTAAATCTGACCAGACTGGTAAACTCGCCCGAAAGTGGTCAGGCATATCCCGCCAGGCTTGCCTGCCCCGGCCCGTTAGAACCAGACCACTGAGACAACCAGCTTTGCGTCCGGCTTCGATGTCGTTGATGTGGTCTCCTACCAGATAATCGCCGATTAGACCCGCTCCGAACTTTTGGCGGGCCTGATAAAACAGACCGGGCTGAGGTTTACGACAGTTGCAATTTTCTTCGGAGCGGTGGGGGCAATAAAGGCAGGCGGCCACGTTACCACCCTGGTGTTCGACTGTAGCTATCATGCGAGCGTTGATTTCCTCGACTGTTTCGCGCGATACCATTCCCCGGTTAATCACAGCTTGATTTGTTACCACTACCAGCCGAAAACCGTTCTGGCTCAAGTCCACCATCGCCTGCACTGCCGCCGGAATAAACTCGAACTCACTCCAACATTTCACGTGGTCACTACGATTTTGGTTAATCACTCCGTCCCGGTCAATAAATACGGTCTTCATCAAGCGTATCTCCTTGCTTCTACTTCAATTACAACGAATTATAAGAAACGGTAATATAGCAACGACGACAGTGTGTTGCAGCCAATCTCAATCTTGTAGGCGTGCAACCTCGCGCCCTAATGGTAATTGTCCCGGATATTAGGGGCGCAAGGACGCGCCGCCTACAGATGCTGATTTTAGGTTGTTTCGGTTAGCGAGTTCAAGACCACGTGAACGCCTTGTTGTTCAAAGCGCGTTCCGATGTAGCGTAGCCCAGCCTGGGCTAGAGTTTTCTTGACACATTCTTGTGCTTCCTGGGGGCAAAATAGCAACAGGAAGCCGCCACCACCTGCACCAGCGATTTTTCCGCCTAGTGCGCCGTTTTGCCGGGCCAGCTTATACCAGGCATCAATGGTTTCATTGGTGATGCCTTTGGAAAGTTTCTTTTTGCGCTGCCAGTTCTCGTCCAGGAACGCCCCCAAACTGTCCACATCATCGTTTTCTAGCAAGTGACGCAAATCCAAAGCGGCTTGTTTGATGGCGTGCAACGAAGCCAGTACCTGGGGGTCATCCTGGTCAGTGCTGGCTTTTTGTTGGGATAAAATAGAATTAGCTTTACGGGAAACTCCAGTGTAAAACAACATCAGGCTGCTTTCGAGTTTCTGGAAAGTCGCGCGTTTGATTTGGAGAGGTACGACTGTAACCTTATCCGCCTCAAAGCGCACCAGATTAAGCCCACCGAAAGCCGAGGCATACTGGTCTTGTTTGCCGATGGGCGCACCCAACTTTTCAATTTCAATATAGCTGGCGAGTTCGGCGATGGCTTGTTTGCTCATCTCCTCGTGGCGCACCACGCTGATGGCTTTAATCAAACCGACGGTAACGGCACTACTTGAGCCAAGTCCCGTGCCGGGTGGTACTTCGCTGGCGATAAAGATTTGTTCTTCGCCATGATAGCCGAAATGGTCAAAAATAGTGGAAGGCAGGCTCAAGTCGCGCTTGCCTGGATAATCTGGCTCTGGTGAGTTGGAAGTGTGAAAGAAGGTTTGTAAATCAGCCGAAATCACCTGCGTGTAGCCTGCCCCAGTTTCGGTGACAAGTACGTAGAAGTATTTGTTGATGCTGGTGCTAAGAACTGCGCCGCCGAAACGCGAATAGTAGCCCGGCAGATCCGTGCCACCACCTGCCAAACTGATTCGTAAAGGCGCTCTAACTATTAACATAATTGCTTGTGTACCTTTCAACGTGGCAACAAAATGTAAAAGCGGTTTAGACCGGGCAAATCAAACAGGCATCAATATTTTTGCTGATAAATTGGTGTCGTTCGGTCTAAATCAAAGCACAATCGTATAAGTACCGTAGTTACGCAGTTGCTTTATTTTCGCTTTGTTAGCAACTTTAGTCAGGCCCGATAAGCTTTCTTTTGGATAAATGCCTTGAATAACTGCCAGAGACTTCTTTTTGATAATAGTAGTATAAACGCCCTGCCACAATTCGTCAACCCCTTTTAAGCGATGGAAGCATAAAGGTTTTCTACGGTCTTTATGATACCTTGCCAATCATAATGGGCTTCCACCAGCTTGCGTCCGGCGATGGCTAAATGGCGGGCCGGGCCTTTGATGTCGAGCAGGCGCAGGGTCAAATTGGCAAAACTTTCGGGGGTGTCTCCACACAAATAATGGTCTCCCAGTGTCACCTTCAAGCCGCTTACCCCGGCTGTGGTACTAACTATCGGTACTTGCATTGCCAACGCTTCCAGCACCTTCAGGCGCGTGCCGCCGCCCCACCGCAGTGGCACTATAAACACCCGCGCCCGTTCGTAGTAGGGACGCATATCTGGCACCGGGCCGATTACCTGCACCGACGTACCATTGTGCCAGGCGGTTATAGCAGGTGGAGCGTGGCGGCCCACGATTAACAACCGGGTTTGGGGACGCTCGGCCTGGATACGCGGCCAAATATCGTTCAGGAAATATAGCAACCCGTCCAGGTTCGGTTCGTAACCGAGCGTGCCAGTAAACAAAATCTCGTCCGAGGTGGGTACAGTTGGCGTGGTACGTTTAAAAAAAGCAGTATCCACCCCATTTGGCACTATAGCGATGTTGCTGCGCCCGGTAAGTTGCTCCAATGCCTCTTTGTCATCCTGGCTAACGGCACTTACCGCGTCCAGGAAAGGGTACACCCGCCGCAAACTGCGTCTTAACTTACGGGCTTCCCAACCAAAAACCAGCCGACGGTCAGGCCGATGTGCGTCGCGGGCCAACTGCGTCCAAATCCCCGGCTCAAAATTATGCTCGTCTAGCAAGATTTTCGTATCCTCGCCTAGCCGTTTTTTAAGGGCCAACCCTAGCCCGGCCACGTGATATTGATGTAGGTGTATCACGTCGGGCCGCGTGCCACCCAGCCTGGTTACGATTGTGTCAACCGCTTGCGTCACGTTCGGCACAGTATCGCGCATAATCAAGGGCCGCAAACTCGAAAGACTGCGCCACGCCCGCCACCGCCGCAAATCCCAATTTGCATAGCGGTCTGGAACAGTAGGGAAAGGCAAAAGCTGGCGACAAATCGTTTTTGCTTCGTTCAATGCTGCCGCTTTGCTTGAAACATTATCAGGATAAGCCAGAAAGACCTCGTGTCGAGCCGCCAGCAAACGTAGCTGATTATAGACCCGAATCTCGCCCCCACCATTGGTCGGGAATGGGCAATAAGGGGCGACTACCAGCAATTTCATTTTTGCGAAGTCCCCTCTAAACGGCTCAAGTTGGCAATTACCCCAACCTCAAATTTAATTAAGTTTGTTATTTCCAGTTTCCTAAATGCTTATAATACGAAGCACCCACCCATCGCTAATCTTGTGAACGTATTTTAACACAAAATTAGCGATTGAGTTGGGCAGAGTAGTACGTATCAATTGACCCAATGCCAAAGCTTAACTGCTCCTTCAGGCAAATCTGTACCGAAAACCAAAGCCTGGTCTTCATAGCAGAATTGTAAGGTAGTAACCTCGCTTTGGGTGTTAGCGGTAGCCACAACGGTGTAATTAGGAATACTCCAAATTTTGATCAAGTCGTCAGCCCCACCACTGGCTAAAAATTGACGGTCTGAGCTAAAATCTAGTGTATTCACTTCTTTGGAATGAGCTATAAATTCGTGCAGTTTTTGACCTGTAGTTACGCTCCACACGATAATTGCTCCATCGTCGCTGCCTGTAGCCAGCAGTTGTCCGTCACCGCTAAAAACCAGCGCGTGAATTTCAGCTTTATGGCCTAGTAATTGTCTGAAAGTACCTGTTTGGATGTCCCATAATTTGACGATTTGGTCGCTTCCAGCGGTGGCAAGCAAATTCACATCAGTTGGGCTAAACAAAATTCTCCAGACGATATTATTTTGGTGGGGCAGGCTTTTGAATAGCTGGCCTGATTTAGCATCCCACAAATCTATGCTGTTGTCTTTACCAGAGCTTGCCAGCATGGTACTATCGCGGCTCAAACTAACCGAACGGATGGGATTAGCTGTAGTAGTGATACTTAGTGCTGGGGTATCAGATGGCAGACCGTCGGCCTCAATCGTCCATATTTTGACAGTATTATCTTTGCTGGCTGCTGCTAACATTTTAAACCCAAAATTGTTACGCACGCCAAAATAATATTTGGACGCACCTTTAAGTTCTTTGATTAAACGCGATTGGCTAAAATCTTTGTCTAATTTCCAGATTTGGAGTGACGGCTGAACTGAAGCTACTGCCAAATATTGCCCATTTAGATTAAGACCCAGTGATACGATTTGTTGAGGTTGGCTTGAACCGGGTAATTTTATAAAGATGGGATTTGCTTGCTTGCTCCCGCCACCATTTGTTAAGAAAAATAAGCCTGCTCCTGCCAGGATTATTATCAGCAAACCCACAACTACAAAGATGGGTGACAAACGTTTGGCACGCTGTATTTTAGTTTTACCAATAGGCAGCACTGGTGTAGCTTGGGCAACCCTAAGAATTGCTGGCTCTATATCCGATTCGATTAAAGTAGCGTCGTTTTCCGGTGCTGGTTCGACTGGTATATCTTCTAATCTTTCGGGCTTATCAGCAATAATTTCAGGAGTTGCGATAGATGAGTGCAGCAAAGTGTCGAACCAAGACGTATCAAATGCTTCCGGTCTGCCTGATTGTTGCCAAAACGTGGTAGCTTCCTGCTTTTCATTTCCAACCGTAAAAGCACTACGTTTCAAAAAAACTGCGATCAGCTTTTTCAAATTATCTTCGTTTGGCGCGTACTGACCGCGCTCCCAACTGGAAACGGCTATCTCAGTCACGCCCGCTGCTTCGGCCAGTTTGATTTGTTTCAAGTCAGCTTTACGCCTCAAATCTTTGAGGGCATTGCAAAAAACGTAATTTATCTTTTTGTGCTTCGTGCCGTCACTATTACCACTATTATTCATCTTCTATCTATTCACCCTATTCACCCTATTCACCTTACTACGCCTAAAACTGAGCAGTGATAGCTATTATCGCCCAAAATACAAGCTCTGACAACTTCAGACCTCTTGCTTTTGCCTATTGTCCTGATAAAATCAAGAAAGTGGTTCATAAGCGAATCTGCTTTTTACTTGCTTTATTATTGCTTGTAAACAACAGGCTTTGTATCTAGATACTTATGTTATATACTTTCAAGCTACACACTTCAAAGGATTGTAATATTGTGTCAGCTGTGTTATGATATTAAAAAGAAACAAAACTCGTTAGCTAAAACATCAATTGGGTCAAGGGTCTAAAATTAAATATTGTTTACTCTCGCTATGCGGCAACCAGCAATTCCTATCAACATTGGAGGAGGTATTTTTATGTTCAAAATCACCCTTTCACAAGGGCCAGCTTCTGCGCGTCCGGCAACTTGGCTGCTTCGTGCCTTCACGTTCGCGGGCTTTTTGCGCTTCGTGGCCGCCTTTCTGAACGGCCTCATTAAGCCTCGAGAGTTGCGTGCCTTTTGGCACAGCAATAACCATAGAGTCATAAGTGGCTGGCTCGTCTTAGCTGTCATACTGTCAATTTTTCTTCCCGCCTTTAGTTCAGGTACTAGCTCTGCTGTTGCTGCCTCAAATGGAAGTGATATGATTATTACAGATTTACGTGTTCGCAATGATGAAGGTTTTGTGGAAAAGCAGGTTCAACAGTTCTTGGATAAGCAACCTGGCCCATTAAAATCATACGTGGAAATCTTGGGGACAGTTCAGCAAACGGCTGCTCGAAGTATTGCTAATACTAGCGTGGTATCAGGGGTGAATCCTAGAGTTGTATTAGTGCTTCTGGAAGTGAAAAACGGTTTGCTTTCCAACACATCTATCTCTCAAACCACGATTGATTTTGCACTAGGTTTTGATAAGCCTGAACAGCAAGGTTTTCTTTCACAAATTGAGCTTGCTACCGAAATGCTTGATCAGAAGTGGATTACCTATTCTAAAAGCAAAGATGTTGTGTTTAAAGACAGTTCTATTCAAACAAGTTTAGCCCCAAATCGAGGTACTTTTGCAGTTCAGTCGGTTTTCGGCACTACAACTGACCAAAAAATGTGGGAAAAGCAAGTAGGTCTGGGAGTAGGGTCGTTTTATGACACATATAAAAAACTTTTCGGTGATCCACTTGCTCAAGAAATCAAACCTACGGATGTGACTTTTGTCGCACCTTTTCTAAGTCGCCCTTTTCGTGAAAGTGATATACCAAACGGGAACGCTGTTTCTGAAGGTTATAAGTCCTGTGATGGATTAAATTATAATAATGCAGCAGACCACGGAGTGAACACGTTTTTTGACCATCAGTACCCTACCTATGAGAGCGATGGTGTGCTTGTTCCTTACAGAGGTAAACAAGCCACAGATAGTAGCAGTTGTCGGTGGTATTCGGGACATGATGGCATTGATTTCGCTTTACCTACAAAGCCTGTACTTGCTGCCGCTAATGGACAAGTTTACTCTCACGGCTATAGTCAAAGATGTGGCTACAATGTTACTATAATTCACCCTAGCTTCCAGAATTACCGTACTTATTATGAGCATTTAATAAGTCAACCAAGTGTTGCTGATGGTAGTTCCGTAAATGAATCGGCTCAAATAGGAACGGATGGATGGGTTGATAATACAGGTGGTTCGCCTAGCTGTTCAACAGGACCACATTTGCATTTTGGAGTGAGAAATGCTTCAAATGGCGTAGTTGATCCCTTCGGGTTTTGTCCAACCAGTGATTTCTCAACTGATCCATGGGAAGCTTTGCCAGGTACTCCAACACCAAGCTTTTGGCTTTGGAAGATAAGTGCTAGTCCTTGTACACAACAACATCAACCGCCACCACAACCACCAAACCCTCCTTCAAATTTGAGTGCTGTGGCTGCTTCGAGTTCGCAAGTTAACCTTAGCTGGAGCAGCAATGGTGGCGATGGTTTTTACATTGAACGCAAAACGGGTGCTTCTGGCTCTTACGGTCAGATTGTTCAACTCACTGCTACTAGCTATCAGGATAGCGGCCTTTCACAAAACACCAATTATTACTACCGGGTACGAGCCTACAATTCCAGTGGAAATTCAGGTTATTCTAACGAGGCAAACGCTACAACTCAACAAATATTGCCGCAAGGTGATGTCAATTCGGCTGATTGTAGTAACCTTGTAGGTTGGACGTGGGATCCGAAAGCTCCAAATACTTCACTTAATGTTGATGTTTATGAGGGTTCGATAGGTGTAGGACGTTACGCTGCTAATATTTATCGTGACGACGTTAAAACGCAAGTCAGTCACGATAATGGATTACACGGTTTTTCAATTCCAGTTCCAGACGGTCTTAAAAACAATGCGAACCACACTTTGCATTTTTACGCTTTGAATACCGACTCCGCTGGTACTAACCCGGAATTGCCTAACTCACCAAAAACTATCAACTGTATGCCGCCAGTGACAACACCAACCGCTCCATCTGGCTTGACAGCAACGACGGCCTCAGCTACTCAAATCAATCTGGGTTGGACTAATAATGCTAACAACGCCGCTGGCAATTATGTTGAACGTAAGGTTGATGGCGGTGGATATAATCGAATAGCCGATGTTAGCGCAAGCACCAACAGTAAGCAAGATACAGGTCTGATGCCCGGTAGTACCTATTGTTATCGGGTTCAAGCGTACAATTCGTCTGGCACTTCCGGCTATTCCAATGAAGCGTGCGCTACCTTGTCCAAAACCTTGAGTGTGAATGTAAGCCAGCTTAATTTTAGCGTAACTTTGGGCGGTAGTAGTGACTTACAATATATTAACCTTACTAATAGCACAGGTTCTGTGGCCTGGACGATGTACGCAGACTGGGGTTCTGGCCCGACAAACTGGTCAGGAGCAACCCAAGTCAATGGAACGGTCAATGCAGGTACACCTCTACAAATAGGTATCGGTGTGGGTGCTGGTAGTCTTGCAACTGGCAATTATAACGCTGATTTGTACTTGGTAGATAATTCTGCTCCTAACAACGCAGCAATAATCCATGTTAGTATGACCGTGAGTGCCATCGCAGGTTTGCAATATTATCCTTTGGCTACTCCAATCCGGTTGTTGGATACCCGTCCTGGTTACGCTGCTTACTACACGCCCGGCATACCTCTAGTCGGTGGCTCTAGCCATAATACCAATGGGCGTAATCTGACTTATCAGGGTGTTAATATTCCAGCTAATGCTGTCGCTTTGGTGGGCAATGCCACTGCGGTAAACGGCACAAACCAGGCGGGCTTCGTTACCCTATATCCTGGTGGTGCGACTAGACCACTGGTCTCGAATGTCAACTACGTGGCGGGTCAGGTTGTGCCAAATTCGTTTACGGTTGGTTTGGGCAGCGATGGTAGCTTTAACATCTTTAGCACATCGGGCATTGATGTAGTGATGGATATTGCTGGCTACTATGCCCCTCCTGGTGCTGGCGGCTTGTATTATCACCCCTTGCCGAATCCCGTTCGGTTGCTGGATACGCGCCCTGGCTATGCCGCCTACTACACGCCTGGCAGTCCGTTAACGGGTGGCAACAACCTGAATAAGCTAATGCACAACCTTAGCTATCAAGGTGTCACTATTCCAGGTGGGGCGGTGGCTTTGGTGGGGAACGCCACTGTAATAAACGGGACAAACCAGCCGGGCTATGTTACGCTGTTTCCTGAAGGTGGGTCGCGGCCCAACGTCTCGAATGTCAACTACGTGGCGGGTCAGGTGGTACCCAACTCGTTCACAGTGGGCCTCGGTGGTGATGGTAGCCTTAACATCTACAGCACGGCCAGCGTTGATTTCATCGTGGATGTGACAGGCTATTACAGTGCAGATAGCTCGGACAGTAATGGAGCGGGTCTGACTTATCGGAGTATGTCCAGTCCAATCCGGTTACTAGATACACGGTCTGGCAATCCCGCTTTCTATAATCCTGGCAGTCCATTAAGCACAGGTAGTCACAATTACTCAGGGCGCAACCTGAGCTATTTGGGAGTAAACGTGCCGAACGGGGCAGTTGCGCTAGTGGGTAATGCGACTGTGGTTAACGGTGGTGGTAGTGCTGGATATGCTACGCTTTATCCAGGCGGGGCGAGTTTGCCAAATGTATCTAACCTGAACTTTGTAGCTGGACAGGTAGTACCCAATTCGTTTACGGTAGGCTTGGGCAGCGATGGCAGTTTCAATGTCTATGTAACCTCGAATATAGACTTCCTGGTGGATATAGATGGTTACTTCGCACCTGGTAACGTAGCAACCTCGGCAACCAAAAATCAGCCACCATTAACTCCGGTCAAACCAAAACTGGATAAAAAGGGGTAAATGCTATAAGTTTTAGGCACTTCCGTGACGGAAGTGCCTATTTTATTTAGTAATGTTATAATTGAGGTCAGAAACTTCAACTAGCACGAAAATAGATTTTATTGGGTAATTTGTGTGATTCCGTGTGATTCCGAACAATGTAGTTGGAAGGAGGAAGACGCAGATTTTGCGTCAAAATACGCTATGCAAAAAAGATTGGACGGCCAGACGGCCATTGTGACTGGAGCAGGGCGCGGTATTGGCCTGGCGATAGCCAGGGAGTTGGCCGAGACCGGAGCGAATGTCGTGGTGAATTATGTGACTAGCGAAGGCCCGGCCCGGCAGTTAGCCAAAGAAATTCAGGAGCTTGGACCTAAAGCTTTGGTGGTCAAGGCCGACGTGACCAAATTTGATGAAGTGACCGCAATGGTGAAGCAAACCATCGAAACCTTCGGACAGATTGATATTTTGGTGAATAATGCTGGTATCACCCGCGACAAGACCCTCAAAAATATGAGCCGCGAGAATTGGGACGAGGTAATTGGCACTAACCTGGGTAGCCTTTTCAACTGCACTCGTCAGGTTTTGCCGCATATGTTGGAGCGGCGCAAGGGCAAAATTGTCAATATCAGTTCGTTTGTGGCGTTAGCCGGGAATATTGGACAGTCCAACTATGCTGCCACCAAAGCTGGCATCATCGGCTTTACCAAATCGGTAGCGTTGGAGGTGGCCCGACACGGTATTACGGTCAACGCGGTCTGTCCTGGCTTTACCGAAACCGATATGTTGTACGACGTGCCGGAGAATATCAGGCAGCGCATTCTGGAGCGCATCCCTATGAACCGCTTTGGCACATCAGAAGAAATCGCGGCTTGTGTGCGCTATATCGTGACCGAAGGCGACTATATGACCGCCCAGGCTATCAGCATCAACGGCGGCGTTTATATTTAAGTGGTCAGTTAGCAGTCGTCAGTCGTCAGTTTATGAGTTACCCTTATTCCTCGCTGGTCTCGAACTGGTAATCCCGCAATTGGTGGCTGGCGACGGCTATCAGCCCGACAATCACTACACAGGCGATGCCGCCGCTTACTACCGACAACGGCGCACCGCCCACACGGGCCACGATACCTGCCTCTACTTCGCCAAGTTGGGGGCCACCCGCGTAAAAAATCATATTGACCGACTGCATCCGCCCGCGCATCTCGTCTGGTGTGACCAGCTGGGCAATCGTCTGACGCAATACCATACTGACCGTATCGCTGGCCCCCACCATTGCCAGACAAAACAGCGAGAACGGTAGCCAGTTGGAGTAGCCAAACAAAACGGTAAAGAGGGCGAAAAAGAAAACCGCCACTAATAACAATCTTCCCGGTTTCTTAAAACGGTTGACGTGAACGAGAGCCATTATCAAGCTGGTGGAGGCCGCGCCCACTGCTTCCGAGGCCGACAGCAAGCCAAAGCCGACTTCATTGGTGTGCAGCACATCCGCCGCGAAAATTGGCAGCAGCGTGGTGGCCGAGCTGAAAAAGGTGGCAAAGAAGTCCAGCAACATGGTGGAAACCAGAATTTTTTTGCCCCACACAAAACGCAAACCTTCGACGGCCAACGCGATACTGACTTTACGCCCACTTCCTGCCCCCGGCCTGAAGCTAATCAGCAGCAGAGATATGATAACCGCCAGATACGAGATAGCGTTTAGCCAGTACGCCCCTTGTACCCCCAGCAGAGCGATAGTGACTCCGCCCAGGCCCGGCCCTACGATGGTGGCGGTTTGAAAACTAAGGGTGTTCAAGCTCAAGGCGTTGGCTAGTTGGGAGCGGGGAACCAGCGAAGGAACAAGGGCCGAGTAGGTCGGGCGGTCAAAGGCATCGGTAGCTCCGGCGAAGGCAATCAAGCCATAAATCCAGACGATGTTAGCCGCCCCGCTCAAGGTCACAAAGGCCAGCGCGACGGCACACAACATCAAGATGGTTTGGGTGACGAGCAGCAAACGCCGCCGATCTACGCTATCGGCGACAGAACCGCCCAGCAGCGAACAAGCTATCAGTGGCCCTACCCGGAAGATGCCGATTAAGCCCAGCTGCAAAGCGTCGTGGGTGAGTTGATAAACCTGCCAGCCAATCGCTGCCACCTGCATCTGCGTCCCGATTTGGGAGACGCTCTGACCGAACAATAGCAAACGGAAATCTTTGTGTTGTAAGGCACTAAAGGCTCGTCTGCGTTCGTTTGGTGGTTCGGGCTGGGTTTCTAATTGCGGTTCGTTAATATCCGGTTTTTTTATAGTATCCATTATTTATTCTTCGGGTGCGCGTCAGAATTTTGCGTGCTGTTTCCGTAGCCAACGGTTGAAACCGTCGTCTATACAATCCAAACACGTTTTAACGTGTTGTTAGAACCTGATTTATCAGGTTTGGGGTGAATAGACGACGGTTTCAACCGTTGGCGGTTTCTGCAAAAAATGAGCCGCACCCCTATTCTTCTTATATATTGACAACCACTGCTTCAAACGGTTATGCTCTAATCAGGTTTTTTGTTAGATTAGTATTATACCTTAGATCGAAGTCTATTTTGGGTTGTTTGCGGGAAGTTTTTGGTTAAAAGGGGTGGCTTTGTGACAACTGTGCAACAACGTTTGGAAGATGATGGGGCGGCCTGGCGACGCTGGGGGCCGTATTTAAGCGAACGCGCCTGGGGGACGGTGCGCGAAGATTATAGCCCGGATGGGTCGGCTTGGGAATATTTGCCCTACGACCAGGCCCGCTCCCGAACTTATCGTTGGAACGAAGATGGTATCGCGGGCATCTCCGACGAGAAGCAACACTTATGCTTTGCTCTGGCGATGTGGAACGGCCACGACTCGATGCTCAAAGAGCGGCTGTTCGGGCTGACCGGGCCGCAGGGTAATCACGGCGAAGATGTTAAGGAAATTTATTATTATCTGGATAGCACGCCCTGCCATAGCTATATGAAGATGTTGTACAAGTATCCCCAGGCCGCTTTTCCCTACGAGCAGCTGGTGAATGAGGCCGCCCGCCGCACTCGTCAAGACCCTGAATACGAGTTGCTGGACACCGGGGTTTTTAACGAGGAACGTTATTTTGATGTGTTTGTGGAATATGCCAAAGCCACTCCCGACGACATTTTAATCAAGATAAATATTATTAATCGTGGCCCGGAAGCGGCGAGTATCGTATTGCTGCCCACGCTTTGGTTTCGTAATACCTGGGTGTGGGGTTGGGATAGCCGCAAGCCCGAATTGAGCTACGAATATGTGCAAGGTACGGGCGCACCGCATATTATCAAAGCCCAACATCATTTGATAGGCGACTATTATTTGTACTGTGAAAATTCCGAAGAACTACTCTTTGTTGATAACGAAACCAACACTCAACGCTTGTACGATACGCCTTCGCCTTCACATCACGTCAAAGATGGTATTAACGACTATATTGTGCATAATAATCACGGCACTATCAATTGGAACGGGGTAGGCACCAAAGCCGCCGCCCGTTATACCCTCAACATCGCGTCAGGCCACACCGCGACGGTGCGCTTACGTTTTGCCAAATCCGGTAGTGGCCTGGCCGCCGATAGTAGCGCAGATGGAGTACTGGACTCATCACCGTCGTCGCTCCTGCTGCCCGACCCTTTTGGCAGTTTCGACGGTATCTTTGCCCAACGTTTGCAAGAGGCCGACGACTTTTATGCCGCTTTGCAGCCCGTCAACCTGGACCAAGATAGTCGCAATATCCAGCGTCAAGCCTTCGCCGGGATGTTGTGGAGCAAACAGTTCTACCATTATATTGTCAGCGTCTGGCTCAACGGCGACCCCAACGAACCGTCGCCCCCCACAGAACGTAAACACGGGCGCAACTCCGATTGGAAGCATCTTTACAATGAGCGGGTGATGTCTATGCCCGACAAGTGGGAGTACCCCTGGTATGCAGCCTGGGATTTGGCTTTCCATTGTATTACGCTGGCCTTGCTCGACCCGGAGTTTGCCAAAACCCAACTTGACCATCTGTTGCGCGAATGGTATCAACACCCCAACGGCCAGATACCAGCCTACGAGTGGGCTTTTGGCGATGTCAACCCGCCCGTGTTGGCCTGGGCTGCCTGGCGCGTCTATAAAATTGACCAGAAGCAGACCGGAGGAGACCGCGCTTTCCTGGAAACGGTTTTCCACAAGTTGCTGCTGAATTTTACCTGGTGGGTCAATCGTAAGGACTCCGAAGGTAACAATATTTTTCAGGGCGGCTTTTTGGGTTTGGATAATATTGGGGTATTTGACCGCAGCGCACCTTTGCCGACGGGCGGCCATCTGGAACAAAGCGATGGCACTAGCTGGATGGGGATGTTTTGCCTCAATATGCTGCAAATCGCGCTCGAACTATCCCGCACCAATCCGGTCTATGAGAATATAGCTACCAAGTTTTTTGAGCATTTCCTGGGGATTGCCGAAGCGATGAATGACATCGGCAAAGAGGGTATCGAACTGTGGGACGATGAGGACGAGTTTTTCTACGACGCAATCCACCTGCCGGACGGCTCAGATACGCGGCTCAGGTTGCGTTCGCTGGTGGGGTTGATTCCGTTGCTGGCAGTAGAAACGGTTGAGCCGGATTTGTTGGAGCTACTGCCCGAATTTAAGACCCGCCTGGAATGGTATCTACAACATCGGCCCGAAATCGCTCAACTGGTGGCGCATTGGGCTGTCCCCGGCAGAGGTGAACGGCGTTTGCTGGCCTTTGTACGCGGCCACCGGATGAAGCAGTTG
The DNA here is from genome assembly GCA_038207455.1 of Chloroflexia bacterium. GTDB lineage: Bacteria > Chloroflexota > Chloroflexia > Chloroheliales > Chloroheliaceae > JBBQZT01. The sequence goes on from JBBQZT010000031.1 coordinate 47,683, forward strand.
TTGGGCAAGATGCTCGACCCCAACGAATTTTTGAGCGACTACGGTATCCGTTCGGTCAGCAAATATCATCAGGCTCACCCTTTCAAGCTAGATGTCAACGGGATGGAATATACCGTTAATTATGAACCTGCCGAGTCGCGCACCAATTTGTTTGGCGGCAATTCCAACTGGCGCGGCCCGGTCTGGTTTCCCATTAACTATCTGCTAATTGAGTCGCTGCAAACTTTTCACCATTACTATGGCGATGATTTCAAGGTGGAGTGTCCGACAGGTTCAGGCGTTTATATGACTTTGAGCGAGATAGCCGATGATTTGTCCCAACGCTTGATAAAATTGTTCCAGCGCAACCCAGACAACGAACGTCGTCCGGCCTTTGGGTGGGTGGACAAGATGCAGTATGACCCGCACTGGCGCGATTACGTGTTGTTCTTCGAGTATTTTCACGGGGACAATGGGGCGGGTCTAGGTGCAAGCCACCAAACTGGTTGGACAGGCTTGGTGGCAAAGCTAATTCAGCAGCAAGCCGAGCGGTACAATTCTCCCGTGACGGAAGGCCCGCCCACTCAGGCCGATACAAGTGTACCAGCCGAGAGTGAGCAACAAAAAGCGGAGGTTTCGGCCCAAAACATTCCCGAAAAGCAAGAAAAGCTGCAAGAAGCGGGAACGGGAACAGTGTCGGGCTAAGGCTGTTTTTAACACCTATTTAATGAAAATACCCCCGAACGGTCTATTGACAAAGCAATGTTCCCATAAATGCCTTGTACTCTGTGGGACATTGCTCTGTCAATGGACGGTTCCCTTTTTTCTGGTTTTCTGTGAAACATCGCTCTGCCAATGTACGGTTCGGGAAGTCAGTTCATTGACAGAGCAATATCACACAAATGCCTTGTATCCTCTTGACATTGCCAGCCAGGGCAGTTATGAGCTATAATAGCCGTAACTCGTTAGGTCATATTGGGACAATATTTCGCAACGTTTATCACGATACGCCTGGATACAGATAAAACATGAGCCTTTATCAATTTAGCAAAAGTAAAATCACTGGTCTGAGTGCCAGTCTGCTCGTCATAATCGCACTCCTGACCGCCTTCGCCAATATTTTCCATATCGTGCCGCCCTCGTTGGGGTTGGCCGTAAGCATCGTGCGCTGGCTTCTGGCCGGGACACTGGTATTTGTGTGGGTTATTTTGAATATCCCGCCACCCAAACTACCTTCAGGCAACTATATCATCGCGCTGGCTCAGTTTGGCGAGGAGGAGGAAGAAGGCGGGGCGCACGAAGGGATGTTGCGTGGGCCACGACGTTACCGCTTGCGACGCGAAGATTTTGAAGATTATATAGATGACGATGAGGCCGTCCAGCCCACTAGCAAAGAAATTTTGCGTATTCGGCGCACCCGTTCCCAGTCAAGTCGCGGGACTTTGAATGCACCCCGCCCCAATCAGGCTTTGCCAGCGGGCCAGCGTCCGGGTAACGGTTCGACGGCTTTGGCAGTGAGCGGACGTAAGCTGACCGGAGCGGCCTCCGATCTGCCCAGTCTGAGCGAGTTTCTGCCAACCCAACGTTCGGGGGCGGGCCTCGCCTTCCCCGGTGATGGGGAAGACGATACTGCCGGAGCCAGACGCAATGGCAGCCGTACTCTGGCTAAATTTACCCCGCCACCTAATCTATGGGAACAGGTGTTGGGAGCGCGGGCCGTGACCGAATATGTTGACCAGAATATCAAGCAAAAGCTGACCGAAGTGGGCGTGCATGATGTCTCGATTTACCCCACCGACACCTTCGTGGGCGATGGCGAGATTGCCATGCAACAGGCCGAGGCGGTACGCGCCCACGCTATGATTTGGGGCTGGGTGCCTTATCACAGCCGCCGTGATTTCGTGCCGATTTTTGAATTGGCTAAAGCTGTCGAGGATGATATACCCGCGCCTGGCGATATGCAGTTGATGGGTTTGAACAGCTTTGAGCTTGGTCGTCAGACCGCCAAATTTAGCACGATTTTCGCAGCGTTTGTGGCAGGTTTGGGCGCGTATGCGGTTAAAAAAACCAACCGCACCGAACGAGAGCAGAATCTGGCAAAGGCTGAAAACGAATTTGGCCTCGCCCTGACCGCCGCTTATATGTATTCCGAAGAACGTCGCACCCAACACACGATAGATTTGTCTATCATCTATTTTTTCCTGGGCAATGTGCGCTATTATCGCGGCAATCTGGACGGGGCGGCGGTGGCCTACCGCGAGGTGTTGGCTCTTGACCCGCGTATGCTGGAGGCCCGCCACAATTTGAGCGTGGTTTTGTATGCCCAAAATAAAATTGATCTGGCGATAAAATTCTTCTTGGAAGTGGTCAAGCGCAAACCGGGGCTACCCGCCGCCCACTACAATTTGGGTATGTCTTATATTAAAAAGCAGCAGTATCCGGCGGGGCGACTTGAGTTGAATAAAGCTATTCGGCTTAATCCCAAATACGCCGCCCCCTATCGGGCTTTGGGTTTGAGCTACCGCGAAGAACGGGCTTTCGATGAGGCCAAAGCTTATTTGCAGGAAGCAGCCCGCATCAAGCCCGATTACGCCCAAGCGCATATTGATTTGGCGATTACTTGCTATCGGGAGGCGCGTAGCGACACGATTGGCGAGGCCGATTCGGTCAAGTTGTACCGCGAAGCTACCCAGGAAATCGAAAAAGCCATCCAGATTGACCCGACTCTGCCCGAAGCTCATTATAATCTCGCGCTGTTTTTGTACGAACAACAAGAGATAGACCCGGCCGCCGAAGCTTTGAAGGAGGCTTTGCGGCTCAACCCGGATTATAGTGAGGCCCATCTGCTGTTGAGCGAGATTTACAGGTATCGCGGCCAGAACGATTTAGCTGATTACCACGCCCGGCAAGCCACTCGCCAGTCCGATATGTTGACGGCTACCAGCCCTGAACAACACATGAGTTTAGGGATTGGCTATCGGCAGAACCAACAATTTGAGCGGGCGCGGCAGGAGTTTGAGAGCGTTTTGAAGATGCAGCCCAGCAATGCCGAGGCTCAGTTGCAGCTTGGGATTATGTATCAAGAGATGGGCGACCTCAAACAAGCTTTGCTGCGTTATCAGGTGGTGATGCGGCTGCCTAACCCTCCCGACGAAGTATATAACCAGATTAGCAGCTTGTATAAACAGCAGGGCGACGACGAAGGAGCATTCGAGGTGGTCAAGCGGGCGGCGGAACTAAACCCGAACAGTGCGCGGCTGCAATATTACCTGGGCAACGCTTACCGCAAGCAAAAGCAGGATGGGCGGGCGATTGAGTGCTATGTCAACGCCGTCCGGCTCAACCCGTTGCTGGCCGAGTCGCGTTTTAACTTAGGAATGTTATATTTGGGCCGCAAGCAGGTTCAGGATGCGGTTTTCCAGTTCCGGGAAGTGGTCAGGTTACGACCTGACGATTTTGAAACTTACAGCTTCCTGGGCCGGGCTTACCAGCAAATGAACCAGATTGACGAGGCGGTGGCGGCTCTCCAGTCAGCTATCCGTATTCGGCCCGATGCGGTTGAGGCCCATCTGTCGCTTGGTCAAATTTACGTTAAATCATTGGCTGTACCCGAACCGGAACTGGCAATTGAGCAGTTCCAGCAAGTTTTGAGCTACCGCCCCGATAACGCTATCGCTCGTGAACTTTTGGGCCGGGCCTACGCGCAATCCGGCAAACTGGAAATGGCGATTGATACTTTCCAGTCAATTATTATGGCTGACCCTCAAAACTCTGCCGCTCACTATAACCTGGGCGTGGCTTATACTTCGCAGGAACGGTTCGGACTGGCTGTCCAGGAGTTTGAGACCTATACCCGGCTCAAACCCGATGATGCTGATGGTTACTTCAACCTGGGTCTGGCCTACAACCAACTTGACCGCGTGACCGAAGCGATAGGGTCGTTCAAAAAAGCTGTCCAGTTGCGCCCGACTTATTGCGCCGCCTACAGCTATCTTGGTCAGGTTTATATCCGCATCAACGATAACGCCGCCGCCCTGGAAGCTTTGAATATGTACCAGCGTTGCAAAAACGGTGGCATCTAACCGTTATACAAAAAATCCTGGCACTGTCATTCTGAACGCAGGCTTTGCGGAGTGAAGAATCTGTTGCTGAAACCTACGGGCCGCAGAATACCAAAATCTTAGCCACAGACCCTTCGCAGACGCAAAGCCTCCGCTCACGGCCCGCAGGGTTGGACAATGCGAAAATCTATAACCTATGACCGAAGAACTAAAAACCAGCGACTACGATTACGAACTGCCGCCCGACTTGATTGCTCAACAGCCTATCGAACCGCGTGATAGTTCGCGGTTGTTAGTGGTAAACCGGGCCGAGGCTTCGATTACCCATCGGGCTACCTTCCGAGCGATTTTGGATTATATCAAGCCGGGTGATACCCTGGTCGTCAACGAAAGCAAGGTTATACCCGCCCGTTTGTTTGGACGTAAAGCGACAGGCGGCCAGATTGAACTTTTGCTGTTGCGGCCCGCACCCGACCAGCTTAAAAATCGTGATGGAGTGGCAAATAGTTGTTGGGAAGTGTTGGTGAGGCCAGGGCGCGGCACAAACGTGGGGGCGCGGTTATTTTTCGAGGGCAAGGGCGAAAGTTTGCAGGCCGAGGTGTTGGGTACATCGCCTTCAAGCGGGCGGTATGTGCTTTTTGAGCGTGACCCGCTCCCTTTCCTTGAACTTTACGGCCAGATGCCACTTCCGCCTTATATCCACCAGCAGCCCGCCGACCCCAACCGTTATCAGACCGTCTATGCCACTGAACCAGGTAGTGCCGCCGCTCCCACCGCCGGGTTGCACTTTACTCCGAACTTGCTGGAAGCGGTCAAGGCTAAAGGGGTGGGATTTGAAAAGGTGATGCTACACGTGGGGCTGGATACCTTCCGGCCTGTCAAAGAAGAAAACGCGCTACACCACGAAATGCACAGCGAATGGTGTCAACTTGACGCAGAAACAGCTCAACGCTTGAACCAGACACGGGCGCGAGGCGGGCGGATTTTCGCGGTTGGCACGACGACGGTTCGCACGCTGGAAACTGCTTTTAGCCACTCCAATCATCAATTTCAGCCGTTCGCGGGCGAAACGCGGCTTTTTCTGTATCCTGGCAAGCAGCTAGAGGCCATTGATGCGCTGATTACTAATTTCCACCTGCCGCGCTCGACCCTGCTGATGCTAGTTAGTGCTTTCGCCGGACGTGACCTGATACTCCAGGCTTACCACGAAGCAGTGCGCGAACGCTACCGCTTTTTCAGTTTTGGCGACGCGATGCTGATTTTGTAGTAGCTATACACCACGGAGTCACGGAGAGCGAATAGCAAAGGACAAGGAATTTGGAAGGGATGTCTTGCGATTTCCCTTTGCTCTTTATTTATTTGTGCCTAGCTCTATAGTTACCAGGTGTTAGACAAGCTAAGGAATAAAATATTGAAACTTACCAGGCAACTTATTGAAAAAGCGATATAGCCACAGAATAGCGTGAAAGCGCACTTTAATAACTAAAGATTTGCTAATAGCGCGTCCATTTGGCACAATCTAGTTATGAGAATAAATAACTTACTAGATAACCAAATGAACGCTGCGGAGCATTACTGCTCCAACCCCCCATTGTCCCAAAGTGGGGCTGAAAGGTCAAGCTAATATTCGCGTTCATTCTAAAAAAGCACACCGTTTGCGTTGTAGTGAGTGCAAACGTACTTTCGTAGCTACCACTGGCACGCCTTTCTTTGGTCTTAAAACAGCGGATTGGGAGGTTCGCGTGGTAATAATTCTACTGGCCTGGGGTTGCCCCATTCAAGCCCTTGTCCAAGCCTTTGAATTGGACGAGCGCACCATTGCCGCATGGCGGGATAAAGCGGGCAACCATTGTGAGCGAATTCATCAAGCCATCATCCTGCAAGCTCAACTCGACCTTCAACAAATCCAGGCCGAGGAAATCCGGGTCAAAGGACGGGGCTGGATTGGCTGGATGGCGATGGCAATCATGGTTCCAACTCGGCTGTGGCTGGGCGGAGTGGTTAGCTCCAAGCGTGATAAGAGCCTAATCCAAAAGCTGATGACACTGGTAGCCGCCACCTCCCAGTTGTTGGCTGTGGTGCTGGTGGTAACAGACGGCTTTGCCGCTTATCCACGTGCGACCCTGGCGGCTTTTCGCACTAAGTCGCCCCGCCTAGAGGAACAACGAGGCCGTAGTCGTTTGGTTGGCTGGCCCGGTTTGATGCCAGGTCAGGTAGTCAAGCAAACCATAGCCAAACATTTAGTCAGTATCAGCCGCACCATCCTTCAAGGTGAAGCTGATGAGGTGGCTGCTCAAATCACTCTTATTGGAGGAGGTAGCGTTCTCAACACCAGCTATATCGAACGCTTAAACGCTACCTTTCAGCAACGCTTGGCGGTGCTGTGCCGACATAGTCGCCAGGCGGCGCATAAACTCGACAATATAGGTGGGGCTGGTGGTTGGTTGGCCCGGTCTATAATTTCTGCCAGCCTCATCACAGCCTGCGCCGTTTGTCCTGGCGAGGTGAGGGCAGTAACAAATGGATCGAGTTCACACCTGCGATGGCAAGTGGCCTGACCGATCACATTTGGACGATAGCGGAACTTCTGTGGTATAGGCTGACACCTGAGCCGTACAAGCCACCTAAAAGCGCGGTCGTCCGCCCAAAAGCAAATCTTTAGTTGTTAAAGAGCTTCACGCTATGGTGTAGCTATATCTCTCGCCCCTACCTCCCGAATTTTTGAGATGATAAGTCGGTAGCTTGTCATTCTGAGTGGAGGCTCTGCGTGGCGAAGAATCTGTTTTTGAAGCGTAGCCCCTTAATTGCGTTTAGGGTGATAAGTTGCAACAACCTTGCAATGACCCCGCTTGATCAGCCGTAGCTAAAGAAGCACAAAAATGAGTTTATAATAGCTTTGGCAATTTTAAGCAAATGATTGGCTAGATTTTAAGTTGTTTTAGCCCGGCTTCTCCTGCCAGGTGGTCTATAAACTGGCGGGCCAGCCGCCCGCTAAAGCCGCTATGGCGCATCTCCCATTGCAAGGCTCGCCGTTCCAGGTCGGAGGTTTCAATTTGCAATCCGGTCTGCTGTGCCAACGCCCGCACAATGGTTAGATATTGTGGCTGGTTGGGCGGCGCGAAGGTCAGGGTCAGGCCGAAACGGTCACTCAAGGAAAGCTTTTCTTCGACGGTATCCCACTTGTTGATTTCGGTATCGTCGGGTCGGCCATTATCGGCGAACTGCTCCTTGACCAGATGACGGCGGTTGCTGGTGGCGTAAATCAACAGGTTGGCGGGGCGGGCTTCCAGGCTGCCTTCTAGCAGTGCTTTGAGGTCTTTGTAACTTACTTCGTCGGCCTCGAACGACAAATCATCTACAAATAAGATAAATTTCTCGCGTCGTCCCCGCACTTTTTTGACGATAAGTGGGTAGTCTCCCAACCAATTTTTATGCACTTCAATCAAACGCAACCCTTGTGAACCGTAGCGCGTGAGCAGGGCTTTGACCGTTGAGCTTTTGCCCGTGCCTCGCGCCCCATAAAGCAAAGCGTGATTAGCAGGTAAGCCAGCCAAAAACTGCTCAGTGTTCTGGATAAGCGGTTGGCGCACCCGGTCATAGCCTACCAAATTTTCCAGCCGCGCCTCGTCCACCTGCTGAATCGGCTCGAAGAAACCGTTGTCAGTCCCGCGTTGCCAGCGAAAAGCCCGCCCCTGGGCCAGTTCGTCCGTGCCAACCTGGGCGTAAAAGTTTGCCAAGTCTGCGGCCTGGGTTTGCCAATCCTGAGTCTGTCTAAATTTCTGGATTAGGCCAGAAGCGGGCGTGGTGGTTTGATGGCCCTGCTCAAATGGGTCGTGCCAACCCACCAGTGGCAGCGTTTCACCGTTCCCTTTAACCTCCTCCACTGCCGCACCCAGAACCAAACCGTCCAGGGCAAATAGCGATTGCAGCAGCGTCAAATCGTGAGCGGCGGCGCGGAGCAGCGTCGGGTTAAGAGCATTTCCGTCGCGGTAAGCCTGGGAGCTAAAAGGATTGTGGTCGGCCAGAATGCGGTTGAGCAAATGGTTTTGCCACCAATCGCCCGTCGTGGTGGCAGTTTGGGTTGCGGCCAACTCGCGAAAAAGGCGACCATAAACTGGCAGCACCTGCCGGGAATCCACTTTGGTTTGTTCCGCTTCGACTAACAAATCTACAAGTTCCAATAGGGTTTGTCCGACGGCATCATCTAACACATTCTGAAAAAGTAATAACTGTCGGGCCGAGTTTTGGGCCAGCTTAAAAGGTTGTCTATTCATGGCTTTGAATTTTTATTGGCACATATAATTGCATTAATATTTTCAATGACGATTATAGCATAGAGCCAGGAGCAATTAGTCGAATCTCTCTTGTTATATGGGTGCGCTTCAGTTTTTTGCACACCCGAAGAACCAATGGCTACACCCGTGCCGGGTGCAGGCATCCATCGGCTAGTAGCTTCCAAACCCAATAAATTGAGTTACGTTGCGGGGATTTTAACCCACTTGAGTGGGTTTGGGACTTAGCTCGACTTTACCCATTTTTGAGAGCCGCTACACGCTCACGATAGCTAGGGTAAACCAGGTTTTCAGACATGGCCTCTACCGCCACTTGTTTGAAAAATAAGGTCAGATGTAGCTTTTACGTGAGATCCGAGCCCA
>JBBQZT010000032.1:0-51953 GCA_038207455.1 Chloroflexia bacterium
TGTCAACGACCATTTGAATAGCTCGCCTATGGATACACCCGTGCCGGGTGCAGGCATCCACAGGCTACCCACTTCAAACCCACTAAAGTGGGTTCTAACAACCTGCTTTAGCTGGTTTGGGGTGAATAGACGACGGTTTACCTGTACCCGGCACGGGTGAACCGTTGGCGGTCTGACGCAAATATTCGAGCTATACCCATTGAAAAGACATTGTTTTCTTTTTCCACCTCTTTGCTTTATAATCCTGTGGGTAAGACCCATATATACAATCTTATTCGAGGTGCAGGGGCTACCTGATAAAAATGATCGAGACGAAGCCAACTATATTTGAAAATTCTGAAAATACCTCACAGCCAGTCTATCGGGTGGAGCATCTCACCAAGTCTTATAGCAAAAAAGGTCGGGCCAAAAGCAACCAGACGGAAGCCCCCGCTAACGATGACTTAAACCTGGAAATCTTGCCGGGTGAGATTTTTGGTTTGCTCGGCTCGAACGGCGCAGGTAAAAGCACTCTTATCCGCCAAATGGTCAACTTAACCGCCCCCACCAGTGGCCGTATCTGGTTGTACGGACAGGATATTGCCAAGAAGCCCCAGGCTGTCACCGCGCAGGTGGCCTATATGCCCCAACAGCCCCAGGCGTTGCTCGATTTGACCGCAGAGGAAGCGATTTATTTCACCGGGCATTTGCGGGGTATGAGTTGGGGGGACGCGAAAGCTGCCGCCAAAAGTTTGGTGGAACGTTGGGGTTTGGCCGAAGTACGCAAAAAAGCGGTACGGCATCTATCGGGAGGGCAGCATCGGTTGGTGGGGCTGGCGATTACTTTGGTGGCGGAGCGGCCCGTGTTGATTTTGGACGAACCTACCAACGAACTAGACCCTAATTTTCGCAAAATGGTGTGGGAGCAAATCCTGGAATTAAACCGGGAGCGCGGCACGACGATTATTTTGGTTACGCATAATATTCAGGAGGCCGAAAAGGTTATCCAAAGGGTGGCCGTGATGAGCAAAGGCCGGGTGGTTGGTTTGGGCCGGGTGGGAGAACTAAAGGAGCGGGTTGACCGTTCGGTGCGGCTCGAACTTTTTCTGAAACCAGAATGTGCGGCCCAGGTTGAGCCAGTATTGGCCGCTTTACACGGTTCGCATTCGGTTCGACCCCTACAGTGGATTGTGTTAGTACCACGCCAGGAAGCCGAGCAAGCCATCTACCAGATTTTGAGCCGGGTAGGGTTGGACAATCTGGAGGACTTCCGGCTACAAACCGCGTCACTAGAAGATGTCTATATGAAGCTGGCCGGACACGCTATCGGCGACGAGGAGCAGGCAAAGTAGTGGCAGCATCTATCCGGCACACGGGCGGGGTTTTTTGGTCTTTATTCCTGATTCAACTGGCGAACTGGCGGTGGAGTTGGCCCGCGACGGTCATCAACGGTCTGCTTGTACCCGTTACGGCGATGTTTTTCCTCAAAAGTGTATCGGGCGAAAGCAACCATCTCAATGATACTTTTATTATCTGCGGCAACATTGTGGTCTCGCTGATTTTCACTACGATGTATGGCACCAGCGCACGGTTTTCGTATATGCGAACTTTCGGGGTGCTGGATTATTACGCTACTCTGCCTGTACCCAAAGTTTTTCTGGTGTTGGCGGTCAACGCGGGCTTTTTGGTTTTGACCTTGCCGACGGCCCTGCTGACGATTGTGCTGGGTCAGGTCTTTTTCGGTCTGAACCTGGTTTTTAACCCGCTTTTCTTTTTGATTGTGCCGTTGGCTTCGTTTTCGCTGTCGGCAGTGGGGGCTTTTGTGGGCGTGAGTGCGGTCAATTTTGACACTTCCAACACTATCACGGGCATTCTGCAATTTGTTTTCCTGGGTTTTAGCAACGTCTTAGTGCCAGCAGAGCGTGCGCCCGCTTTTATGAATGTTATTGGTCATTTCTTGCCTAGCACATACGCCGCCGACGCGCTCCGCCGTAGCCTGACCGATAGCTTTGGGAGTGACTTCTGGCTAGACATTGGCTTTTTGCTGCTCTTTGATTTGGCAGCGATGGTTTTTGTAGCCCGCAAGATGGAGTGGCGGCGGGGGTAGCCTTCAGTAGTCAGTCATCAGTTTTCAGTAAAGCACAGGACAAGAGGTTTTGAGATATTTGCGTTAGACCGCCAATGGTTGAAACCATCGTCTAATCAATCCAAACCTGATAAATCAGGTTAGTGACAACTCCTTTCCCTCCTTATTTTATATGATAAGTATTGGGGTATTTAAGAACCCACTTTAGTGGGTTTGGGTTGTATAGACGACGGTTTACCTGTACCCGGCACGGGTGAACCGTTGGCGGTAAACTGATGGCTGTACAGTCCATTGGCAGCAACCACACCCAGGGGGTACCCGCGCAATGTCCCACAAAGACCAGAGCAGTCCAATAAATAACAAGGGAAAGTGAAAAAATGGAAAATAGCTCAAACTATAGTTGTGAGCCGGGCCAGTGGCAGGACGAGCCAGTAATGGTGTTGCGCGATAAGCAAAGCGGGGCGATGGCGATGGTGGCCCACGAGTTGGGTAGCAATTGTGTTTTTTGGGCCGTGCGCCACCAGCAGCAAGAAGTGCCAGTTATCGAAACGCCCGCCACGCCCGCCGTACTGCACAACCGGGCCAGCCGGGGCGGTATTCCCGTCTTATGGCCGTTTCCGGGCCGGGTGCGCGATGCCCAATATACTTATGGGGGTCAGGAATATCACTTGCCACGTACCGACAAATCTGGTGTGCATCATATTCACGGGCTAGCTCTGACCGCCAGGTGGCAAGTGGCCGAATACGGGGCGGACGAGAACGGCGCGTTTGTGGTGACGACGCTGCGCCCGGCCCAACTTTCCGACGAAGGACGACGCGGTTATCCTTTCGACTTTGTGTTGAGCCTGCGTTTTGTACTTAAAGGCCAAACGCTGACTTATCTGGTGACGCTTGAGAACCGGGAGAGCCAGACTGCCTTGCCCTTTAGTTTTGGTTTGCACCCGTATTTTCGCGCCCCGCTTGTTCCCAGCGATAGCCCACCCGACCCAACGGCGCGTAGCCTTTGTCCGGTGCGAATTCCGGCTGCCACCCATTGGCCCACCGATGGCGGCATTCCAAATGGCCCGGCCCAGGCTGTCACTCCCGCTCAGGACTTCCGCGATTGGAAAGAGTTGGGTTCGCAGCCCTTCGATGATATGTATAGCGGGGTGCAAGCGGACGGGGCTTTTAGTCTGGCAGGGTATCGCACGCCGGAACTCGGTTTGGAAGTGCAAATACGAGCCGACCCTCAGTTCCGGGATTGGGTGCTATTTACCCCGGCGGAACGCGCTTCCATTGCTATCGAGCCGTACACCAGCCCACCCAACGCTATCAACAGTGCGCCCGCTGGTTTGCCCGGTAGTAATTTGTTGGAACTAGCGGCGGGCGGTAGCTGGCAGGCGCAGGTGGTAATGGAAGTGTTAAAATTGGTTTGAAATGCACCGATGGTTGAAACCATCGGCAAGTAGATTCTAAACCCAATGAATTGGGTTAGAGAGCGGGTCTTTCAACCCACTCCGGTAGGTTTAGAACCTCTTTGCCGATAATTTCAATCATCGGAGTATCGGCAAGACGATTCTAAACCGGATAAGTCCGGTTGCCGACACCTCTTTGTAACCCATTTCAATGGGTTTAGAACCTCTTTGCCGATGGTTGAAACCATCGGAGTATCGGCAAGACCAGATACCGAATTATTTTATTAAGGTTCATTAACCATCGGCGGTCTTACTTCTCCAACACATACGTGCCGGGGGCAGGGGTAAGCGGCGGATATGTGGGGCTGCCCAACTCCCGTGCCGGAACTGCCTCGCCACTGCGGGCCTTGAGCCAAGCTACCCAATCCGGCCACCAGCTACCTTTGTGGGCCTCGGCACTCTCGAACCATTGGGCGGCGTTGGCAACAGGCTTGTCGTTTGTCCAGTAGTTGCGACCCTTGCTGGGTGGGTTGATTACGCCCGCAATATGCCCGCTTCCGCCCAAAATAAAGCGCGAACGGCCCTCGTTATCGGCTAGTTGGGTGATACGCCAGGCCGATTGCCAGGGTACGATGTGGTCTTGCTGGGTGCCGACGGCGTAAATATCTTGGTGTAGTTGGCCTAAATCTATCGGTACGCCCCTGAGATGAACGTGGCCCGGCTTGACCAGATTGTTTTCCAGATAGGTGTTGTGCAGGTAAAAAGAATGAGCATCGCGGGCCATCCGCGTGCCGTCGTTGTTCCAATATAACAAGTCGAAAGCGGGCGGCTCTTTGCCCAACAGATAATTGTTGACTACGTTGCTCCAAATCAAGTCGTTGGCCCGCAACATATTAAACATCGTCGCCATCGAACGGCTGTCCAGATAGCCGCGCTCCAGCATCTGGCTCTCGATATAGGTTACTTGCGGCTCGTCAATAAAGATGCCAGTGTCGCCCACCTCGCTAAAGTCTTGCAAAGCCACCAAAAAGGTAGCCGTGTCGCAGGTATCATCGCCCATTTCGTGCAGGTAGGGCAGGGTCATTGAAAGCAACGTCCCGCCGATACAGTAGCCGACAGGGTTTATCTTGGGCGAACCTGTAATCTCCTTAATAACCTCCATCGCGGCGAGTGGCCCTAGCGTCAGGTAGTCATCAAAAGTAATATGCTCCATAGTTGCGTCGGGGTTTTTCCAGCTAACCACAAAAACTGTAAAGCCCTGCTCAACCAGATACCTTATCAAGCTGTTTTCCGGCTGCATATCCAAAATATAGAATTTGTTAATCCAGGGTGGCATAAACAGAATTGGCACAGACTGAACTTTGTCCGTCGTGGCTTGATACTGAATAAGCTCAATTAGCTGGTTGCGATAGACTACCTGACCGGGTGTAAGAGCCAGATTGCGTCCTGGGGCAAAAGCTTCGGTGTCGGTCATCTTGACCTGTCCAGCCCGCACGTCGCGCATCAGATGGTTGATACCGTTGACTAGATTCTGGCCGCCGCTTTGCAAAGTTTCGTGGATAACCTGGGGGTTGGTAAAGGTAAAATTGGTGGGGCTTATCGCGTCCAGGAACTGGCGCAAATAAAAAGTCATCTTTTGCTGCTGATGGGCATCGAGACCCTTGACTTCCCCCGCCGCTTTCAAAAGCGTAGTTGCGGCCAACAAATAGCCCTGCTTGATAGCATCGAAGACCGGGTTTTGCTGCCAATCGGGGGCGGCGAAACGCTTGTCGCCTTTATCGGGCGTGGCGACGGGTGCGGTGGTTTGGTTATAACCCCAAAATTTAAGGGTGGCTGTGGTCAACATCTGGCTATAATTGAGCCAGAATTCGTTATAATTGGCCCAAAACCGGGCCGGATTATTGACGGCATCGAGCCAGATTTGTTGAAAAGAGTGGGTTATTTCGGCTGGCTCAAGCGGAAACAATTTACTATAAGGGTTGGCTTGCCACATCTGGTCAATCATTTTGCTCCATACATCAGCCGGATTATTAGCTATCGAATTAGGGGTGGCGGCAGGTTGCAGCATAGTATTTTCGAACATTTTACTCCAGGCGGTCATCACCTGCATCATTTCATTGTTAGGGGTAGGGCTGGTCTGCCCGAATTGGGTATCTGACATTTTTATTTTCTCCTTTTTATCGCAAGTTTCCCAAATTTCCTAAAACCTATTTTAGGTATTATAGCTCTTTTTGGTTTGCTTGCCCAATTCGGAAATGGCCGGGGAGTGGGTTAGACTTTTGTGTTTGGACACCGATAGTTGAAACCATCGGTGTCTCCCGGTGTCCCCGGCTGTTCGCTACTTCCCGTTGGGCCAAAGCAGACGGTCTAGCTCGGCCTGGACGACGCGACAGAATGCCGCCAGCCGCCCCAACTCCTGCTCCTTGTTGGAGGTCGTCAACTGGTTGCCGATGGCTCTGCCACTACTGTAACTACCCCTGTCGTACCTGTCGTACCTGTCGTACCTGTCGTACCTGTCGGACTATCACATATTAAGGGGTCGGGTGGTTCAGCCTCCATTGCTTTTTTGTGATTATAATATATATATTCTTTTTTTATAAGAGAACCAGACACAATGGCAGCAGATAGTGGGTCAGAGTTACCTACTTCCTGTGTGGAACTGACAAGTCCGACAGGTCCGACAGGTCCGACAGGTCCGACAGGGGTATCCCACCAACACTAGGGCAGTCCATCGGCGGCAACCACACCCAGGGGGTACTACTTTGTCAACGACCATTTGAATAGCTCGCCTATGGATACACCCATGCCGGGTGCAGGCATCCACAGGCTACCCACTTCAAACCCACTAAAGTGGGTTCTAACAACCTGCTTTAGCTGGTTTGGGTTGTATAGACGACGGTTTACCTGTACCCGGCACGGGTGAACCGTTGGCGGTCTGCTAATCACTACTATTCAAAACCAGCTTGACAGAGTAGTACCCGGCCCGCACGGGGCGTTCCCCGCGCCCCTCAATAGTTACAATTAAGTTCCCGTTTTGATGGCCTCGCCCAAAGCGGCCAAACCTACCCGCAAAGCTTCTAAACTATGGCTGTCCATTCGTTCCAAAGCGCGAGAAAGTTGTAGCTGGCGGGTTTCGTCAATCTGTCGGATAAGCTCCTGGCCTTTGGGGGTCAGTTGCAAAATAAAACTGCGGCGGTCTTGCGGGTCAATCGCCCGCGAAATCAGTTGTTCGGCTTCGAGTTTATCCAACAAACCCGTCACTGTGGTGCGACCTACCCCCAACTGTTCGGCCACCTGACGGGGCGTGGGGGCGTTCCCGCTTTCGATAGCCAGCAAAGCGCGAGTCGAACCGAGAGGCAAATTTATTTGCAACCACGCTACCGGCCACCCCGCCCGAATAAAACGCTCCACAAAAGTATCTAGTTCTAAAATATCGCTTATCACTTGAGTTGGATTATCAAGAGTTTGCATATTATCCGAAAACATAAACTATCCTCCATCACGGATTATATCAGGTTGGTCAAGGGGAGGGCAGCAGTTAGCAGTCGTCAGAGCAATAGCAAAATAGGCTTGGAAAATCCATTGGCAGAGCAATGTTCCACGAGAACCAGGGCGATTGTTGGAAATTGCTACGTCAAAAATATTCCCGGTTCTGGTTTTAACTACCAACTGCTGCCAACTGACTGAGGGCTGTTGACTGCCAACTTTTTTTGATTGCAGCTACGGGCCAAAACTGTTAGAATACATCTATATATAACTTTCCCGTCAAGGTTTATGCCAGAAAGCGGGCCAAACTGGATTTGTCTGGACAAAAATATTGAAGACCAAAATTATTGCAATTGCCAATCAAAAAGGCGGAGTGGGCAAGACCACTACGGCAGTTAATCTATCGGCGGCGTTGGCTTTGGATGGGTTGCGGGTGCTGTTGATTGATTCCGACCCCCAGGCCAACGCCACCAGTAGTCTCGGTATCAATCGGGACGAGCTAGAATTATCGTTGTACGATGTGCTGTTGGGAGACGAAGCGGTAAAAGACGCGGTGGTAGAAAGCAAGCGCAAAAATCTGACCATTTTGCCAGCCAGCGTCGAATTAGCCGGGGCGGAAGTGGAGCTTGCCAGCTTGGACGACTCCGAACGGGTTTTCCGTCTGAAAAAAGCTCTCGAAGGGGTGCAGGGCGCATACGATATAATTTTGGTAGATTGCCCACCTACGCTCGGACAATTGACCGTCAATGCCCTAAGTGCCGCCGATGGGGTGTTAATTCCAATTCAATGTGAGTATCTGGCTCTGGAAGGTTTGACCCAGTTAAAAAACACCATTGATTTAGTGATCGAAGCCCTGAACCCTACTCTGACTATTTTCGGTATCGTGATGACGATGTACGACGGACGTACCAATCTGGCGGCGCAGGTGGTGGAGGAAGTCAAAAAATATTTCCCGCAACAAATTTTCCAAACCGTCGTTCCCCGCAGCGTGCGTTTGAGTGAAGCCCCCAGCTACCGCCAGTCTATTTTTGAGTACGACCCGGCCTCGCGTGGGGCAATCGCGTACAAGGCGTTGGCAAAAGAAGTTGAGACCCGTCTTAAAGTTAAGCACTAAACTCAGTAGAAGTAAGACCGAAGGTATTATCTAATGGCAAAAACAAGGGGTGGTTTGGGTCGTGGCCTGAACGCCTTGATACCTACCAGCACTAATAACGGTTATGGCACGGCGGCTTCGAGCCAGGCTTTGGCTGAACCTGAAACCGAAATTGAGACTGCCGAAGTATCGGTTACGCCACCTGCTGCCCACACCAACGGCCACGCTACATCAGAAGCCGCTCCCGTAGCCGAGCTTCCAAAAACGGAAGTCAAAAAGAGCGAACAACGCAAAGTGGGATTGAGTTGGGTTGAAATTACCAGTATCGCGCCTAACCCTTACCAGCCACGCAAACATATTGACCCGGTTATTTTGAACGAACTGGCTGACTCGATCAAAGAGTTAGGTATTATTCAGCCGCCTGTCGTTTCTTACAATCCCGACTTTGACGAAAGCGTGGTGGCCGACCTGAATAGCGACGAAGC
The DNA here is from genome assembly GCA_038207455.1 of Chloroflexia bacterium. Classification (GTDB taxonomy): domain Bacteria; phylum Chloroflexota; class Chloroflexia; order Chloroheliales; family Chloroheliaceae; genus JBBQZT01. The sequence goes on from JBBQZT010000032.1 coordinate 8,524, forward strand.
CAGCCATAGCGACGTATTGGACGCAGACGGAAAAAATCGGCGGGCGCGTTACCTTTTGATTGCGGGTGAACGTCGCTGGCAGGCTTCTAAACTGGCTGGCCTCACCACTATCCCCGTCGTGCTGAAAGAGTCCACGCCGTTACAAATGCTGGAAATGGCTCTGGTAGAAAATATCCAACGGGCCGACCTCAACCCGCTCGAAGAAGCTGCCGCCTACCGCCAGCTTGTGACCGAATTTAAGCTAACCCAGCAGGACGTGGCCCGGCGGGTGGGCAAGAGTCGGGCGGCGGTTGCCAATGCCTTGCGTTTGTTAGATATGCCCACCGCTTTGTATGAGCAGCTAAGTCAGGGCAACATTACCGAAGGCCACGCCCGCGCTCTCTTGATGGTTGACCACCCTTTATACCAGACTCGCTTGCTACGAGAAATTTTGGACAAGGGTTTGAGTGTGCGCCAGACCGAGGAAACCGCCCGCCGTTACAACGCGCTGGCTTCGACGGAAAAGGTTTTGGCCGTGCTAGAGGCCGAGGCTAAGGCCCAAAACGAAGTGCGTACTGCTGACCGCGAGACCAGCGACCTTGAATCGCAGCTACGTAACATACTTGGTACAAAGGTTGAATTGGTACGGAGCAAAAAAGGCGGCAAGATTACTATTCAATTTTTCTCCGAGGAAGAACTGGATAGCGTTTATCGCAAGATTGTAGGCGACAACGAAATTTGAAAACTTCAAATCAAACCCCCAACGTTAGCACCCGCTATATTTTTTCTGCCGACCCCGAATTTTTCGATGCGGCTTATCAAGAGCTAAAACAGGCTGATACCAACCTGCGGCTGGAGCAAGAGCTAATCGCGGGCGTGGGTCTGGTATCCAGCCAGTTGGACGCGCTTTCTTTTGTGACGATTGTAGATTTGGTACAGCCAGTTTTTGTGCGCCATCTCGCTCCGGTACAGGGCCAGATCGCCCTGCAAAACGAACTACTGGACATCGAACGGCTTACCACTGCTATTGTAAAATTGCCCAGCTTGAGCCTTATCAAGCGAAAAACTCCGTTCGCGGTGCAGGTGCGCTTACTCCAGCCACAGCCAGAAGCGGGCGCAGCCGTAACCGGACGTTATACCTATACGCCATTTGCCATTAAAGAGCAGGTGGTGGCCCGCGTGAACATCCACACTGGCGGCGTGGAAAATATCAAAGTTCCCCAGGTCGTAGTTTCTGTAGCGTGTGCGGGCGATACCGCTTACTTCGGGATTTCCGAAACCAGCCAAAATTTGAGTTCGTGGGCGGGTGGTGAACGCCGTTTTGCGCGTGAGCCTGCGATGGTTAGCCGGGCCGAGTTCAAGCTGTTGGAAGCGTTGGAAGTTTTTGACATCAAACTGCCCGCTACTGGAACGGCTCTGGATTTGGGGGCTGCACCGGGTGGCTGGACACGCTTGCTGCTGGCGGCGGGGCTGCGAGTGGTAGCGGTTGACCCGGCGGAGATGCACATCTCGCTCAAAGCTAATTCGCGCCTGGAACATTATCGCGGTTACGCCGAGCCTTTTTTGACCGAGTCTTTCGAGCGGCATCGTCTTTTCGATATTGTCTGTAACGATATGCGGATGGACGCGCGTCAGGCCGCCCGCTTGATGCTGCAAGCCGCCGATTTGCTACCGTCTGAGGGGATTGCCCTGACTTCCCTTAAACTGCCCCACGCTACGTCGGGAATGCACCCGCGCCGCATTTTGAACGAGGCGTTAGAGATTTTGCAGGTCGGCTACCAGGAAGTCCGCGCCCGCCAGCTTTTCCACAACCGCCAGGAAGTCACCGTTTATCTGAAGAAGTAAGTTCGTAACAAGCTTGACAAATACCAGCCGGGTTATTATTCTTTATGCGAAACAAAATATCGAGTAAAAGGCGAAAGTAAGCAGGTGGGTGATGGTTACCTCAACTATAGAAAAAGCCAAAACTTATACTTTAGAGGAATATACGCGCTTGCCAGACGACGGCAAAAGTTACGAGTTGGTGAAAGGGGCGTTAGTCGAAATGGGGCAGCCTGGCAATCGTCACGGTAGAGTCGGCACAAAACTATTGCGGCGTTTAGGTGATTACGTAGAAAAAAATCAGTTGGGCGCGGTTTATTTTCCAACGGGCTTTGTCCTGGACAAGACTAACCCTAAAAAACCTACCGTCCGTGCGCCCGATATAGGTTTTCTGGCTGTCAATCACGTGCCAAGTAAAGACGAAGATGGGCCGATACCGCGCCCGCCCGACTTAGCAATTGAGGTAGTTTCGCCTTCGGATGTGTGGTCTAAAGTTGACGAAAAGGTGGACGAGTATTTGACGGCGGGTGTACCTTTGGTTTGGGTAATTTACCCACCGCGTAAAACCGTTTTTGTGCATAAACCGAATCAACCGATGTCTATGCTAATCAATTCCCAGGCCGAGTTAAGCGGTGAACAGGTAGTGCCGGGTTTTAAGATAACCATCGCGGAGCTTTTTGGCTAACTTTTAGAGTTTGTTCCAGCCTTCGCTTATCGGAGCTTCTGGTTCGTGTATAAAATCCTCTTGATAAAGCTCCTGTTGGGTTTCCAATTCGCGCAGATGATGGTAATCGTTGTATTTTTCAAGTCGCCAGCCCTTGTAAAAATTATCGCCCCGATGTTGCCAATGGGTGATTGATGTGTTACGGGTGTAAAACCCTACCTGCGGCAACAAAAAGCTGCTCAGACCGAAAAAGTAGTTAAACGCTCCATTTATAACCCCGCCGTGCGTCACAATTACCACGTTTTGACCGTGATACTGGCGGGTAATCTGGTCAAGCCCCGCCGCTATCCGTAACATAAAGCCCCCAAAGTTTTCGCCGTTGACCGAAAGCTTGCGGAAGGGCTGGTTTTCCAGGTCGGGCGGGCCGTGTTTTGCGTCAAAGTCGCTGTAAGAAAGGTTATCATCTCCTATCCTCATTTCCTGCATCTCGTCATTTAGCACAACAGGCAATTTCCAGACGGGAGTTAATATTTGAGCAGTCTGGCTGGCCCGGTGGAAACTGCTGCTAACTAGCACATCAGCTTGAATTTCGCCGCTTTCCGCCAACCTGTCGCGCAATTTTTCGACCTGGGCTATGCCATAACGGGTGAGGCCGCTATCCCCTCTCATATCGGCAACAAACGGCTTAATATTTCCCCTGGACTGCCCATGCCGTATCAGATACAAGTTTGTAGTTGTTTCCATTTTATTTCCCTATCTTATGTCTCATGTAATGCTACCACTAATCAAATTTTGAAGATATTAAGTAAATCGCAGACTTGCGAGGAGTTTTTTGCTATAATAGAGGCAGAAAATAGAAATCGCCTTCGGGCGGCTTTTTTATGCTGTTTCCATTTTGGAATCGCCCAGGCAAAGTCGAATTTCTATTGACTATTCAAGCAAAATGTGTCATGCTTGGCACAGCTTTATCCAACGTAGGTTTCGGGTGTTCTCCGTCACATTAGCCATTCGATGAGGAATGCGGGTTTACATGGGTAGAATAACTATTGGCGGAGCGTGCCACCACGCCATTTGTTCGCCAACGCGCCCTTGTCCTAAGCTTAAATGCCTTTTATTTCCATGTTCCGATTTTATATCCGGTGCTGCTAATGCTAACGTAGCAAAGATGCGGCGTGGGTTTATTTGGCATTATCAATTTCCCAATCGAGCATAAAAAGGAGGAAAAGTTATGGATTTTCGCTTAACCGATGAGCAGCAGATGGTCAAAGAGACCGTGCGGGCTTTTGTTAAAAAGGAACTGATACCGCTTGAGGCGGAGGTCTTACGCAACGAGCGTGAGAACCGCCCTGGTATGGAAAGAGCGCAGCTACGCCAATTGCAACTGCGGGCCAAAGAACTCGGCTTTTGGGGCATCAACACGCCAGAAGAATATGGTGGGGCCAGTCTAGGGCCGGTTATGACTGCTATTATCAGTATGGAACTGGCCCGTACCTTTGTGCCGTTTACTTTTGGTGGTTCGGCGGACAACATTCTTTATCACGGCAACGCGGAGCAGAAGCAGCAATACCTGATACCCACTATCAACGGCGAACGACGCTCTTGTTTCGCCCTGACCGAGCCAGGGGCGGGTTCGGACGCGGCCAATATCAAGATGTCGGCGGTTAAAGACGGCAACTCCTGGGTGCTAAACGGCGAAAAAGTCTTTATCACAAATGGCAACGAGGCCGATTTTGCGATGGTGTTTGCGGTTACGGACAAAACAAAAGGCGGACACGGCGGCGTGACCTGCTTCCTGGTTGACCGCGAAATGGGTTGGACTTCCAGCTATATCCAGACGATGGGTGAATGGGGGCCAGCCGCGCTGTTCTTTGAGAATGTGCGCGTGCCGGAGAAAAATATCCTGGGCGAACTTCATCACGGTTTCGATTTGGGGATGCAGTGGATTGGGGCCGGGCGTTGGAATATCGCAGCGCGGGCCGTTGGTGCGTCCGAACGCTTGCTGCAAATGGCGATTGATTATGCCAACTCCCGCGTCACCTTCGGACAGCCGATTGCCGAACGTCAGGCTATCCAGTGGATGATTGCCGATTCGCACGTGGAAATTGAAGCCACCAAATGGCTGGCTCTGCACGCGGCCTGGCTTGCCGAACAAGGCGAAGATACGCGGCATTCGTCGTCAGTTGCCAAACTTTACGGCTCCAATATGGCAAACCGGGTGGCAGACCGGGTGTTGCAGATACACGGCGGGATGGGCTACACCAAAGAATTGCCTATTGAACGCTGGTATCGGGAAGTGCGTCTGTGGCGTATCTACGAAGGCACGGACGAAATCCAACGCTTTATCATCGCCCGCAACCTGTTACGTGGTTACGTCAAACAGGGAGGGGAGATTTGATGAGTGGGTCGGGCCGCAAAGCCGCTATTGTGGGCGTGGCCGAGTCCGATCTTGGCCGCACTCCTGATAAAACTGTGCTGCAACTGCAAGCCCAGGCCGCCCGCGCCGCGCTTGACGACGCTGGTTTAGGTTTCGGGGACGTGGATGCGCTTTTTTGCGCCGGAAACTGGGCCTGGTCTCCCAATCTGATGCTGGCCGAATATCTGGGCCTCCAGCCGAAATACACCGATAGCACCAATATTGGCGGCTCATCTTTCGAGGCCCATATCGGTCACGCCATCGCGGGTATCGAGGCCGGGCTTTTCGAGGTGGCCTTGATCACTTACGGCAGCACCCAACGCTCTGACCGTTCCAGAGGCAGTGTGCCGCCAACCTATAATCTCACCCAACAATACGAAGGCCCATTTGGGTTGCCCAACCCGGTTGGTTCGTATGCGCTGGCGGCGATGCGCCACATGAGCGAATACGGCACGACCAACGAACAGTTAGCCGAGGTTGCGGTGGCTACTCGAAAATGGGCGACGCTCAATCCCAAAGCCATGATGCGCGACCCGCTTACCCTTGACGACGTGCTGAATTCGCGCTGGGTGGCCGAACCATTGCATCTGTTGGATTGCTGTCTCGTGACCGATGGCGGTGGGGCGGTAGTGGTGGCTTCGGCGGCGCGGGCTGCTCACACCCCTAAATCTCCGGTCTGGATACTTGGTCACGGCGAAGCTCACACCCATAACACTATCACCAATATGCCCAATCTGGCTGTTCACGGGGCGGCAGTGGCATCTGGCAAAGCGGCTTTCGAGATGGCTGGCCTCACTCCCAGCGAGATTGATATTGCCGAGATTTATGACTCTTTCACCATCACGGTTATCATGACGCTGGAAGCTTTGGGTTATTGTGGGCGGGGCGAAGGCGGAGCGTTTGTGGCTGGTCAACGGACTGCGCCTGGTGGCGCGTTTCCAATGAACACCAATGGCGGCGGTCTGTCGTACTGCCATCCGGGGATGTACGGTATCTTTTTGCTGATTGAGGCTACGCGCCAGCTTCGTGGCGAATGTGGAGAGCGGCAAGTGCAAAACGCAAAACTGGCTCTGGCGCACGGCACGGGCGGGGTGCTTTCGTCGGCAGCGACAGTGATTTTGGGGAAGGACTAAAAATTATGCCAGCACAAATTCCACAACCAACTATAGACAGCGATTCGCGGGAATATTGGGACGGTCTGGCTCAGGGTGAACTACGTATTCAACATTGCACCGCCTGCTCCCACTACGTCTTTTATCCGCGCTCCATTTGTCCGCACTGTTTCGCGTCTGAAATAACCTGGGTCAAGGCGGCGGGCCGGGGTAAAATATATTCCTACACCGTGGTGTGGCAAGCGTTTGGTCGTTTCGCCGAAGATGTACCTTATGTTGTCGCCATTGTGGAATTAGACGAGGGCGTAAGAATGATGAGCCGGATTGTAGGTACGCCGCCCGAAGCTGTAAAGATTGGGGCTGCCGTGCAGGTCACGTTTGAGCATTTTGACGAAGGCGTTACCTTGCCGTATTTCCAACTAACGGAGTAGCCAATGGTTAAGTTTTTTGTGGGAGGCACGTGCCTCCCACAAAACGTTTTTTGCCAAGCCATTGCATAATCAATAGCCCCGATAATCAACATAGAGCATTAGTTTTATTTATAGGAAATGGTCAATCTAACCTATGCTTAAAAATGAACCAGCATTTAAGATTAATAAGCTCAATAGAAGAAATCTTGCTTTGAGGTTTATGTTTCTATTTTTATGTTTATCTATATTTTATGCACTACATCTTAGCATTTGGAACCCGTTCTTTCTACAAGGCCAAATAATTGGAATATATTGGCTTATTCCTTTTCTACCATTTTTTTCTCTGATATTATTCATAATCTTAGATTTATATGTGATTATAGTTGCAACCACGTTAGCTAAATCTCTAATAAAACGCTTAGTAATAATACTAACAATTCTTTGTTGTTGTGTCTTTGTCTACGTTGGCTTCTTCTTTCTTTATTCTTCACACACCCATATGGACTCTGTTTCAATAAAAGGCAAAGTCTATCATTTAGACTTCAATTATATTTACCTTTGGGGTGAAGGTGACACTTACAGCCTTGAAATTTTTGAGTGTGATATTACAGGTTTGTTTTGTAAATTATCTTCTAAACCGCAACCTATATACCAGACTAATACCCTAGCATTAGAGAGACGTTATTATTTAGCGGATGATCTTAAAAACAGAAGCATAATTATAAGATATGATCAAAATGATATTTATACTTGTTATGTAGATGGTAGAAAGCCTGCTTGTTGAAAGAAATGTAGTATTTAGAACAAAGATGTTCGAGGTGATAAAAGCTATGTCCGAGGAGTTTCATCATTTGGGCCACGAGCGATTACAAACCTTTCTGCGTCCCAAGAGTATTGCGCTGGTCGGTGCAACCGATAATTCGCGCTGGTCGGTGGCTACCTACGAGAATCTAAAACGGTTCGAGTTTCCAGGGCCGATTTATATGGTCAACCCGAACCGCGAAATTGTTCACGGCCACCGTGCCTTCAAAGCTGTAAGCGAACTACCACAGGCTGCCGATCTGGTGTTTGTGATGGTGACGACCCAGCGTGTTTTGGGCGTAGTGCAGGAAGCAGCCGCGATGGGTAGCAAAAATTTCGTAATACTCACCGCCGGATTTAGCGAAGTGGGTCAGGAAGGCATCCGGTTGGAGCAAGAGTTACTGGTCTTTGCCCACGCCCACCAATTGCTACTGCTCGGCCCGAACGGAAACGGTTTTATTAACATCACCGACCACATTACCCCTTATGGACTGCGTATCGTGCCGCCCCTAACGCCCGGCCCCGTCGGAGTAGTATTGCAAAGTGGCGCGTTGGCAAGTGCCGTGATGACCTTCGCCCAGGCCCACGCTATCGGTTTGAGTTTGCTGGTCTCGATGGGCAACGAAAGTATGCTCTCAGTTACGGACATCGTGGATTATCTGCTTGACGATGAGGCTACAAAGGTAGTCGCGCTTTTTCTGGAAAGTATCCGGCAGCCCCAGGAACTGCGCCGTCTGGCCGCCAAAGCCCGCGCCCGCCACAAACCTATCGTGGTACTTAAAATTGGCCGTAGCGAAATAAGCGCACGCACCGCCTTTGCCCACACCGGAGCATTAGTTGGCAATGACGAAATAAACGACGCGGTTTTTGGACAGCTTGGCATTATTCGGGTGCAGTCGCTGGAAGATTTACTGATTACGGCGGGGCTGGCTGGCTACTGCGGGGCATTGCCGGGCCGTCGTTTGGGGGTGGTCACGCCATCGGGGGGTGCGTGCGATATTTTGTCCGACCTGGCGCAGCAAGAAAATATCGTTTTGCCTGATTTTGCGCCCCCAACTATCCAGGCACTGGAGGCGATACTGCCGCCCTTTTCGACGGCTCACAACCCGCTTGACGTGACGGGCTACGTGGTGATAGATGGCACACTCCAGATGCGGTCTTTGGAGATAGTGGGCCGCGACCCCAATCTTGATTTTATCTTGTATCTGACCAGTATCGAAGCTGCTCGCGAGTTAGATACGGCGGCTCAAGATTTAATCTTTGAGCAATATAAAGTGCTGGCTACTACTGTACGGGCCGCGTCCCATCCGGTGGTGCTAGTCTCCAACACCGCCCTTGACCTGACCTCCACCGCTCAGGGCGTGGTCGAACGTACCGGATTGCATTTTGTGGCTGGTATGGCGCACGGCGTTCGCGCCCTCGGCAGATTATTATGGTGGTCGGAGCAGCAGCGAGCCTCGGCTTCGGAAGCTAAAGCAGAAACCTCGCCACCCCTAAAACTGACTGTCGAACCACATCGGGGAAACTGGTCAGAGGCACGAGCCAGAAGCCTTTTGGAAGCTGCCGACATTCCGGTTGTGCCGGGCATTATGGCAAAGTCGGAGGAAGAAGCGGTAGAAGCCGCCCAATCGCTAGGATACCCGGTTGTGCTAAAAATTCAATCGGCAGATATTTTGCACAAAAGCGATATAGGCGGGGTAGCCCTGAATCTGGATGCGGCCCAGGCGGTCAGCCAGAGCTATCAAAAAATGCTACAGCAGGTAGGCACGGCCCAGCCCGATGCTGTTATCGAAGGCGTGCTAATCAGTCCGATGCGTAGGGGTGGTACGGAGCTATTGGTAGGGATTGTGCGCGACGCGGTGTGGGGATTGGTGTTGACAGTTGGACTAGGCGGCATCTGGACGGAAGCCCTCAAAGATACGGCGGTGCGGGTACTGCCCGTGACGCAAGCCGAAATTGAAGCTATGCTGGGTGAATTGCGCGGCGCGGTTTTGCTCAAAGGCGGGCGCGGTCAGGCCGCCGTTGATTTGCAGACCTTGAGCGCGGTTATTCATCGGCTTAGTTGGCTGGCCCTGGAATTGGGTAACGATTTGAATGCTCTGGAAATCAACCCGCTCCTGGTTTCGGCGGTGGGCATTGAGGTTTTGGATGTATTGGTGGGTTGGCAAGAATAAATTATAACAATATTGAAAGGAATAATATTTTATGGGAAAAATGGACGGGCGGGTGGCCTTTGTGACCGGGGCGGGACAAGGGATTGGAGCGGCGACTGCGATGCGGCTGGCCGAAGAAGGTGCTAAAATTGTCCTGGCCGATATAAACACCGAAAGTTGCCAGCAGATAGCGGCAGACCTGGAAAAGCTAGGTTCGCAAAGTTTGGTAGTGCAATGTAATGTGGCCGACAAAGCGATGGTGGAAGCGGCAGTGGCTCAGGCCGCCGAGCATTTTGGTCAGATTGATATTTTGGTCAACAACGCCGGGGTCACGCGCGATAATTTGCTTTTTAAGATGAGCGATGAGGAATGGGATACAGTTATAAACGTCCACCTGAAGGGCGCGTTTCTTTGCAGCCGGGCCGTGCAGACCTATATGGTTAAGCAGAAATACGGACGCATCATTTCGCTTTCTTCGACCTCGGCCCTGGGCAATCGCGGTCAGGTCAACTATTCGACGGCCAAAGCGGGTCTGCAAGGTCTGACCCGCACGCTGGCGATTGAGCTTGGCCCGTTTGGTATCACGGCCAACGCAGTCGCGCCCGGTTTTATTGATACCGAGATGACCCGCAATACCGCCAAACGTATGGGTTTTGACCCGCAGGAACGCATAGAGGCGGCTTCCAAAACTATTCCGGTGCGGCGGGTGGGCCTGCCCCGCGACGTGGCGAATGTGATTTGCTTTTTGGCTTCCGAAGAGTCCGGTTTTGTTAGTGGTCAAATTATTTATGTGGCGGGTGGCCCGCGTGGATAAGCCAGAAGGAGTTTTTGGTTATGAGTAGTATGTCAAGATATGTCGCGGCCCTGGACGACACCCAATGGAAAATCGAAAGCGAGTACGAAACGCTTTTCAGCTGGGATTACGATTCGGGGCGGCAAAAACTGCTGAACCTGTACGAAAAAGGCAAAGACCGCCAGTGGAACACCAACACCCGCATAGATTGGTCGCAGGAAGTGAACCTGGAAAATCCTTTTGGCTTCCCCGATGAAAACCATCCCTTGTACGGTTCGCCAGTTTGGAAAAAACTAAGCCGCCAGAACCTGGCAGATTTGCGTCTTCACACCGCTGCTGCCAATTTTTCCCAGTTTATGCACGGAGAACAGGGCGCGTTAATTTGCACTGCCAAAATCGTTCAGACCGCCCCGGACGTGGACGCAAAATTTTATGCCGCCACCCAGGTGATTGATGAAGCCCGCCACGTCGAAACTTACTCACGCTATCTGCACGAAAAACTCAACTTAATTTACCCAATCAACGTGGGTCTGGCTTCGCTGCTGGAAAATGTAATACGCGACTCGCGTTGGGACATCACCTATTTGGGGATGCAAATATTGATTGAGGGGCTGGCTCTGGCGGCTTTTAGTGGTATCCGTGACCAGGCTAAAGAGCCGTTAGCCCAGGCTCTCAACGCCTATGTAATGCAGGACGAAGCCCGCCACGTGGCTTTTGGCCGGATGGTGCTGCGTGATTATTACCCGCAACTTACCGCGCACGAGCGGGCCGAACGCGAGGAATTTGTGGTGGAAGCCTGTTATCATATGCGTGACCGCTTTGGTTCATTAGAAGTCTTTCGCAATTTGGGCTACAACCTGGAAGAAATCAAGGATTATTTTCAGGATAATGCTGGTCAAGAGGAGTTTCGGGCGCGTATCTTTACCCGCATCGTGCCTACCATCAAAGATATTGGCTTGTGGGGGCCGAAAGTGCAGCGAGCTTTCACGGATATGGGTATAATAAAATTCGCTAACCTCAACGCCGAGGAATTTTTGGCCCAAGATGAAGCGGTAGCCGAACAGTACGATGCCCAAAAACGTCGCATGACCGAGGAAGTGATTGCGCTAGGCAGCCGCTAATATTTTGTAACTACTCAGCTGGTCTGTCATTCCGAGCGAGGCGCGAGCGAGGAATCTGTTGCTAAGGCTTTGGTTTTCCGGGCGTGGCGAACTTTCAGCAACAGATTCCTCACTACGCGCTTCGCAAGAGCCTCCGTTCGGAATGACAACGGCACAAGACGGAATAGTTACTTTTGAAAGGATTACGTAATGTCTGGTTCTGCACAGTCGGGAGCAGTGGCTCTGGTTGGTTCAGGCGAGTATTTAACCGTTATGAAGGAAACCGATGCCTTTTTGTTGGATACAATCAGAGGCAAATCGAGCGCACCCCGCGTCGTGCTTATTGCGACGGCCTCTGGTCAAGAGTCCAACGGCCCAAAATATTGGACAGATTTGGGCCTTAACCATTTTCGTGAACTGGGCGTAAGCGTGCAGTCAGCCCCGATTATAAAGCCCCAGGATGCTAGTAATCCTCAGATGCTGGCCTTGCTTGAGGAGGCCGATTTTTATTATTTTTCCGGTGGCGACCCTACCTACTTGCTTTCTACCTTCGCCGACAGCCCGGCTTTAGAAATAATTCGGCGCAAACAGGCGGCGGGAGCGGTGTTGGCCGGGTGTAGCGCGGGCGCGATGGCGATGAGTGCCTATACCACCAGTATTCGGGCGGCTGTGGGAGGTCAGGTACAATGGTTGCCGGGTTGGGGGTTTGTTACCAATATCGTGACCTTTCCCCACTTTGACCGCATGGCTAGTTTTGCTGGTAACGACTTTATGCGGAAGATATTACAAAATGTGCCTGCTGGTTGCCTCATGGTAGGAATAGATGAGGACACAGCTTTGATACGCACAAATGACCCGGACAGCCCAGGTATATACCATTGGCAGGTGACGGGCCGCCAAACCGTTAGCGTCTTTGGCGCAGATGGGACGGCCAAAATATATCAAAGCGGTCAAAGCGTGCCTTTATAGTTGAGGGCGCGTCAATTTTTTGCGTCGAGAATATTAGCTATTTATTTTGACACTGAATAATAACACAGGGGCGGCGGTAAATAATTTTGGCCCATATCTGGAAAGGGAAGAATGATGACAGTTGAAACGTCGGTGGTTGAGCCGACCATAATTCCGAAAGAGATATTATTTGGTAATCCGCTCAAGGTACAGCCGCGTATCTCGCCGGACGGGACAAAGATGGCTTATATTGCCCCGGTGGATAACGTTTTGAACGTGTGGGTGGGAACTGTGGGCCACGACGATGCCAAGCCCGTGACCAAAGACACCGAACGCGGTATTCGTATCTACTTTTGGGCCTACGATAACCGCCACATTCTGTATTTGCAGGATGCAGGTGGCAACGAAAATTGGCGGCTGCATTCTACCAACCTCGAAACGGGCCACACCCGCGACCTGACTCCGTTCGATAATGTGCAGGTACAGGTGATTGACCAGAATAAGCATTATCCTAACGAATTATTGATTGGCCTCAACAAAGATAACCCGGAAGCTCACGACGTTTATCAGCTTGACCTGACCACTGCCGAATTGACGAAGGTAGCTACGAACCCAGGTCATTACGTGGGTTGGGTGGCTGATGCAAATTTTCAGGTGCGTGGGGCGATGGCGGCTAACGCAACAGGCGGCTTTGACGTGCTAGTGCGCGAGACGGTTGAAGCGGAATGGCAACAAATCGTTAGTTGGGATTCGGACGACAGTCTCAATAGCGGGCCGTTAGCTTTTACCAAAGACGGCCAAAGTTTGTATATGCAAGACTCGCGAGGTGTGAACGCCGGACGGTTGGTTAAGTTGGAACTGGCGACGGGCCAGCTAGAAGTGATTGCCGCCGACCCGCAATACGATGTTAGCAATGTGATGATTCATCCCGACACCTATGAAATACAGGCCGTCGCTTTCGACAAGGCCCGCACCGAATGGCAGTTTTTAGATGTGACGATTGAGCCGGACTTTGAGGTGATTCGGGGGCTGGCCGATGGCGATTATAACGTGGTTAGCCGCGACAACGCCGATTTTACCTGGCTGGTAGCTTTTGTAGATGACGATGGGCCAGTTTCGTACTTCGCTTATGACCGCCGCAACAGCGAAGCCACTTTTTTGTTTGTCAACAATCCCAAGCTGAACGATTATACGCTTGCTCCAATGGAGCCGATTGTGTTTACTTCACGGGACGGTCTAACCGTACACGGCTATGCCAGCTTCCCACCAGGCAAATCTCGTCATAACTTGCCAATGGTTTTGAATGTTCACGGTGGCCCCTGGGCGCGAGACAGCTGGGGCTATAACGCCGAGGCGCAATGGCTGGCAAACCGGGGTTATTTGTGCTTAAAGGTCAACTATCGTGGTTCGACAGGCTATGGCAAAGAGTTTATCAACGCGGGGGATAAACAATGGGGTGGTAATATGCACAACGACCTGGTGGATGCCGTCCAGTGGGCCATTGGGCAGGGTTGGGCCAACCCCCAGAAAGTAGCAATCTACGGCGGCTCGTATGGTGGTTATGCGGCTTTAGTGGGGGCTACTTTTACGCCGGATTTGTTTACGTGCGCCGTAGATATTGTCGGGCCTAGCAACCTGCTCACTTTTATCAAATCCATTCCGGCTTACTGGATGCCACAACTAAAATTGCTGCATCGGCGGGTGGGCAATCCCGATACCGAAGAAGAATTCTTGAAATCGCGCTCGCCGCTGTTCAAGGTGGATAATATCAAGATACCGATGCTAATCGCCCAGGGCGCGAATGACCCGCGTGTAAAGCAAGCCGAATCTGAACAGATTGTGGCAGCGATGACCCAGAAAGGCATTGACCACGAATATATGCTTTTCCCGGACGAGGGTCACGGCTTTGCCAAACCCGAAAACCGCATCAAGTTCTACGCCGCCGCCGAGAAATTTCTGGCAAAATATTTGGGTGGACGTTACGAGGAGTAATTTTCTCCAGGAGAGGTTTTTGACACGATGGCTGACAATTTCGAGACGGTAAGCGAACGGATTTTGCAACGTTGGTTGGAGCTTAATCCTGGCACGGGGCGTTACTTGGGTTTACATGAATATGATGGCAAAGTGGCGGATTGGAGCAGCGACGGCCTTGCCATGCGGGTAAATTGGGCGCAACAAGAACTGGCGAGTTTGCAGCAACTTGAGCGAATACAGTTATCTGAACAGCAAGCATTTGATCTGGCTTTGCTGGAACATAATTTGGCAGCTATACCTTTTCAGCTTGAGGAGATGCGCGAATGGCAGGATAACCCGCTTTTTTATAACAACGAACTGAATCTGGTAGGGTATCTGACCCGGACTTACGCACCCCTGGCCCAACGGCTGGAAGCTTTGACCAACCAGCAACGCCACACTCCCGTTATTTTGGCTGCCGCCCGCTCCAATCTCAAGCCGCCATTTGCGCGGCCCGTGATGGAAGTGGCTTTGCGGGTATTTGAAGGACATTACAGCTATAGCCAGCACGACGTAGCCGAGGCGATTGGAAACGAGGAAATCCCGATAAGTTTGCGCCAGGAAGCCAGTCAAGTCAATCAGCAGGCAATGGCAGCTATCCGCGAGTTTATAGATTATCTGAAGGGCTATGCAGACCAGAGCCACGACGATTTTGCGATTGGACGCGAGAAATATCAGAAACTATTGCAGTATGGTGATATGGTGGATTTGTCGGTTGAAGCGGTGTTGGCGGCAGGTGAACGCGATATGGAAACCAACTACCAGGCTTTTGAAGAAACGGCCCGCCAGTTAGACCCTCAAGCCACACCCAATGAAGTGCGCGAAAAACTCAAGCTGGCGCACCCATCGGCCACTGAACTAATACCCCACACGGTCAAGTTACTAGAAGAAATTCGTACCTTTTTGCTACAACACGATTTAATAACCGTGCCAGGAGAAGTACGTCCAATTGTCGCACCCACCCCGCCGCAACATCGCTGGTCTTTTGCCAGTATGTCCACGCCCGGCCCGTTTGAACAAGCCCCCGAAGCCTATTACTACATTACGCTGCCCGAAGAAGATTGGAGCGCGGCCCAACAAGAAGAATGGCTGACCGCTTACAGCTACACCACGTTGGAAGACATTTCGATTCACGAGGTCTATCCCGGCCACTATATCCATTTTTTGAATGTAAAAGCCGCCCCCAGCCGCGTGACCAAAATAATGCGAGGCAGCACGGCTCATAGCGAAGGGTGGGCGCACTATTGCGAACAGATGATGGTGGAGGAGGGTTACGGCGAGGGGAGGCTTGATGTCAAGTTGGGTCAACTCGATGCCGCCCTCAAACGCGACTGCCGTTATGTGGCTGCAATCAAAATGCACACACAAGGTATGAGCCTGGACGAAGCCACTCAACTTTTTATGAAGTACGCACATATGGCCGAGCTTCCCGCGCGACAAGAGGCATTGCGTGGCACCTGGCAGCCCGGCTACCTGGCTTATACGCTCGGCAAACTAATGTTCATGCGGTTGCGAGAGGATTTGAAGAAACGCGACGGCTCAGATTTCAACCTTAAAGCGTTTCATAACGCCTGTGTGGGGAATGGTGTACCGCCCGTCCCGCTACTCCGCCGCAAGCTATTGGGCGAAAATAGCGGAACGGTACTGTAATCCTAAAGTCGCCGGAAGCTCACCATTTTGCGCTTTTCTTCGTCCCAAAGTTTCAGAGGAATGGTTCGCATACCGCTCCATATGGTAATGGGTTGGGTTTGCTGGAAAAGCGCGTTCGACTCGTGGCACTTTTGCAAGCGATAGTTGGGAATGCGCGGGCTGAGGTGGTGGATGTGATGGAAGCCGATGTTGCCCGTAAACCATTGCAACACAGCTGGTAGCTTGTAATAAGAACTGCCTTGCAAAGCTGCCGCGCCGAAATTCCACTCAGCCTTTTGCTCCCAGTAGGTTTCCTCAAATTGGTGCTGGACGTAAAACATCCATACGCCCGCCATTGCCGTCATAATAATCACTATGGTTTCTACCAGCAAGAATGGGCCAAAACCCAGCCAGTAACCCATCACCAGGGTGGTGAAGACCAAAGTCAGGTTGGTAGCCCACACGCTGTTGCGCTCAACCCTCTCATCGTCGGGGCTGGTGAGCCGATGCAATACCAAGAAAAGCACCAACGGAATGACCACAAATAAAACTAGCGGGTGACGGTACAGCCGATATATCAACCGTTCGCGGCCTGACAACTGCCGATATTCTTTGACGGTCAGCGTCAAAATAGCCCCGGTGTTTTGGGCATAGGTTTTGATACCTAGAGGCGAGAGCGTCCCGCTAACCCGACGTTCCAGGTTGCCCGAAGTGGCATGATGGATAGCATGAGCGTGTCGCCACTTTTGATAAGGGGTCAGGCATAGACAGCCACAGATAAAACCGACAATATCGTTGGCTTTATTGGACTTGAAAAAAGACCCATGACCGCAGTCGTGAAAAATGATAAACAGTCGCACCCGCAAACCGGCAGCAATTGGTGCGAGAGCCAGCATCAGCCAGAACGAGTAGGACAGGCTGATATACATCAAGAAGCCAATTAGGATGTAGGGTACAAAGGTGTTAATGATTTGCCAGCCGCTCTTGGTCAAACTCGGCCTACGAAATTGGGCTACGGCTTCACGCCAATTCTCTTTCGCGCTCGACCCATTTTTCAGGGCGGCAGCTTCACGCGGGGAACTTACTGACCTTGCATCGGTCTCCACTTAGTTAATCCTCTCTTTTTGTGTGGTCAACATATACTCTACCAGTTTACCACAATTTCTGTGCCAACAGAGCCAGTGCGTTCTGGAAAATATACTGAAAATTCTACACACAAACTGCTAAGGTTTTGTTCTCTGCGGGTGTGATTTTTAGCCACAGCTTCCTCACGAAGCCGCGCCTGCGTTCGGAATGACATTCGCAAGATTAGCTTGCCCACAGTATCAGCCCTGCTTTGTATCAATAAGTGGCTTAACTTTAGATAGGCTGAATCCAAAAGCGTCCTATCATCACAATAACTGACAACACGAATAACACCGCACTCGGTGCTATTCTGTTATATTCTTTTCGTGTCAGGTGGACTACCACTGCTCCCGCCATCAAAATTGCCAGCCCCAGCGCGGCTACGGGGGTTAACCAGGGTAATATTTTGGTCAGGGCTGGCACAATCAGCCCTACCGCTCCCAAAATTTCAGCTATCCCGATAAAACGCACAAAAGCGACTGGAGAGGCAGTTACCCACTCCATCTGCTTTTTCAAGCCTTCAATCGGCTGGGTAGCCTTCAAAAAGCCTGCCGTCAAAAACGTCAAACCCAATAAAACCTGCAACACCCACAATAAAATGTCCATTACAAAACCTTTCTTTTCACAGTCCAATAACCAAAGCAACTTCCATATCTGATGTTACTATGGTTTTCATAGTAACATCAGATATGGTATAATAATACCTGGAAGGCAGTTTGTCAAGAGTCTGTCAAAATAGGGTGAAAATGAGTAATTTAATTGTTGATCAAGCACGCGATAACCAGCTTGATTTAGATAAAACCGCTATCGTCCAGGCCGCCCGGATGCTTGGCGATACCTGGTTTCTGCTAATTATCCGCGAATTGTTGGACGGCAAAAAGCGGTACGGCGAAATTCAAGAGGGATTGGAGAAAGTCAGTCCCCAAACTTTGTCGGGCCGCTTGAAATTGCTCGAACAACTTGGCTTTGTCACACGCCACGCTTACGCCGAGATACCACCTCGCGTCGAATACGCTCTGACCGACAAGGGTTTTGCGGTGTCAGACGTATTACGGGCTTTATCCGAGTTTGGCAAGCAATACTTCCAGGAGATGTCCTCAACCGAAGAAGATGACTGTCCACCTCATTGAGTGGTTCGACCTGGCAACGATTTATGGGCGTAAAAATAAGCTCGACTGCAAAATTTAGTAAGGCTACTAGAACCATTCGTGCCATTTTGATACCTGGTTACTATGCGTTGCCAGGATTTAAGAAGGAGCAACCAATGCAAAAAAAACACGGCTCTGATCGGTTTAACCCGCGAGTTTGGGGCGAAGTTGTGGTGGTGTTGCTTGGGCTAGTTTTGGTGTTGAATGTGGGGGGGGAAGCCAGACCTGCCCGCGCCGATGACGGTACTTTGACAAACTGGCGCGATACAGGTGTAAAAATCCCCGGTAGTTACGTGGGTGTGTGCCTCGACGCGACGCGACCAGGGACGCTATTGGTGGGTACGTTGAACCCACCGAGTAGCAGCACTGGGAGCGAAGTTTATGATCTGGTAAAGGGAACGCACACTTCTTTTAGCCCCTATCCTTTACAGAGGTGCGATCCGTACAACGGTTTGCTTTTTAACGATGAGGGGGTGCGGTTTAGCCTCAGCGAACCGCAGGCCCAGTTTGTTAAGCATATTCCCGGTTTTGGTTTGTATGCAACGAATGGTTCGCCCCAAATGTACAGCCTTGATGAAAGCAAAGTGTGGGTTAGCTACGACGGTGGCCTTAACTGGCAAGAGCGTACTCCGCCCCTGACTGCTCCGGGCAGCCAGGTACATTCGCTGGCGATGTCGGGACTGGATGCAGACGTACTTTATGCGCTGGTGCTTAACCCAGGTGGCGGAGGGTCACCTGCGCCTTTTACCCTCTACTATTCGGCAGACGCAGGCATCTCCTGGATGGCTCGTTATAGCGGTCAGACCAACCCAAATAATAATAACTTCATTTTTACTAATGCACAAGATAGCTATAACAAACCCGATTTTTTGACCCTTTCGTTGGACGGTTCGCAGCTTTTTTCAACCGACGGTGGGCGCACTTTTAGGGCTTTTGACCAGCCTAATCAATATCTCGGTGTGGAGTTTTTCCAGACCAGCGCAGGTATTTTGAGTTTAAGCATAAGCAACCTGGACGAGCAGCAACTGGCTCTTTCGACTGATGGCGGCCAAACTTTTACTCAAAAATTGAGTATGCCTTTTGCGACTGGACTCAACGGTTTCGGCAGCTTGAAACAATTAAACGGTGCGCCCGATACCTTTTTGCTTTATAACGCGATTAGCTTTAACGGCGATTTTTTGTGGTATTCCAACGACGGGGCCAAAAGTTGGCAAAAGTTAGCCCCACAGTTGAACGGGGAGGTTTTTGTTAGCCCCTACCTGCCTGCTACCGTTTACAGCCAAAATAGTGACTACAGCCAAAATAGTGACACCAGGGAGCTTTACGCCCTGGATTTGCCCGGCCCCGGCCTCAACTTAACGGCTGGGGCGAACGATAATCATGCCCCGAACGGGTATTTTTTCCCGCAGACGCGCCACAATTTATTTGGAGTGTTTGCCAGATATTGGGAGACGCACGGCAAGCTGGCCCAATTTGGTTTTCCCAAAACTGAACCATTTCGTGAGGTCAATCCGGCGGACGGTAAAGTTTATCTGGTGCAGTATTTCGAGCGCAGCCGCCTGGAGTATCACCCCGAACTGGCAGGCACACCCGACGAAGTGGAAATTGGCTTGTTGGGTCGTAAGCAAACTACCGGGCGTGGAAACCAGCCTGCCTTTAAGCCGTCTGCGCCTTTTGCCAACACCCTCAGTAGCTATTATTTCCCACAAACAGCGCATTCGCTTTCTTTTGGCTTCCTCAACTATTGGTTACAACAGGGTAGCCTGACCCAATTTGGCTATCCTATCAGCGAGGAATTTCAAGAGGTGAACCCAGATGATGGTAAAACCTACACCGTGCAGTATTTTGAGCGGGCTCGTTTTGAATATCACCCGGAATTGGCAGGCACAGCCAGCGAAGTGCAGTTGGGGCTGTTGGGCAATAGTTGGTTGCGGCAAAAGGGCTGGCTAAGGTAGAGTTTATGAATGATGAGCAATTAAAAACAGTTACGCCTCTGGCCGTGTTGGAAGCGTCGGAACGCTTGCGGCGCAGTGGCCTGGTATATCGCACCCCGCTCGAATTATGCGAACCGTTGACAGCTCACTTTGGCCCGGCTGTCCAACTCTGGCAAAAGCTGGAGTTATTTCAGCCAACTGGTTCGTTTAAGTTGCGGGGCGCAGTCAACAAATTGCTGGCTTATGGAGAAAAGGCTGGGTCAGCCTCGGTCACGCCCAAGTTTCTAACGGTTTCGGCGGGCAATCACGGGTTGGGAGTGGCGCACGCGGCTCGCCACCTGGGTTTAGACGCAACGGTAATTGTGCCGAACTCGGCCTCGGTTGCCAAAGTCGCGGCTTTGCGACGTTATCCAGTCAAACTGCTACAATACGGGGATAGTTATGATGCCGCCGAACTTTACGCCCGCCACCTGGCCCAGGCAGGCGGCTACGTTTTCGTTTCGCCCTACAATGACCCCGAAATAATAGTTGGTCAGGCTACCATCGGGTTGGAAATTTTGCAAGATTTACCCCAAGCTGATGTGTTGCTGGTGCCAGTGGGTGGCGGGGGCTTGATTAGTGGCGTGGCGATGTGGGCCAAAACCGTTGCGCCCCATATCAAGATAATCGGGGTACAGAGTGAAGCTTCTCCAGCCATGCACCACGCTTTGGCTGCTCAGGCTATTGTGGCCGCGCCCGATTTACCCACGTTGGCGGATGGTCTGGCGGGTGGGTTGGAAGCGCAGACCCTAACCTTTGACCTGACCCAGCGTTACGTGGATGAGATTATATTGGTGAGCGAGGCAGCGATAGCCGACGCAATCTGTTATTATGTGCGCGAATTGCATTTGGTAGTCGAAGGTTCGGGGGCGGTGGGGCTGGCCGCGCTTTTGAGTGGTAAGCTGCGGTTGCCATCGAATTGTCGCCTTGTGGTCAATTTGGTCACGGGGCGCAACATTGCCTGGCACACGTTGACAAAATTGCTTAATGTGGAGGAAAAAGATGAACATTCAAGAAATGTTTGACATCAAGGGCAAAGTAGCCCTGGTGACTGGCGGCGGACGTGGGATTGGGAAAGCGATTGCTGACGTTTACGGCGAGGCCGGTGCTAAATTAGTCATCAGTGGACGGCGGGCCGAATGGATTGACCCGACAGTTGAGGAGTTTAAGGCCAAAGGTTATGACTGTACCGGAGTGTTGGCGGACGTAGCCAAACCTGCCGAGGTGGAGCGCACCTTCAAAGCCGCTCTGGACGCACACGGTCAGATTGATATTTTGGTCAATAACGCCGGACAATCCTGGGGACAACCCGCCGAGGAAGTAGCTTTGGCTAAATGGCAGCAGATTATTGACGTGAACCTGACTGGTATTTTTATGCTTTCGCAACTGGTGGGCCAAAATATGATTGAGCGCGGTCAGGGCGGGAATATTATCAACATCGCTTCTATTGCCGGACTACGCGCCAATTCTAGCGGGATGCCCAAAACCATCGCCTACAACACCAGCAAAGCCGCCGTGATTGGCTTTACCCGCGAACTGGCAAAAGAGTGGGGCGACAAAGGTATTCGGGTCAACGCGATTGCGCCGGGTTTGTTCCCAACCCGTATGGCTTCGGTTTTGGTAGAAATAAGCAAGGGCAGTTTCGAGAAAGGCATCGCTCTGGGCCGTGTGGGTGATTTGGAGGAGTTAAAAGGCATCGCCTTACTGTTGGCCTCGCCTGCTTCCAGCTATATTACGGGTCAGACCTTCGTGGTTGATGGCGGCGCAAGCCTTTAATATAAAATACTTGAAATTATAGAACAAAATCCGAAGGGAGTGACCTATGGTTGGGGCGTGGGGTGCGGTACATAATTTTGAATGGGTGGAGGCTTGCCCAAAAGCCCCCGAACTTTCACCCCTGCGGGGTACAGGGTTCAGGGCATAACTGTTGGGTACAAAAATCTGACGCACACCACTCCAAGCTTGAGCCTTGACAATGTATCGTTATCGTGATATAACATATATCGTTATCTATCGCTACGCTAATCTGAAATATCAGAGGTGTTAAGGCTGTCGAAATGGTCAGACAAAATCCTACCTACCGACAAAAGGCTGTCTCGATGCAGCAAATAATAGGTGAAGCGGGTGGTTATCAACAGCCCGCTGAAGAAATATTGCAGTTTAAGGCACAAAATTATACGCCTCTGGCTAGTCTGCCCCGATACTAAACAAAAATAAAATCTACCTTGAAAGGCGAAGGTTATTCAGAAATGCAGATCCTGATTTTAGGAGCAACTGGCGGAACTGGTCGTTGGTTGGTAACACGAGCTTTAGACCAGGGCCATAGTGTAACTGCACTAATCCGTAACCCTGCCAGTCTGAAATTCAAGCACGAACGACTGAAAGTGGTCAAAGGGGATATTGGTAATAAAGCTGCCCTTGACGAAGCGGTACACGGAACGGAAGCCGTAATTTCTACGCTTGGGACGAGGTTTAAGCTACGCACTTTGGTGGAAATTACTAAGCCTGTGGATTTTTACTCCGGCAGCATCAAGCACATTATGGCGGCGATGGAAAAAGGTGGGGTTAAACGTTTTATTGGGCTGACTTCGATTGCCACTAACCCGCAGCCCCAAGATACCGGCCTGATGAATAAAATATTTTTTGTTATGTTAAGAGAAGCTTTTCAGGATATGCGGAGGATGGAAGAAGCAGTTAAAGCCAGTTCGCTGGATTGGACGATTGTGCGCCCTTCCCGTCTTACCAATAAACCGCCCCAGGGTAGCTATAAGATTGGCCCAGATTATGACCTGGCGGCTAATGTGGTTAGCCGAACTGACCTGGCCGGGTTTCTGCTCGATACCTTAACTGGAAGCGAGTATCTGAATGAAGCCTTCAGCATAGGTTATTAATTCTGGAGAGTAATAAATAATGAAAAACAATAACTTTCCAACTGAAGGTGCAATATGGTAGTATTTCAGCTATGCGTCCGCTAATGGCAAAATTCGGAGGGTTGGGCGAAAAAATCCCAGCCTGAATAGCTGAAGGGGAGAAAGTTTTGAGTTTTGAACAACCGGGAGGAAGAGCCGACCTTTTTGGTGATTCTTTGCGTAGCAGAGGCACTGGTCAACGTCTCAAGCGCGGTTTTCTTAAATTCGCCATTTTGGAGTTGTTAGCCGAGCAACCACGTCACGGTTACGAAATCATTAAAGAGCTAGAGCAACGTTATGCCGGGGTTTATCGGCCTAGTGCTGGCTCGGTCTATCCTAATTTACAGCTACTGGAAGAAGAAGGTTCACTCAGTAGCCAGGAAATTGAGACCAAAAAAATCTATACCATTACCGAACACGGTCAAAAACAGCTAACAGCACACCGCCAACATTATCCATCAGAAAAAGAAGGGTACGTGTTGCTGCCTGTATCAGTGCAACCCAGCCTGGACCCTGATCGCTCACACATCCCGCAGATCAAACAAAGTACTATCGCTCTTATGGAGACGATCCGCTATGTAGCTCATTTTGGTACGCCGGAGCAGGTAAAAGAACTTAAAAAGATTTTAGATGCCACCAGTCGTCAGCTTCATGCCCTGTTAGCGATGGAAGAAAGGTAATGTAACCGTATATTCCTCATAAAAATAATAGAAACGCAAAGCAATAATGTACTTGCGGGTGGTATAGTTAGAGCCTATCATTTGGTGTAAATATGGCCTTGAAAATTGGAATTGTCGGGTGTGGCCCGGCTGGTTTGTACTTTGCGCTATTGATGAAAAAGCACAACCCGGCTCATCAAATCGAGATTGTGGAGCAAAACGCGGCGGGGGCGACGTATGGTTGGGGCGTGGTGTTTTCGGGCCGCGCTCTGTCCTTCCTCAAAGACAGCGATGCCCCTTCTTACGCTGAGATTGAGGCCCAAATGCAGGAGTGGTCAGACCTGACTATTGTGCAAAAAGGGCAGGCGGTGCGAATTGACGGCAGCCTTTATTCCGGCATCTCACGCTTGACCCTGTTACAAATTTTGCAAAAACATTGTCGTCAGGCCGGAGTAAATCTGAAATTCGAGACCCGCCTGCCTGATGCGACCACTTTTGACGATTATGATTTAATCGTGGGGGCGGACGGAGCAAACAGCATTGTACGCCAGCAATTTGCCCCGCATTTTGGGCCATCGCGCAGTGTTTTATCCAACAAATATGTCTGGTACGGGACGCATCAGCTTTTCGATACCCTCTCCTTGATTTTTCGCACTTATAAGGGCGGTTCGTATGTGGCCCATTGCTATCGCTACAGCCCCACCAATAGCACTTTTATTGTTGAATGTGATGCGGAGACCTGGCAGCGGACTGGCTTTGAGCATAAGACCGAACAGGAAAGCCGCGTTTATTGTGAGCAAATCTTTAAGGATGATTTGGGTGGGCAGCCGCTTTTGCTCAACAAATCACTCTGGCTTAATTTCGGGGTGGTCACGAACCATCATTGGAGCTATCGAAATGTGGTTTTGCTTGGCGATGCTTTGCGTTCTGTCCATTTTTCGATTGGTTCTGGCACCAGGATGGCTCTGGAAGATGCGATTGCGCTGTTTGGAGCGTTCATCCAAAATGATAGCGTTCCCGTCGCATTACAGGCTTTTGAGCAGAAGCATCGTCCGGCGGTAGATAAGCTGCTCAATATCGCCGAACATAGTTACACCTGGTACGAAACTTTCCACACTAAAATGCACCTGGACGCACCCGCCCTTGCCTACGATTATATGATGCGAAGCGGACGCATTGATTACGAAACCCTCAAGGCCAAAGCCCCGCACTTTGTAGCTGATTACGAAGCTTATGTTGCCAGGAAGGAAAAATAATGCTGACCACTTTGGAAGGGGTAGTGGCTTTTCCAGACGAGATAGCAGCCCATTACAGGGCTTTGGGTTATTGGGAAGATAAAACTTTTGGTATGTTCCTGGACGAAATCTGCCAGCGTTTTGCAGACCGGATAGCGTTGGTGACGGGCGAGCAACAGATTAGCTATCGGCAACTGGCAGAGCGGGTCGAGCGTCTGGCTCTACACCTGCTCAAATTTGGGCTGCAAACACGTGACCGCTTTGTAATGCAGCTACCCAACGGGCCGGAATTTGTCTATTTGTTTTTTGCGCTCCAAAAAGTAGGCGCGATTCCCGTGATGGCTTTGCCCAACCACCGCTATAGCGAGGTCAGCCATTTTGTGAGCTTGAGCCAGGCCGTCGGCTATGCTATCCCCGACCAGCTCAAAGATTTTAGCTTCGCGGAACTGGCCGCCAAAATCCAGGGTGAAAATAGCTGTCTGCGTCATGTTTTGGTGTTGGGTCAAACCGATTTGCCCGATGCGGTTTCGCTTACAGAGCTATTGGAAACCGATAGCGGTTTGGAAGCGGCCCAATTAGGTCAAATAGCTGTCAATCCCGATGACCCGGCCCTTTTTCAACTGTCGGGTGGGACGACGGGTGTATCCAAACTTATTCCGCGCACCCATAACGATTATCTGTATAACGTCAAAGCCGCCGCCGGTATCAACGACATTCGGCCCGACTCCGCCCTGCTGATTGTCTTGCCGATGTCACATAATTTTCCCCTAGCTTGTCCTGGTCTGCTCGGTTTTTTGAGGCACGGCGCACGCTGTGTGTTGTCGGCAGCGACCCAACCCGTTGATATTTTTGCCCTGATTGAACAGCAAGCGGTGACGCATATCGAGTTAGTGCCGACCCTGTTAATCCGTTTAGTCAATGACTCTGACCTCAAAAATTATAAGCTGGATAGCCTGCGTATTATCAACTCCGGTGGGCAAAAGCTCCAATCAGAAGTGAAACGCCTGACCGAAAAGCTGCTGCCAGCTTGCAAAGTGCAAGAAGTTTTCGGGATGGCCGAAGGTTTGCTTTGCTATGGACGTTTAGGTGATACGGACGAGGTGCGTTACGAAACGGTGGGCCGTCCGGTCTCGCCAGGGGACGAACTGCGGTTGCTGGACGATGAGGGCGACGAAGTGGCAGACGGCGAGATTGGCGAACTATTTGTGCGCGGCCCGTACACGCTACGTGGCTACTACAAGGTGGCTGACTATAATGCTCGCACTTTTACAGCAGAAGGCTTTTATCGTTCGGGCGATTTGATGCGTCGCCATTCTTCTGGCAACTATATTGTGGAAGGGCGCAAAAAAGATTTGATTAATCGGGGCGGCGAGAAAATCAGTGCCGAGGAAATCGAGAACTTGATTCTGGCTCACCCCGCCGTCTTTAACGTGGCTTGCGTGCCGATGCCCGACTCGGTATTGGGCGAACGAGTGTGTGCGTTTATAATTTTGCGTCCCGATGCCAGCCTGAAGCTGACCGAGTTGACCGCCTTTTTGTTAGAAAAGGGCATCGCCAAATTCAAGCTACCCGAACGGCTGGAATTTTTAGACGAATTTCCCCTATCCCGCTTTGGCAAAGTAGCCAAAAACGTCCTGACGCAGCAGGTTAGTGAAAAAACTAGCTAAAGTCCTGGAAATTGTCTCAAATCCATCCGCCAAAATCACCAAATCTAGCGTTTATTTCTTTAGAGCGTAATATCTTCGTAAACTGCTGCCTCAAAGCTGATAGCAAAATTAATTATTGCTTACAAGCTGTTTGAGAAAAGGAATAAGCGCAAATGAAACCAATCGTGATATTGGTAATTTCGGCAAACCGTTTGCTAGTAGGCAACTTTACCTTGCTTTCCAAAGGATACAAGCGAGAGTTGGATATTAGTACCCACATTACTAATTTTATGTCGAGCTTTGACCCAAAAGTGGCACTAGCAACTGAGCCAGACCTGATACTGCTGCCAGTCGGCTTGCCCGGTCTTGATGGTTTGGAAACAATCAGGGCTATTCGCGCCGCCCACTTTCAAACCCCCATTTTGGTTTCTTGCTGTTGTTACGCCAGAGCCGATTTGGAAGAACTGAGCAAGTACAATGTCCAGGGCGTAATTACTACCAACGACTCACCCGAAGAGTTGGCCGCTGCTATTTATAACGTGGTTGACAAACAGCCCGGCCTCTTCGCGCAGCAATTTCAACACGCCCTGCAAACCCTACCGCTACTTACCAGGCCCGGCGAACAAAGCTTGAACGCCCGTGAAACCCAAATCTTGCAATTGATAGCCGACGGCTTAAAGGACAAGGAAATTGCAAAGCGACTGAACATTGGTCAGAGCAGCCTCAAAAACACTTTGCATAATATTTACGAGAAGCTGGAAGTAAAAAACCGGACGCAGGCAGTCCTGATTGCCATTTCCAGAGGGTTTATCCGACAACCGCCCTATTCTAAACGCAATTAATCTTTTGATTGCCAAACTTTAGCTTTTTGGTTGCAAAATCATGGTAGTTTGGTTCTATGCAAGAGGTTGTGGTTTTGGTACTATCAATCTGCAAGCCGAATGCTAAATGTTTTATTGCATTTAGCCTTTGTTAGAGGCAATCAATACAGTTTTTAGCAATGAGGTGAGAACTTTCCGCTCTAATGTACCTTAGAGGGTGTAAAAGAATGTCATTCTGAGCGCAGCGAAGAATCTGTTGTGAGTTCAAATGAACAGACCCTTCACTACGTTCAGAGTGACAATTCCCTATTATTTTACAAGCTCTTAGAGGTGAGAACTACGTTAGAAGCGCAATCGTTAGTATTTGAAATAAAGTGCAGAAGGAGAATACCATGCGAAGTTTAGCATTCAAAGCTAGTTTGTTACTGGCTTTAGTTTTTGCTTTAGGTGTTTTGAGTCTCCCTGGGTCTGCTTTTGCAGCATCCTCCAAATTCAGCATCCTCCAAGACTGCACCCCCAAAGAGTGCTAGTGGCAAGCTGGTTGCGGAACAATCTGCTCCTGCTCAACCTTTACATCAACCATCCGGTGTGCAACCCAACCAGGTTGCTGGTGCTTTAGGTTATGGTTATAGTCAGATTTACAAAGACAATCAGTTCTTCCAAGATGGTATGTACGGTGCCTCTCAGACTGAAGCCAATAGCAGCTTTTGGCGAGTAGATTTAGTAGCCACCTTTTCCAAAAACGGCTCTCAGCAGCGTAGCTATTCAAATAACGGATCAGGGTCTATTGGCTGGACCTCCGATTTTATTCCTGGTACATCAAGTGACACCTTTAATGAGCATGGATTACACGGAATAACAACTAACAATGGTGATCAAGCTACGTGCGTTACGGATTTGAATGCTCATCCGTAGAGCGAATTCTGCGTTTTAGCAGTTGTGCTTTGGAAGGATTTCCACAAATGCAATTGCTTTACCCCTTTATCAGTATCTTCTCATTATTTCGGGGAGAGTTAGCAAAGGGCTAACTAATTCGAACTCAAAATGGTAGTGCAAGCTCAACTGCTACCCCGAAATAATGAGAAGATACTTTTAGCATTTATTTGAGAAGAAAGTAGAATTAAAATGAGTCTCAACATCAAGAAAACAATGTTGACAACTTTATTAGCAATAATATTAATAGCTGTTTTGGGTACGATATTATTCAATTTGTGGTCTAAACCTGACCTTACTAAAGATGCTTCCTCGCAAATCATCAATTCTTCTTATCCAACTGATACTCCTGTAGCTTTCTCATTACCCCCCCTAGGACCTGATCCTTTTGCCCAATTGAATGCCACAGCAGTAGATTTGAACGGTTATATTGCCGACCAACGAACTAATGCCCCCGGTTACAGTGGCAGCGTGATTTTTGGTATGCGTGCTACCCCTGAAATGCACAGCAAGTTTGCCGATGGTAGTTTGCCATCTTTTTGGCTGGCTGATAATCAGCCCTTTTCCGGTGTGCTACTGGTAGAGCCAGATTTTGCGGCTGGCAAAGACGAGGGTCATTACGCTGTTAAAGCTGCGTTGGATGGCAAAGAACTCGAATTGGCAACGAGTAGCAATAATTTTACCAATACAGTTTTGCTTCATATTAAACGCGGTGAACGTGCGTTGTTGAGCTTTAGGACTACAGCTATTCCCGAAGGAAAGCATAATCTCAACTTTATGCTATTTGGTGACATCTATAATAATGACCCTGGTTTTCAGGCCCGCCTTAGCTCGGCTGACACAAATATAACCTCTTATGAGGTTTATGTAGGTACAACCATTCCAGCCCGAAAGGTTGCATTTCGAGATTGGAGTGTGACCTCAAATTTGCCAGGTAATGACAATTCATTTATAGTAAATGAAGGTAGGATTGATGCCGATGGGGGCATACCGCTATGGACACCTTCACCTTTCGAAGCGGCTAAAAAGGTAGAATACACGGCGATAATTAACAACTCAAGTAGCTATGACCGTGAGTATTGCTTATCAGCTTTGCTTGATTACCAGCAAATAGAAACGCAAAACAATAACGTAGTTGTATGTGGTATAGTTAGAGCCAATCATTTAGGCAAATTTAAGTCGTCGTTTTTGACACCAACTCAACCAGGTATACATACCTTTCAAATGATCCGATTTGAAAACCCGTTAAATAAAACTAGCTATAACAACACTTCTCCTAGAACGACTTTTTCGGTAAGGAGTTCAGCTAGAACCTTAATACAGGTAAAATAAAGATTGGGTCGCCTATTAAGCCCAAAAAGCTAAGGTAGCTAAGGTTTTGGTCGCCTAAAGTGAATTCTTAACCACAACTTCTTCACGCCGCCGCTCCTTCGTTCCGGGTACCCCTTGGGTGCCTGCGGGCCGTGACAATCGTATTTAGCATAATATCCAAGTTAGGGTTGTTTGTAAATGTTGGGCCGGGTGATTTCCATATAACGTTTGGGCGCGGCCACATTCACAAACTCGAACTGACGGTAGAGTTCGTGGGCATCCCGCGTAACCAGACCCCAACGGCGTAGCCCTTGCAAATCGGAGCGGCCTTTAAGTAGTAGGCGGCGCATCCCCGCGCCCGCACGGTTGTTGGGTTTGATAGGGTAGCGGGCGCGGGGACGCGCCACCTACTGTAAAAATATAGTAACTACTCAGCCCTAAATTGTCTTTTGTAGGAGGCTGAGTAGTTACAAAATATAAACTATTGGCTTTAGAATCATTTGGCTGATTACTTTAAGCTCAAAGTTGTACCTGACTGCTTGCTCCAGGCTCGAAGCTACTAGCGTCCCGCCAAATCTCTGCCCAAGCTGCCTCATGGAGCAACGGTAGTGGCGATTGGCGTGGTAGTGACAGCACCTGCACTGGAGGTAGCCGAGGCGTTTTTCGCTTTCAACATAGTCTGGACGATGCCCGTCGCCGAAAGGATTATCAGCGCACTTTTCTTGCCCTTGAACTGGTCGGAAAACTTCTGGTAAGTAGCCGCATCTACCCCTGGTGGCGGACTGGTCGTAGTTTTGCTAAACTGAGCAGCATCTGCAATAATTGGTATCAAATCCGCCGCTCCCGTTTTAGTGTAAAAGCCTGTTGCGCCGCCATTTTGGAAGGTCATTTTGGTCTGGCCTGAGTTGGTAATATCGCTGAACTTGTAGCTTGCAGCGGTGAAAGCCGTGTCAGTATTGTCGGTCAGTTTCGCGGTTTCGTTGTCCGAAGAATAGACCTTGATAGCCAAATCTGGCAGTGTCACTGCTTCTTTGCTCAAGCCTTCCACGAAGGCGGTCTTAAAAACCTTATAGATGGTAGGGTCGAGCGTAACCTCGGTTGCGCCCCCGACGTTGGGCAAAGCGGCCCCAGCTTTACTACCCGTAGTAGCTGCGCTGGTCGTGGCGATTGCCTCCTTCGGAGTGGTAGCTGCGCCAGTCGTGGCGTTGGCAGCATTGTTGTTAGTAGCCAGGGCTGCCTGGGTTGCCGCCGGGGTAGCGGTAGGACTTTCGCCACAAGCTGCCAGCACCAATGCCGCCAGCATCAACATCACTACCCATTTATAAAAACCGTCGAATTTTTTCATTGCTCTGCTCCTTATCTATTTGGGTTATTGTAGAAATATTGTTGTAGGCCGCACCGTCTGTGCATCTGGCACCATAGCGGGCCTGGGGACGTGCTGCCTACAACATATTTGAAGGGTGTTGGTTGTAAAATCTAACGGCGGCGCATTACCAACGTCAAAATACTGCCCAATACCGCCAGAATCGCACCTAGTAGCCCCACGTAAAGGCCCAAACCCACGCTGGTGGTCAAACTCGCGCTATCGCCTATATCCGAACCTAATTTGGCCGCCTGCGAAAGCTTTAATCCCATAAACGCCAGACCCATCAAGCCAAAAACCAGAGCAGCGATGGCGAAGCCCTTTTTGTTGAGAACCAGGCCCAACAAAGCCAGCAGCAGCACCACGCCGCCTAAGAAAACCGAGATGATGCCAGGATTAGAAGCGGCTTCGGCCAGAAATTTAGCCATCTCGGATGTACCACTTGTACCACCCATTCCAGTAATGGAAAAAGAGTCGCCACCGTTGCCCGTAATGGTGAAGTTGTACCAGGCCAGGAAGCTGGAAGCCACCATTGCTAACCCACCCACTGCCGCTATGCCATAGAGCGGGTTGAGGCTGCGCGTGCGCGTATTTGGGTAAGCCTGGCCGTAATTCGCTTGAGTTGCCATTTTAACGTCTCCTTTTGCGCTAAAAACCTATAATTTGCGCTATTTATCAGGTTGCCAATAAGAAATCGGACATTTGCTACTTGCAAAAGCATTCTCACAGTCGTCAGAGTAATCAGTTCTACTTCATATTCATTACACTCTAGTTATAACATAGCGATTTATCTGAACCTATAGCTTTGTTGCGGAGATGTTGCGGAGATGTTGCGGGAGGCTTGCCACAAGGCTGCTAGTGGGACAATCTTATAATTCGTGATTACTCCAAACCGAGGCTTTGCTATAAATTAAGTGACCGTCTATAGTTTGGAGTAAAAGCTAGATTGGATTGCTTACAGTATCAGCCCAAAAAGTAGGGGCGAGATTTATCACGCCCATTTTGCTTGAGGCGGAGTAACACTGGGGCGTGATAAATCTCGCTTCTACACCCCGAATCTTTGAAATGATACTTGCTTACAGTATCAGCCCTGGGAAGGCTTCTTGTGCCTTGAAAAATAAGGGCGAATCAAGTAGAATGTTAGAACATATATTGTCAATTTTTCAGTTTCTAAGCCCTGTTAAGGAGCAAAATGGCAGACGACCAGAAGCCAACTAAGAATAAGAAGCCCGCTAGAAAAAGCGAACCAGTATCCTCTAGCCCTGATGATAGCAGCGTTAGCCCCAAGAAGCCGCGTCGCCCCCGTGCCAAAACCGGGCCGGGTCTGGAAGATTTGAGTGACGAGCAGACTGCTACGCTGTTGAAGATGTTGGCAAGTATTCAGGAAAGCCAGCAAGTAGCTGCGCCTGCCGACGAAATTTCTGATGGGCAGCCCGATGGGAATAACTCGCATCCCGACATACCCGACGAACTGGCGATTTTGCCGCTCAAGGATACTGTCGTTTTTCCGCTGACCGTTTTCCCCCTGGCCGTTGGGCAGGAGCGTTCCATCAAACTGATTGAGGAGATAACCGGGCCGAACGGCAACCGCATGGTGGGTTTGGTGGCGCAAAAGAATTTGGAAGTGGAAGTAGCCGGGCCGGGCGATAGCTTTATGGTCGGCACAGTGGCGACAGTTCACCGCTTGCTCAAAGTCCCCGATGGCACTATCCGGCTGGCAGTGCAGGGTCTGGAAAAGATGCGGATTGTCGAATACCTCCAGACTGAGCCGTATATGATAGCCCGCATCGAGATTTTGAAAGACGACGACGAAAAAACCGTTGAGGTCGAGGCGTTGATGCGGAACAGCGTGACTCTGTTTCAACGGCTAGTTGGACTTGTCCCGCAAATCCCCGACGAACTATTGATGACGGCTATCAATATCGAAGAGCCGCGCCAGCTGGCTTATTTGATTGCCACCAGTGTGCGGATGGAGCTTGAGCAGCGTCAGGAGATTTTGGAAACGCCGGACGTGCGGCTCAAACTGGAACGGCTCAATAGCTTTTTGACCAAAGAGCTTGAGGTTTTGGAACTGGGCCGTAAAATCCAGAGCCAGGTGCAGGACGAGCTAAACAAAACGCAGCGCGAGTATTTCTTGCGCGAACAACTCAAGGCTATCCAGAAAGAGCTTGGCGAAGACGACCCTCAAACCGCCGAGGTCAACCAGTATCGTAAGGCTATCGAAGAGTCGAAGATGCCGCTTGAAGCCAAACGCGAAGCCGAGCGCGAACTTGACCGCTTTTCAAAATTGCCTTCGGCGGCAGCAGAATACGGCGTGATTAAAACTTATCTGGATTGGTTGACCACGCTGCCCTGGGACAAAAGCACGGAAAGCGCGTTGAACATCGGCCTGGCCCGCAAGGTTTTGGACGAAGACCACTACGATATGGACAAGATTAAGGAACGCTTGTTGGAATATCTGGCGGTACGCAAACTTCGCAATGACCGGGCGGCTAAAGCCGTAGCCCAAACCATTGAAGACGAAGCTGAGGATACTTTGCTCGACGACGCTTTAACTTCTGAGCAAGATAAAAGCCTGACCGACGCTTTGTTAAGCGGTAAAACTATGCCGACGATGGACGGGCCGCTCACCTACGAAGATGTGCATAATTATAGCGGGCCACGCGAACCAATCCTGTGTTTTGTCGGGCCGCCGGGCGTAGGTAAAACCAGTTTGGGCCAGTCTATCGCCCGCGCATTGGGCCGCAAGTTTACCCGAATGTCGTTGGGCGGCGTGCGCGACGAAGCGGAAATCCGGGGACATCGCCGTACCTATATCGGGGCGTTGCCGGGCCGCATCATTCAGGCTATCCGTCGTGCCGAGTCCAACGACCCAGTTTTTATGCTGGACGAAGTGGATAAAATCGGGGCGGACTATCGGGGCGACCCTAGTTCGGCCCTGTTGGAAGTGCTTGACCCGGAGCAGAATAAAGATTTCCGCGACCATTATCTGGACGTGCCGTTCGACTTGTCGAAGGTAATGTTTATTGCGACGGCCAACCTGCTCGACCCGATACCCGCGCCGTTGCGTGACCGAATGGAAATTCTGACGCTTTCGGGCTACACCGAGGAAGAAAAGGTGCATATCGCTTTCCAGCACCTGATACCCAAACAGCTTCGCGCCCACGCCCTGACCGATGCCGATGCCGTGTTCGAAGACGAGGCGGCCCGCATAATTATCAGAGATTATACGCGGGAGGCCGGGGTGCGTAGTCTGGAACGCGAGATTGCGACGGTGCTACGCAAAATTACGCGCCAGGTGGCCGAAGGTCTGACCGAGAAAATTACGGTCAATCCAGCCAAAGTGCGCGAACTGTTGGGCAAGCCGCGCTACCATTCGGACGTAGCCGAACGCACCCAGCAACCTGGGGTGGCAACGGGGCTGGCAGTAACCGAGGTGGGCGGCGACATTCTATTTATCGAGGCCACCAAAATGCCAGGCTCTAAAAATATGATTGTGACCGGGCAGCTTGGCGATGTGATGAAGGAGTCGGCCCAGGCAGCCCTTAGCTATGTGCGTTCCAACGCAGTCGAACTTGGGATTGACCCGGCCTTTTTTGACAAAAACGACCTGCATATCCATATTCCGGCGGGTGCTACCCCCAAAGATGGCCCTTCGGCGGGTATCACGCTGACAACGGCCATTGCTTCGCTGCTGACAGGCCGCCCGATTCACGGTGACATTGCGATGACGGGCGAAATCACTCTGCGCGGCAAAGTCCTGCCTATCGGCGGGGTCAAGGAAAAGGTGCTGGCGGCGCGGCGGGCGGGTCTCAAAACCGTAATCTTGCCCAAGCAAAACGAGCGCGACCTGGACGATTTGCCCGAAGAATTACGCAAAGACCTGGATTATATTTTGGTAGATACCATTGCCCAGGTGTTGGCTGTCGCGTTGGAAAAGCCGGGAGAGTCTCATGTAGGCGAAACTTTGCACGTCAACGGCACAGGTGCAATCCTGGAACACGGCAGCGACATAGGTAGCAGCCAGCCTCAAGAGCCAGCCGAGCCGAACCCCAATGGTCATGAACCCGCCCCTGTCGCCGTCGCCAAGAACGGTCACGCGGCGACCAAGCCGAAGGGACGCAAAAAGTCGGCAGGCAAAGGCGAGTAGAGTTATGCTACCTGCACCGAGCGGACATTTTTCAATACACCTGTGGTTCGATAGTGGGCTGGAGTTGAACCAGATTGCCAGGACTTTCAACAAGTTTATCCAGTTTGATTTCCAGGAAACCGAGCGGGGCTATTGGATTGATGAACAAACTGGGCCGCGTGGCTGGTCGTATGTTTTGCTAGGGCCGCGCCCACTTGAAGACCCCGAAAACCCGCATCTGGCCCGCTATGTGTTTAGTGCCTGGTTTTATGATGGCAAACCGGGCGCACCCGTCAACGAGCAGCAAGCCCGCCAACACGCCCGCTATTTGCAACTGAAAATTCAACGCGAACTTGAAATCCCCGTTTTGGCTCATATCGAGACGCGGGGGGAATTAACGGTTATATAAGTTTATGGCAACAGACGAGGCCCGCCATCTAAAACTTGAAGGCAGCTATAATATCCGGGACATCGGCGGCTACCCAACCCAGGATGGGCGGCAGACCCGTTGGCACACCCTTATTCGGGCAGACCGCCTGACCGCACTTACCCCCACCAGCCAACAGGCTTTGTTGGATTATGGGGTACGCACCGTGATTGATATGCGCTTTCCCAGGGAGATAGCCAAAACCCCCAACGTTTTTGCTCAATCCCCTAACGTAACTTATCTGAATCTGGCGGTTTTTACGGACGAAGCGGCCAGCCAGGTCGAATTTGTAGAAACCTTGTTTGAGCAAAATTTATTTACCCTCGACGAGTGCCAACCTCAAATGCAAACGGTCTTTGAAGCTATCGCTACCCAGCCGTCCGGCGTTTTGGTACATTGCACGATTGGCAAAGACCGCACCGGGTTGATAGTCGCCCTGCTTTTAAGTCTGGTAGGTGTGCCACTAGAAATTATAGCCCAGGATTATGCTTTGAGTGTGGTTTATCTCGAACCTGTGCTGGAAAAAATGCGCCAACGAGCCAGAGCGTCCAGGCCGGAGATTGCCTACAAACTTGAACTTAAACTAACCGCCCTACCCGAAACTATTCTGGACACCCTCAGTTACGTTGAGCGAAAGTATGGTGGCGCGGTGGGCTATCTGCAAACTATCGGGGTCACGTCGGCCCAAATAGCTGCTCTCCGTGCGTTACTGGTTGAATAGGCGGTTGAAATTCGGCCTCGTCGGAGTCGGGCTGGCTGGTGTGTTGGTCGGGCTGGCTTCGTGGTTGCCACTACTGTCGGCGTTGGCCTCGCCGATGCCGGGTTTTATTTATTCCCCCTTTTATACCGCCAATCTTTTTAACGATGCCTCGCTCAATGGTTATAGGGCTGGACTACGCCCCGAAGACCGAGTTATTCAGGTCAATCGCCAGCGTATTGAGCAGCTGACGCCGTTGGCGGCTCAGGGAGGCGAACTTTACCTCACCTATGAGCTAAAACAAGCTTTAGTTTCAATCCCTGTTCAGGCGCAAGAGTGGACAGTCGGGCGGTTGCTAGAAAAGGGCGGGCCACTCTTGGGGGCAGGTTGCTGGCTTATCTGGCTAACCGTTCGGCTTTTGCTAAAACCCAAAGCGAGAAATAAGGGTTGGCTGGCGGCAAGCGTCTTTCTAGCGGGGTTGGCTTTGGTAGCCGCACCCGATTATTTTCTTGGGCCGGGGGCGGGCCGCGAAAGCGGCTTTGACCCGCTGCGTCATTGGCAAAACGGCGAGTATCTGGCAATCACCGCCAAATGGTCGAGCTATTTTTATTCTTTGCTCTGGACACTTGCCGCCGCTGCGTTAGGTATCTTCTGGTTGCAAAATCTGCTTGACAAAGCCAGAGTTAGACCGAAGGTGCGACAGTGGGCCATCGCTACTACCTTATTATTATTGGCTTTCGACCTGAGCGACTATTTTTTCGCGGCTCTGCGTACCCTGCGCTACAACAATCCCGATTACATCGTGCTACACTGGCGTGGCGAGTTTTGGCTGCTCTGGTCGGTTGTGCTGATATTAACCTGGATAAGCGAATTAAAATTAAACTTTGTGTTGCTCCTACGAGGATTAGGTTTGACATTATTTGTGGTTGGGTTCGTAGTGCCAACCATTTTTGACTGGCAGTGGGGCGGGCCGGGAGTACAATGGTACGCTATATTAGGTGTAATTTATTTCGAGTGGCTGACAAAAGCTAAGGTTTGAAGGAGAGTAGGGGAACAGATGGAAAAAGGTGCAGAAGGGCAGGAACTATTGGAGGGGCTGGCAGCTGAAGTGGCGACTGCTTATCAAACCGAACGCCCGATGCTGTTGGAGCAGTTACAGGGCAAGATTGGGCAGCCAACCACCGCCACTGAGTTGGTGCAAAGCGTGGTGCGCGGTACGACTTTCGATTATTTGAAAATGCTGCACGACACCAAAATTGAGACGTACCGCGCCTTTTTGCAGAGCCAGGGTTGTGCCAACGATGACGAATTTGCCGACAAAATAGTAAGCCAGGCATTGTTGAAATCGAACGGCTTCGACATTGCGGCAGAAGCTCAGGCTTTGGACAGCGAGGCCCAATAATTTTTAATTGCAGAGCAGTCCATAGGGACAACTTGTTGGATATTGCTCCGCCAATAGACGGTTCGGAATATCCATTGGCTAGCAATTTCCCACCAGGGGCAAGACAATCCATTGACAGAGCAATGTCCCACAAGTTCTGTCATTGCTCGTAGCCGTGCTGAATGGTATAATCGCTCCTTGAATGAATAGGTTGATTGAAAAAGCTGGAACTAATACGTTTTGGTTGGGAGTAAAAGATGAGGTTAGATGCCGAGACGGTCAAACACGTAGCGAACCTGGCCCGCCTGGGTTTGACGGACGCGGAAATTGAAAAAATGCAGGACGAGTTAGCCCCGATTTTGGATTATTTTGAAATGCTGGGCGAGATAAATACTGATGAGATATCGCCCACCGCCCAAATAATCGCGGTGGCGAACAATATGCGCCCGGACAAAGCCCGGCCTTCGGCTCAAGTCGAAGAGGTACTAAAAAACGCTCCGGCCCGCGAAGGTGGCTATTTTAAGGTCAAGGCCGTTTTTGGCGAAGAATAAGAAGCGGTCAGCAATCAGCAATCAGCAGTCAGTCGTCAGTTAGGACAAAGCCGTATCCATTGACGGAGCAATGTCTTACAAGAACCTGACCTTGCGATGGTTTTGCCTTGACTGATAGCTGACGGCTAATTGCTGATAATTGGAGAATTACTTTGGACTTATATTCATTAACTATTCACGAAGCGGGTGATTTGCTCCGGCGGCGCGAGGTTTCGGCTCACGAATTGACCGCAGCGGCTTTGAGCCGGATTGAGGCAGTGGATAGCCAGGTTAAAGCTTTTCTGACCGTCACACCCGAAGTGGCATTGGCTCAGGCGGATGCGGCGGACGCGGCTTTGGCAGAAGGGCAGGATGGGCCACTTTTGGGCATCCCCATGAGCCTCAAGGACGTGATTTCGACCCAGGATATTCGGACGACCTGCGGTTCCCAGATGCTCAAAGATTTCAAGCCGATTTATGATGCCACGATTGTCCACAAGCTAAAAGCAGCGGGTTCGGTGCTGTTGGGCAAAAACAACTGCGACGAGTTTGCGATGGGTTCTAGCACCGAAAACAGTT
This sequence comes from Chloroflexia bacterium, assembly GCA_038207455.1. Taxonomy (GTDB): domain Bacteria; phylum Chloroflexota; class Chloroflexia; order Chloroheliales; family Chloroheliaceae; genus JBBQZT01. The sequence goes on from JBBQZT010000032.1 coordinate 47,226, forward strand.
CCTTTTTTACTACCCACAATCCCTGGAATTTGGAGACCGTGCCGGGCGGTAGTAGCGGCGGCAGTTCGGCGGCGGTGGCGGCGGGCGAGGGCGCGTTTAGCATCGGCAGCGATACGGGTGGTAGTATCCGCCAACCAGCCGCTTTGTGCGGCGTGGTAGGTATGAAGCCGACCTATGGCCGGGTGTCGCGTTATGGGTTGGTGGCCTTCGCCAGTTCGCTTGACCAGTTTGGGCCGTTTACCCACGACGTTACTGATTGCGCCCTGGTGCTAAATGCTATCGCGGGTTACGACCCTCACGATAGCACTTCGATCAACGCTCCCGTGCCGGATTATACCAAAGCCCTGATACCGGACGTGAAAGGGTTACGGCTGGCTTTGCCCAAAGAATATTTTGTGGAGGGTATCGAGCCGGGCGTGGAAAAGGCGGTGCGCGACGCGGTGGCAAAGTTGGAGGAGTTGGGCGCGGAGGTAGATGAGGTTTCGATGCCCTACACCCGTTTTGCCCTCAGTACATATTATATTATTGCTCCCGCCGAAGCCAGCGCGAACCTGGCCCGTTACGACGGTATCAAATATACCACCAAAGCCCCCGATGCGAATAGTATGTTGGAAACGTTTTTCAAGACGCGCGAGGAAGGTTTCGGGCCAGAAGTGAAGCGGCGCATCATGATTGGCACCTATGCTTTGAGCAGCGGCTATTTCGATGCTTATTATTTGAAGGCCCAAAAGGTACGCACGTTGATCAAGGGCGACTTTGACCGGATTTTCCAAAAATTCGACGCAATTATAACCCCGACTTCCCCCAACGTGGCCTTTAAGATAGGGGCGAAAGTAGCCGACCCGTTGGCGATGTACTTGAACGACGTTTTTACTATTCCGGCGAATATGGCGGGTGTACCGGGCGTTTCGATACCGTGCGGCTTCGCGGGCGGGCTGCCCGTCGGTCTGCAAATTCTCGGCCCGGCGTTAGGCGAGGAAAAAATCTTGCGGGTGGCCTACGCCTACGAACAGGCGACGGACTGGCACACCCGCCGCCCCCCGATTGGCTAAAACCTTACCAGCAACTCAAACGGTGGGGCGGGCTCGGCACAACATAAATTTCAGGTAACGCCCTTCCAGGAAGTGGGCGGGTACGGGGTGGTCAAGGGGTTGGCCGGCATCGTGCAGGATTTGTAAGCGTTTGCCGACGGCCTGACCCGCTCCCGCCAACATTTCGCGGAACATTTCGGGCGAAACGTAACTGGTGCAACTGGCCGTAGCCAGGAAGCCATCGTCCGCCAGACATTTCAGGGCCAGCTGGTTCAAGCGGGTGTAGCCGCGTAGGGCCGCGTGGACGTGTTTGTTGGCTTTGGCAAAAGTGGGCGGGTCAAGAATTATCAGGTCGAACTTGCGCCCCGCCCGACCGTAGCGGGTCAGCAGTTCAAAACAATCCTCGCTCAAAAACTCGTGTTGGGCGGGGTCAAAGCCGTTAAGCCCGAAATTCTGAACCGCATCGGCACTGGCCTGAGCCGCGATATCGCAACTGGTGATTTGTTGCGCTCCACCCCGCGCCGCATAGACCGAAAACGCCCCGGTATAAGAAAAACAGTTTAACACGCTCCGAATTTGGTTGTCCCGACACCAATTTTCAAGCATCAAACGATTTTCGCGGTGGTCAAGGAACAGTCCGGTTTTTTGACCCTCGAACAAATTGGCTTTGAACTTGAGGCCGTGTTCGGTCACGGTCAAATCGTGCGGTGGCAAACTGCCCCACAAGACCTGAATTTTAGTCTCAACACCGTCGGGGTCGTCTCCACTGCGTTCCAGACTGGCATCATCATTGTCTATTACTGCCCCAATGGTGCGCCGTTCCACAATCCCTTTGAGGGCTGGGTCTGAATAGCGCAAAGCTCCAACTAACCAGGGTTTAATCGGCTCGACGCTCGGACTATACGCCCGCACCACGGCCCAGCGGTCATACAAATCAACGGTCAAGCCGGGCAAGCCGTCGCCTTCGCCAAAAATCCAGCGATAAGCATTAGTAGCGGCGGTATCGGTACGAAGCGGAGCGCGAGTTTCCCAGGCGGAGGCTACCTGTTGCTGTAACCAACGTTGGTCAGGCAATCCTTTGCTCGAAAAAAGGCGGATGGCAATCGGGCTGCGGCTGTCCCACAACCCATAGGCCGTGAAATTGCCGCAACGCACCTGTACCCAACTACCCGTCGCAAGTTTTGGTGCGTGGCCCAGATGGTTGCGATATACCCAGGGGTGGCCCTGGCTCAAGCGGTTTTTAAGGTTTATGGGCAGTTGGATTTCAGGTAGTTTCAAGAAAAACTATTCTCCGCGATAAATCGCCACGTTGTTTTCGGTTTCGTGCAGGCGCACTTCGTAAAGCAAACCAGAAGGTAGCCCCGGTGCCAGCAGTTGCCAAAAAACCACTGCCATATTTTCGGCGGTTGGCACAACTTCTCCAAAAATCGGCACGTCCAGGTTCAAATGTTGGTGGTCAACCAGGTCAAGCACGCAGGTTTCCATCGCTTTTTTCAAGTCGGTCAAATTCATAACCATACCCGTCTCGGTATCAACCGGGCCGCGTACCGTTACCTCCAATGTGTAATTATGGCCGTGACCATTGGGATTATTGCATTTGCCAAAGAGTTGGCGGTTGGCTTCCGCGCTCAAAGCGTCGCTATGCAGACGGTGGCTGGCACTAAAGGTGGCCCGGCGCGTCAAATAAGCTACTGCCATAAAAAACACTCCTGAATCACAGATTGCTAAAAATTTCTATCAACGCCCCGTTGATATGATGAGACTGTTCCTCGTCCGCCAAATTTAGAATGGTACGGGCAACCTCGGCGGGGGTGGTGTTGGTTTTGAGGAAGGGTGCGGCCTTTTTCAACATCTCCGTGTCCACCGCCCCTGGTGCAACGCAATTGACCCGAATGTTATAAGGTTTGCCTTCCACTGCCAGAATCTCGGTCATACCCACGATGCCGTATTTGGAAACCACATAAGCACTAAAACCGGGGAATTTCTCCGGCCCACGAATGCCCGACAGCGAACTCAGGTTGACGATAGCCCCGCCCCGCTTGCCCATACTCATCTGCCGGAAAGCGGCCCGGCAGCACAGAAAGGTTCCGCGCACGTTAGTGTTCATCACCTCGTCCCAGGTAGCGGTGTCCATCTCTACAAAGTTCTTGACTTCGATAGTAGCGGCGCAATTGACTAGAATATCGGCAGGGCCAAACTCGGCATAGGTGCGCTCAAAAAGCTTTGTCACCTGGGCCTCGTCGCTTACATCGGTAGGGTGGGCCACCGCTTTGCCGATACCAAATTCCCAATTGAGACCCTGGGCAGTATTCTCCACCTCGGCGGCATTACGGGCAGCCAGCACCACCCGCGCCCCCTCACTCACAAACAGTTTGGCGGTAGCCGCGCCAATCCCCCGGCTTGCTCCCGTCACAATCGCCACTTTATTTTCTAATGAGTGGGCCACTAATTTGCTCCCAGTTTACTATAATAATAATCCTCGTATGCATCCAACATTTGGGCATAGCTGAAGTGTTGCATAATGCGTTCCCTGCATTTGGCGCGTTTGATCTGACTAATTTTAGATATGGCGTGGGCGGCAGCGGATACATCGTCCGGCTGTATCAAAAAGCCCGTCTCGCCATCTACCACGATTTCGGGGGCTGCCCCGCGTTTGAAAGCTATCACGGGTGTACCAGCAGCCTGGGCTTCGGCCAAGGCCAGGCCAAACGGTTCGTCCCACCGTGCCGGAAAAATCGCCGCTGCTGCCCGCCCGATTAGCTGGAAAAGCTCGGCCCGCTCCAGCAAACCCCGATACTCCAAATTAGAGTCAGCAGCTAGTTGGGGCGCAATCTTGCTATCAAAAAAGCTTTGGTCATAGATACCGCCCGCCATTATCAGTCTTTTGCCCGCCATCTGCGTAATTTCGATAGCCAGGTCTGCCCCTTTTTCCGGCGACATCCGGCCCACAAACACCACAAAATCCTCGGCGGTGGGGCTAAAAGGTATATCTTCCACGATAATGCCGTTGTAAATCACCCGGTCAACCTGAAAATAGGTGGCGAAGGTGGCGGCACAGGCTTGGGAAACGGTCACGGCGTTGCTAGAGCCAGTCTTGCGGGCAGTAGTTGCCAACAAGTGGTTGATATAGCTGTCAACGGCGGGCAAATGGAGAGTATGCACTGTCGGTACGGGCGCAAGCGCGGCGAAGGCATAGGCGGGCCAATCGAAAGCGTGGGCGTGGACAATATCAAACTGGTCACGTCGTTGAGCTATATCTAAAAAAACATCCAGAAACAGATGAGCCTGCTCAAAAAAGGCGGTAGTAATTTGCGTTCCGCCCGGCCCAGCGTCTTTGGCGTTAAAGTCGGCCAGATTCAAATTGGCGTTACCAGTCGGGATTGCTACCAGTTGCAGGTTAGCCGCCGCCAGCTTTGAACCCTCGGCGGCATATACCGTGACTGCGTGGCCGCGACCTGCCAACCCGTGCGCTAGTTCATAAAGCATTACCTGGCTACCACCCACAAAGGGCGGCCCGATAGTCGTCACCAGGGGCGCAACTATAGCAATGCGTAAGCGTGGCTTTTTGGCTGAATAAATAGTGGCGATTGGTTTTAGCTCCAACACTACACAACTAATGAAAATTTGTAGGCGGCGCGTCCTCGCGCCCGCCCCGTCGGTGAGTCTGACATCATAGCGGGCGCGAGGACGCGCCGCC
>JBBQZT010000033.1:0-51652 GCA_038207455.1 Chloroflexia bacterium
TTGAGAGCGGCAACACCCTCACGATAGCCAGGGTAAATTAGGTTTTCAGACATGGCCCCCACCGCCACTTGTTTGAAAAATAAGATCAGATGTAGCCTTTACGTGAGACCCAAGCCTATATTTTGTGTAAAGTCGAGCTAAAAGGAGGTGTTAAGATGCTTGTTTTTGCAAACCCAAAACCACCATTTTTGTACCATCTGGCACATCCGAAGGTTTAAGATTGAGTTTGTCTTGAGATGTCGCCGTCATACCCATTTCTTTGGCAAACCTGGTCAAATCTTCCAAATCGTTGTCCAAACCTTCTATTTTGTAGTGCATCGGGATAACGATATGGGGTTCGATAGCACTAATAAGTTCGCTGGCTTGTTGAGCGTTGAGTGTCGTATTGCCACCGACGGGAATAATCAGTACATCTACGTTGTTCATCTGCTCTAGCTGCTCAGACGAGGGCGGATGCCCGATAGCTCCCAGGTGACAAATCTGCATCCCTTCCAGGTCATAAATATAAACGGTGTTTTTACCCCGCTTTTTGCCGTTTTCGCTGTCGGCGTAAGTACCAATGCCCGTGATAAATACATCGTTGATTTCGTACTCGCCTGGCCCTTCCACCACTTTTGGTTCGCCTTTGATGGCTTCCAAAAAGTGGTAGGCTTCCCCAAAACGACTGCACGAAACAATGTCGGCACGGGGCTTGCCAAAGTCGTAACCCAAACGTTTATTATAAGGGTCGGTCACAATGGTGGCTTCGCGCCCACGCAACCGAAAACAAGTGCGACCCAACCAGCTAATTTCTGCCATTTTTTTGGCTTATAGCCTCCTACAGCTATGAATAAACCCAATAAAACCCACCAGGTAAGGTATCTCAGCAATTTGCAATTAGAGCCGCAAATCACAAATCCAATTTGATGCACGTTCGTTATAATAATGATTATCGTGGAAAATATCATAATACGGCCTGATTCCAGGCTTCCGGCCCGAATCTCGATAATTCAATTTTAGCACGTAGCAAGCTAAACGGCAAGCGGTTTGACAAACCAATTGGAATATCGCACAATAGAAGCGATACCCCCAAAGGCCAGCCCTTATTTTCCTGGTGTCCTGGTGTCGTTAAAGTGTTACGTTGTGCTATCAGTCTCAATTTTGTGGTTATCTTATTGAAATTAGTAGGCAAATTTTATGGCAACAGATAATTTTGGCAGCAAGCTTACTTCCGCCAATCTGAAAGCAGGACGGATCAGCAGCTACCCACCCGTTTCGCTATCATCGTTCGGTTTTCCTGATGTGGCTTTAGCAGACCCAGCCCCTGAAACTGTTTTCGCGGACGAAAAACCCATCTCGCTCGACCTGGGGGATACCCTGGCCGATATGAACCGTTGGGCCGATCACCGCGTGGCGATTTTTGCTTCGCTAGATGCGGCTTTGAGCCGGGCTGTGGTGGAAGCAGCCAGTGCTTTGAGCGAACTGAAACAACAAACCGAAAACGAAGCGCGTCTGACTACCATGACGATTGTGAGCGAACGCGAACGCTTGCAACGTCAAGTCGAAGATTTGCGGCTGGAACGGGTGCGGCTGCAAGACCAGCTTACCGAAGTACGCCGCGAAATCGAAGCCGAACAAACTCATAAGTTGGCCGTAGAACGCGAGGCGCAGTCTGTGTTGGATAACGCCAAACGTGACCGTGACCGGGTGCAAGTCGAAGTCAACCAGCTTTCACAACAGATGGATGCGATGGGCCAGCAGTTGCAAACCTTTTTTCAACAACGTTTCGCCGAACTGTGGGAACAGTTTTCTGCCTCCGTGTCGCAAAAGCCAACCGAAGAAGAGGTAGCTGCCCCGTCCGTCGAGCAGGTGTTTGGCAATAATTTTGACCCCGCCGCGTTATGGGCCAACAATGCCCCTCCGATTATGCTAGAACCAGCTTTTGAGACACCCGTCCAGCCTGAGCCTGTACCTGACCCTGGCCCAAGCGAAATTAAGGTGGCAGTAACGCTCCAACAATTTGAGGACGCACCTACACCTAAAGCTAACGTCCAGCCGCTTGCGCCCTCGCCGTCCCTCGCTACCGTATCGGTCCTGGCTAATGTTCAGCCCGTTGCACCCACTTCCTCTGGTAGTGAAACTGTCCCAAAGTCGGAAAAGGTGGTCTTTAACGAAAGCGAAATCGAACTGGACGAATCGGACTTTGTGAAGATTTTTCAGACTTCTACCCCAGCCGAGAAGGGTAATATAGCAGCTGATGCGGGTAGCCCAGCCACGCTGGTTAAAACTGCTAACGGTCAGGGTAAGGCTCGCCAGACCCAGGCCCGTCAACGTATCGAGCGGCTTATGAGCAAACGTAGCAACCGAGTGGCCCGCATTGGTTCAGGGCCGACCAAAACCGATACGCATCGTCGTCGCGCTCTACGAGACCGCCAGGCTTTTGACGAATTGGGGGCAAAGTTAGGTTTGGGGACGGCTGCTGCTACCCCGCCACCTTTTGATGATATAGATTTTGCTGAAGGCTTTACCCCGCCGCCCGAAGTTAGTAATTTTCTGCTCCGAATGACTACTGGGCCGGAAAGTCGGGCCGTGTCCTCCGCCGCTAACAGACCGAGCAATTCGACCTCTGACCCAACTGATGCCGGAACAATCCGGTTGGAAGATATTTTTACCCAAATTCCAGCCGATTTGCCCCTTGAGGTTGCGACTAATGCAGCGGATATGGTGGATTGGGATGAGCTATCTCCCTCTATCGGTGAATTAGGGCCGGACTTCGCTCAACACTGGTATGACGATGTTTTGGTGGGGGCGATTAGTCCGGTGGTAGAGGAGCCACCACCCCAGGTTGAGGTCGAACCTATCCAGCCTGTCCGCGACTCCGACCCGCTACTGCCACCTATCGGGCCGAGCCGCAGTTATACCCCTTTGAGCGATAGCATTTTTGGTAATTGGCCGACTGTCTCGGTGATGCCACCGCCGCTCAAAATTGCCAGCGAAGCAGAGCAGAAAAGCGGTATAATAAGTAAGGTTTACGTTTCTAACCTGCAAGGGCTGGCTTTGCTGACCATCGAAAAGGTGCTGCGCGGTCTGCCAGGGGTGTATCAAGTAATTGTGACGACATTAGAAAAAGGCGAGATTGGGATGGAGGTACGGCATCACACCGAACTAGAGTTGGACAAAGTTCTGCCCAATTTGCCCGATTTCAGACTAAAGCTAGTCGAACATAACCAAAATGTGTTAAAATTCATCCAGATGCGCTGATGGGAGAATTTATTAGTATAAGGGTTGGCTAGACCAAACCCGTTAGGAGAGAAATGACTCGTCCTCAAAACTTGTTTGCATTGCAACAAATGGATAATGAAATAGACACCCGTCTAAATAATATCGCCCGGATTGACGTGACGCTCAACGAGTCCGAGCCAGTGCGCCATGCTAATCAGCAAATAGCCGAGGCCGAAAAAGCTTTGCGGACGGCGACATCGCACCAAAAAGATTTACAATACAGTGCCGAGGAAACTACCAACCACGCCGATACTTTGGAGAAACGGCTGTATGGCGGGGAAATCAAAGGAGCTAAGGAGTCGGAGTTGGCTCAGACCGAAATTGCCACCTTTCGGGCGCGACGCAAAGAGTTGGACGATAAGCTGGTGGCCGTGCTGGATTTGGTGACAATTCGCCAAACTGAATTGCAACAGGCCCAGGCCCACTTAGCAGAGGTACAGGCCGAGATGCAAGAAACCCACGCGGCCTTGCACACCGAACGCGAGAAATTGGAAAGCGAACTTCCGACTCTGCGGGCCGAGCGCGACAAACGCCGCCAAACTATTGTCACGCCCGATATTCTTCTTTACGATAGGTTGCGCGAGAGCAAAAACGGTTTAGCCGTCGTGTCGGTGGAAAACAGTGCCAAAATCTGCGGCAAGTGCCGGGTGGATTTACCCGCCGCTAAAATCAAAGATATTAAGGCTGGCACAGCCGTTGTGACCTGCCCTAGCTGCGGGCGTATTTTGTTCTTTAAGTAAAGGGAAGATTTTTGCGCCAGACCTTAGCTATTGCGACGGGCAAGGCTTTGCTCGAAATTTTGCATCGCACCGGACGGGGTGGTACGGCTTTGCCCGGTCTGGTTGCCGCCCGCCTTGACCCGCATATTTTGAACGATTTGACCGCCCGTCTGCCTGCCGGTTCGGTTGTCGTAACCGGAACAAATGGCAAAACCACTACAACTCGTCTGTTGGCGACGATTCTGCAACAAGCCCAGCTAAAAGTGGTCAACAACCGGAGCGGCTCGAACCTGATACGTGGCCTGACCAGCACTTTGCTGGACAACGTGAGTTTCATGGGCAAACCCCAGGCCGACATCGGCTTATTTGAGGTAGATGAAGCGGCCTTACCCCAGGCGGTGGCCGACATTGCCCCTAAAATTATCCTGGTAAACAATCTTTTCCGCGACCAGCTTGACCGCTATGGCGAAATAGATACTATCCGCAAACGTTGGATTGAGACAGTTAAAAAGTTGTCGTCCGGCACGACTTTGGTATTAAACGCGGACGACCCTTCGGTGGCGTATCTGGCCCGTTTCGCGCCCGAAGGAGTGAAGGCGGTTTTTTTCGGCCTGGCAGACCCGCACCAAGAGTTAGGTAGTTTGCCTCACGCGGTTGACGCGACGCGCTGCCTGGTTTGTTCGCACCCCTTGACCTATACCGCCGTTTATATTTCCCACATGGGACACTACCACTGCCCAAACTGTGGCTACACCCGGCCCGAACCGACTTTCGTAGCGAGTGCGGTCAAGCTGGTCAACCCGATAATCAAGGATGATACTGGCTCTTTAAGCCTGGAAACCCCCACTGGTCCGCTCGAACTAAAACTTGCTCTGCCTGGCCTTTATAATGCTTACAATGCGACGGGGGCGGCGACGGCAGCCCTGATGTTGGGTCTCGCGCCCGTTCATATTCAGCAGGGTATCGCCAGTTTTAAGGCGGCTTTTGGCCGCATTGAGCGGGTGGATTTGCCCCAGGACAAGCAATTGGTGTTGGCTTTGGTCAAGAACCCGGTAGGTTTTAATGAGGTTCTGCGTACTCTAACTGGCTTCGCGGCTGGCACGGAGCAACCAGTAGAAGTAGTAGCGGCAGATGCAGGTGCGCCCTTCCAGAAGTTGCGCTTGCTTATTGTTATCAATGACTTGATTGCGGATGGGCGCGACGTTAGCTGGTTGTGGGACGTGGATTTCGAGGTGTTGGCGGGGCGGGTCGAATGGGTGGTGACGAGCGGTATTCGGGCGACAGATATGGCGGTGCGTCTCAAATACGCGGGAATTGCGCCCGAAAATATCCAGGTCGAACCAGACCTATCCCAGGCCATTACCCAGGCCAGCGATAAACTACTGACAGGCCAGACCCTTTTTGTTACGCCCACCTATACGGCGATGTTGCAGGCCCGCGAGATTTTACAAAAACAAGGTTTGGTGCTACCTTTTTGGGCGGAGTAAGAAATTCGCCACGGAGACACCGAGGACACGGAGAACCTATGAGTAGTAATTTTGGAAAACTAGCAGTTGTAGATGCGCCCGCACTTGAAACAGAGTGGCTTGAGCAGAATTATGTTGTGGCTGACCGCGAAGAAGTTCTAGAGCTTGTAACTCAACATTCATTTCTTGTGCCGCTTTTGCAAGCAATACCCGGCCAGCTCAAAGCATATTTTCCAGAGGCAAGGCTCTATCTTGAAATATCATATGACCCTGAAATACCCGATTACGAGAAGTTGGTGGTATCTATTTCACCCGATACTTACGCACCGGAACAGGCTTTTGACTTGTTCAAGCAATTTAAGTATGGGTGGTGGCTTGCAACTTCTCGACAAACTCAAAATATGCTTCATGTTATGTTGGAGTACCGATGAATTTTGATGATGGAACAGCTTTTCTTGCGTTGGCAAAGGAGCTGGTTAAACAAGCGGTTGATCCACTTAATCAGAATGCCAAATTACGGAGTGCTATTAGTCGGGCTTATTTCGCTGCTTTCCTGGCAGTCCGTTATTATTTGCGCTATATAGAGGGTGATAGAGCAATTCCCCGGAGTGCTGACGCGCATAGATATGTAAAAGAGAAATTTGCCAATAGTAACGACAAAGTGCGTCAAGACATAGCCTACGGGTTGGAAAGCCTTAGAGAAGAACGTAACAAAGCTGATTACAACGCTAACTATGTGGTACTGCTAACGAACATCCAGTTGCTATTGTATGCGGCGGATGAAATATTCGCCTCACTCAAGACTTTATAATTGGTGAAATTTATGAAGTTAGAAATTGCCTGGCTCTACAGCGACTTAATGAATATATATGGCGACAGGGGTAATATCATTACCTTGACCCAACGCTCCAAATGGCGCGGCATCCAGGCCAACGTGACCGAACTTTCGGTGGGTGAGGCCATTGACCCGTCCAAATACGACTTTTATTTTTTTGGCGGTGGGCAGGATAAAGAGCAAGAAACGGTAGCCGCCGATTTGGAAGGCGCAAAGGGCGAGGCGTTGCGCGAAGCAGTGGCGGGTGGCGCGGTAGTGCTGACGGTTTGCGGCGGCTACCAGCTAGTCGGCCATTATTACCGCCCCTTCGATGGGCCAGAATTGTCCGGTGTCGGCATCCTGGACGTGACCAGCGAAGCCGGAAACAATCGCTGTATCGGCAACGTGATTGTCGAGACCGAGTTTGGCGAGTTGGTGGCTTTCGAGAATCATAGCGGCAAAACCTTCCTGGGTTCGCAAGCCAGGCCGCTTGGACGCAGCATTGTGGGCTACGGTAATGATGGCACAAGCGGTTATGAAGGCGCGATTCAGGGCAACGTTTATGGTTGTTATCTGCACGGTTCGCTGCTACCCAAAAATCCCCATTTTGCCGACAAACTTATCGTGGACGCTCTGCACCGGAACTACGGCCCCCAGGAACTTGCCCACCTTGACGATAGCCAGGAATGGGCAGCACACCACGCCGCCGCCCAACGCGCCCGCGAAACCCATTAAAAGCAATGAGCTACGAGCAGCGGGCCACGGGCTAAAACCAATTTCATCGCAGCAACCAGTTGACGATACAGGGTTCACTGAGACTTCCATATTCATTACTCAATATTTTGCGATGTACCTGATTCTAGACCGTCGCTCGTGGCTTATTGCTCGTAGCTAATTGCCCGGCTCGACGTAGCTGTAGAACAGGTTGTCCGACTGGACGTTGGTGGTGACTAACAAGCTATTGGCAACGCCTGTCGAAGTTTGGGTTATAATCGCTTGTCCGACGAAACCCGATGGTAGCCCTGCTGCCCCTTGATAGATTGGCAAACTCGCGTGGGCCGCGATTTGGAAGGGCCGAAGATTGCCTACGCCTGTACCATCCGGGTTGTAGTAAGCGATTGTACCATTTACGACTGTATCTGCTGTATTCAGTATGGTTGCGCCAGATATGAGACCGTTGCCGTTGTTTGCCACGATGGGCAACCCAATATTATTATAGGGGCTTGCCCCGACCAACGCTACTGCGGTGTAAACTCCACTGCGGGCCGCACCGTTTGCCACTGAGCCGCCCGCCTCATTTACCACCATCGCCACCTTACCACCCGTGCTAGTGACCATTGCCGAGCCGTAAAAACCCGAAGGTAAGCCGCCATCTGGCAGACCTATCCCACCCACACTACCTTGAAAAATAGGCACCACCGCGTGGGCTGCCAGGGTAAACGGTGCGGCAGCAAAACCCTTACCCTCGCTATCATAATAGGTGATGCTGACGTTGACCGGATTGGTGTTGGGGTTGAGGATGTTCGCGCCCGTCACAAAGCCTCCAAACGCTCCGTTAAAAATGGCAGGAGCAAACAGGCAGTTATCAGTTGAGGAATTTTGTAACTGCGCTTGCCCATCCCGTTTTGACTGATTACTGCCAACTGCCGACTGATAACTATTTTGGGCATTCGCCAGTGCCACGAAATGAATTGCCGCATTGTGTTCCAGCACCTGCGCCACCAGCATCGAGCCGTCTGCCCCTATAATTTGCGCCCAGCCGTAGAAACCGCGTGCGAGGCTGCTATCGGTGGCGGTCTGGTCTAAGGTTTGGCTGGTGTGGGCCGCGATATTAAGGGTTTTGGTGGCGGCCACGATTAACGCCCCATTTTGGTCATAGAAATTGACTGTCAGTTGGGTGGCGGTTGCTTCAGCGTTAAAAATGGTTAGCTCGGTCACGAAACCTGCCGCATTATTGATAGCAAGAGGCGCAATCAGACTGCTGAAAGTTCCCGTACCCACAGTGTAGGCACTCGCGCCGTAAGGGGTGGCTTGGGTGACAATAATTGACAGGGGTTGGTTGGACGTAATTATGCCCGCCCCCTTCGCACCATTGGCAAAAGCGTTGGTTGGGCTACATTTAGCTTGAACCGCCAAATTGCTGCAAGCCACGCTCTGAGTCGTGCTGCCACCCTGACTATCATAGGATTGGCTGGTTATGTTGGCCGGGCCACTACCTAAATTTTGTACCAGCACGTTGGAAGTGAAGCCACCCGCGTTATTTGCCAGCGTGGGCAGATAATAAGTGTAAGCGGGGTTGACTGTTAGCCCGACCTCAACCGTGACGGAGTGGGCCGCGTCACCGTTTGCTACGAAAGTGATAGCGGCGTGGTATGTCCCTACGGCAAGATTTTTGGCATTAGCCGTGACCTTAACCTGTCCCTGGTTGCCCCCTAATAACGTGCCACTTTTTTGACTTAAACTTAACCAATCGCTCGCACCCGCCCCATAACTAACCTGCGCTTGCCAATCGGTTTGAACGGCGTTGGCAAGCAAAGTCAAGTTTTGGCTGCTGCTTCCGGTCACATTTTGGAAATCTAATTTGGTCGTACCGAGGCTTAGACCACTTATCCCGTTGGGTGCGCTGTTACCAACAGCAAAAGCCAGAGGTGTGGGTGGGTCGGTAATAGGCTGTCCGTTGGCTGTAACCGTCGAACTTGTAGTGCTGGTAGTTTGGCAGACCCAACTGGTGTCGCCGGGCGTGACCTGATGACAAACCGAAGCCTGTGCTGGCTGTACGCTACCCAGTGGTAAAGTTACACTGCCATAACCCAGGTTGCCATTGGTACTCATATTCCAGTACCTGCCCGTTTGAATAGCAGTCGGGGCCGTCGGGTTGTTAGCATCAATCCGGTCAAGGGTAATGCTGGTCAAGCTGCCAGTGTTGGTGACGGTGATGCTGGCTCCGGTCAGACCGAAAGAATAAGTGGTATTGCTAATGGGGGAGCGAGTTTTTTCGATAGTTCCATTGTTGGTCAGCGTCCCATTGATAGTGGCGTTGGTGGCTGCTACGCTTTCAGTTAAGGTCACGCCGCTACTAATCGTCAAATTTTTGAAAGTTGTGACTGTATTGAGGGTCAAATTCTGTACACCTGTGCCATTAAAAACTACCGTGCCAGTGCTAGGTGTAAAAGTACCATTATTGATGAAATCGCCTCCGACGTTCAACGTAGAACCAGTGCCAGCCGTGAAAGTACCATTATCGGTAAAGCTACCTGTCAGATTAAGGATAGCTGGCCCGCTCAGAGTATGACCCGTACCTACTATCAAATTGTTAAAGGTGGTAGTGCTGCTACCTGAAATAGTCGAAGGGCTACCCTGAAAGGTAATTGTGCCGCTGTTGGCAGTGAAAGTACCGTTGTTGATAAGATTGGCACTGATAGATATATTCGTGGACGAGGCGGTGAAAGTACCAGCGGTAATAGTCAGATTGTTGGCAATTGAGATAATACTGGTAACGGCAACGCTTCCGCCCGCTCCATTGTTAGTCGTGAGGTTGTAAAACTGCGTGGAAGAACTGCCTCCGATTGTTTGGGCGGTTGAGCCGTTAAAAGTTACCGTTCCAAAAACAGTGCTAAATATCCCGTTGTTGGTAAAGTTGCCGCCGATGCTAATATCTCCACCTGCGCCGCCCTTAGAGATTTTGAGCGTGCCACCACTATTTACAAGCACGTCTCCACTTACGCTGGTTGCCGATGCTGTGCCGTTGAAGTCCACCGTACCGCTATCTACCCGCAAATTGTGGTTGATTGTCCAATCATTACCTGAAATACTTTTACGGGAAATAGTTTGGCTTGTCGTATTCATAGTAAAGTCCCAAACAGTGATTTGGCCGACGTTAGACTCGTTAGCACTGTTGTTGAAAACAAAGCTATCGTGGTTGAAGGGCGGCGTACAACCTGCGCTGCTGGTGTCGTTGACGATGTAGTAGCGTTCATAGTATTTGGTGGTGGCTGCTTGATTGAAAGCTCCGCCTGGATTGGCAGCAGGTACTGTAGCATAGACCCCTGTGTTGCTCGCGCCATAATCGTAACCAATATAGCCGAGCCAGGCGAAAGAAGCTGGCCGCGTTCCTCCTGTAATTGCGGCCCAGGGAATAGCGATTTCTCGCACGTTACCCGAACTACCGTAAGTAAGCCCGGTAGTTTGCTGGCTACTCCACGCTCCGCTACTGTTAGTGCGATATTCGTTATAGCCATCCTTGAAATAAGCCACAAAATCCGCTTTGATAGGTAAGTTGATGGTGGTGCGGTCATAGCTAAAGCCAGTAAAACCGCCCGTGCCGCCAGATGAGGAATTAATAGGAGCTTGCGGGTCTTTGTCCAGATAAAACACCGCGTCTTCGCTCAAGTTAGCTCCACTTAGGCCAATAAAAAGGTTGGTGTCGTTCCAGGTTACATACCAGACTGTGTTACCTGCGTTAGTGGTTTGCTGGTTCTGCCCATCGGTGTGGTCGCCGTATTCGTTGGCGGCGATTGTACCATTTTGTACTGGGTCAGCCGCCGGAAAACAAGTAGTGGCGGCGTAAGTTATTTTTACCGGAGCAAAGAGAGTCAGGATTAGACAGGTTGCCAGCAAACCCACTACCAAAAAAGCCACCATAAAACGGCTGACGACGCGCTGAATACGCCCCATTGGGTTACGTTTGTGCGACATAAAAAATTCTCCTGAAAACAAAGTTTGACTGATAAAAGTACGTAATACGCTAACGTGCCATAGATTGATGCGATTGCTACTTGAGCAGCTTTGCGATTCTATTTATTTTTGCTATTTTGGGAAGTGACTTTTGCCTATAATAAAACGGGGTCAGGTAAAAGTCTGCCAGCGGTGTCCACCTGGATACCTGAAATAGTATGGCTTAATTATATAAGCAGATTAAGCAGTTGTAAAGTCCCAAAATCAAAGAGGTTGCGCGTCATTTTTTGCACGGTTACGCAGCCCAATCAAACATCCCAAATCATATGCCGAACAAATATTCTAAACTTTCACATCCTTTGCTTTTGACTAACCTTAAATTCGCCCACCAATTTTTGCAATATTAGCAAATCCGCTTCTAAAGCTATTGTGTTATGGCATAAATTGTGTATAATTGAAGCATAAGTGGGGAAATGTGGGGAGAAATGGGGAAAACCTATTATCCCGGCTTCTTCGCAAGATTTGCGGGCCGATCAGCGGCGAGAGTTTTCGGCTTTTGGTTGATTTTAGTGCATAATTAGGGCTAAGTCGTGTTTTTAGGACGTTACGACCACACTATTGATAATAAAGGCCGCATGGCAGTCCCCGCGAAGTTTCGCAACGAACTGGCGGACGGGATGTATGTGACCCGGTGGCTGGACAAATGTTTAGCCCTATATTCGACTGCGGCCTTTGAAACTCTGGCCGCCAAAGTCTCGGCTCTCCCCATCAGCGACCCCAACTCCCGCAACTTACGCCGTATTTTCTTTTCCGATGCCGCCGAATGTGAAATAGACAAACAAGGCCGGATTAATATCCCGGCTCACCTGCGCGAATTCGCCGGAGTTAGTGCCGACGATGCTGCCGTGATGGTAGTGGGTATGAACGATTACATCGAAATTTGGGCCAGGGAACGTTGGACACAGGTGCAGGCTCAGGTAGAGGAAGACCCGAACTCGATTGGGCAACAAGTAGCCGAGCTACGAATGTTGTAAAAAGTGGTGTTTGGAGGAAGCGGCGTTGTCCAGCGACTGGCAGAAAGAAAAGACACCACATTTATCCGTACTTTACCAGGAAACGCTCGACGGCTTGAACTTGCGGCCCAGCAAGCATTATATAGATGGCACTTTGGGCGCGGGCGGGCATAGCTTTGGTATTTTGGAACGCACCGCCCCTGATGGTCAGCTTTTAGGATTGGACGCTGACCCGACGGCTCTGGCAATCGCGGCGGAACGGCTTAAACCCTTTGGGGAACGCGCTCGTTTGCGTCAGGCCAATTTTGCACAGATGTCCGAGGTTGCCCAGGCCGAGAACTTTGGGCCGATAGCGGGTATCGTGCTGGATTTGGGTCTTAGCTCAATGCAACTGGACGAAGCGGGGCGGGGCTTTTCGTTTCGGGGCGAAGGGCCGCTCGATATGCGGTTTGGTGAGGGGCAAGGAGATTTGACCGCCGCCGCCATTGTTAATCAATGGCCTGAAGCTCAATTGGTCAAGCTTTTTTTTGAATTGGGTGAAGAACCCCAGGCTCGTCGGCTGGCGCGGGCGATTGTGGAGGCGCGTCAGTCAGCCCCAATCGAAACGACAACCCAATTGGCGGCTTTGTTGGAAAGGGTGACGGGGGGACATAGTGCCGGGCGCACCAAAAAGCCGCTTCACCCGGCCACCCGCATTTTTCAGGCGTTGCGGATGACTGTCAATCACGAACTGGAAAGCATCGCACAGGGTCTGGCGGCGGCAGTCTCGCTTTTAGAACCGGGCGGACGTTTAGCGGTAATCGCCTTCCACTCGTTAGAAGACCGGGTGGTTAAACATTTTATGCAAGCCGAGGCCAGCGACAAAACTCTGCTGCCGGGTTTGCCAGCGTCGTTAGCTCTGGCCCGCACGCCGACGCTCAAGCTTATCACCAAAAAGCCTGTCGAAGCCACGCCCGACGAACAAGCCAGCAATCGCCGCAGTCGCAGTGCCAAGTTACGAATAGCCGAGAAGATTTAATAAGGAATTGTAAATGGACTTACCAATGCGAGAACCGGGTGCGCTGACGATTGGCGGTGCGACCCTGAACGAAAAAGCCCAGGCCGCCCGTCAGCAGCTGCGAACCCGGTTGGGCCGGATACGGCTGGCCTGGCGTGTAGTGCTGGTAGCCCTGCTAATTACTTTGGCTGGTATCATCTGGCTTAGTCAGACCAGTGCTGTTGTTTCGTATGGCTATCAGATTGATAAGATTAACAAGCAGGAAGCCAAATTGAACCGTGAGGCTCAGGTTTTGGAAGCCCAGATAGCCGCCTATGAAAGTCCGGCTAAAATTGAGCAAGAAGCCAAAGACAAGCTAGGTTTGGTTTATCCTAATGCCAAACAGGTTATTTTTGTAAAAGTGCAACCAGCCACTGTGGACGCGCCAAACAGTGACAGCACTGCGGGCGACAAAAACCCGCAGCTGGCCCAGGTTAGTGAGTGGTGGCGCAAATTGTCAGTAATCCTGCCGCAACCCTGGCAAAATTCCGCGCCCGTCGCACCGTCGGATAAGTAGATTTTTGTAGGGGTTAAGGGGTCTCCCCTTACGGGGTGATAGGGGTGTCCCCTAAAAAATCTCTTTTTACAGTTTTTAGTATTTTATTTAAGGAAGTACGCCTGTGGACCAGCCAAACCCGAACCGAACGCGGCCCGATTTGCCGCAGTTCGACCTGGAAACAAATACAAGTGCCGACAAGAAGCGGCCCGCCTTTTGGAGTCGGAGTCGCTGGCGACTGTCCCCCTATATTCGGGTGCGGTTGGTGTTGGCGGTGGCGTTACTGGCGGCGGCGGGGCTAATTTATAATCTTTACACTTTGCAGGCCCGCGACGGCGGCGACTTGAAATTGAGCCAACGGGCCATACAGCAAAATATCAAGACCGATAACGTTCCGGCCAACCGGGGACAGATTCGCACGGCGGATGGTTTGCTGATGGCGACAAATATCCCAACCTATAAGCTTTATGCTTACCCAGACGGGATGAGTGCCAAACAAACCGACACTTCCGTAGCTGCCATCGCTGCCTTGTTACCAAACGTCGCGCCGGAAACGCTCAAGGCCGCTCTCACCTTCAAGGACAGAGACCATCTGGAGTGGAAGCAAATTGCGACGGATTTGGACAGTGCAGCTATTGCCAAATTCCAGGCTCTCAAACCTTTTCCCACCGGGGTTTTCGTTGTAGCGGGTGCTAAACGGGTTTATCCGAACGGCTCGTTGTTAGGCCATTTACTAGGTTTTGCCCATAATGGCACGAACGAGGCGGACGGTCTGGTAGGAGCTTACGGTGTAGAAGGTTTTTATGATGACAAACTCAAAGGCCAGCCGGGTAAGATTGTGGGAGAACGCGACGTAAACGGAGACCCATTAGCTATCGGCGCGAACCCGATGACGATTGAAAATCCTGTCGCCGGGGACGATTTGACCTTAACCATTGACAGCGGGGTACAGCATATCGTTGACCGTGAACTGGCGGCGGGTATGAAGGAACATCAGGCCGATATGGGGACGATTATTGTGATGAACCCTAACAACGGCGCGATTTTAGCGTATGCCAACAGCCAGACCCAGTATCCAGCCTTCGACCCTAATAATTGGAGCGGGATGACTTATGAACAGTTGCTTGACCCGGTGGTTAGTAACGTGTATGAGCCAGGTTCGACTTTTAAGATTTTTACCGCGGCTATCGGTATGGATACTGGAGCGGTACAGCCCGAAACAAGCGCGGGCTTTTTGCCCGGTTGCATCAATAAATACGGCGCACATATTTGTAACTGGAACTCACAAGGCCACCCGAATCAAACCGTAATTGACACGCTACGTTTTTCTAGCAATGTCGGTGCGGACTGGATTGCCGACCATATCAAGCCGGAAGTTTATTACGACTATATGCACAAGTTCGGTTTCAGTCAGCCGACAGGGGTTGACCTGGGTGGCGAGGGCGAAGGCATTATGCCCGTGCCAGGTACGCAGTGGTGGATACCGCTTACCTATTATCAACAAGCCTTTGGACAGGGTATCGCGGTAACACCGATCCAGTTGGTTTCGGGAGTGGCAACAGTAGCCAACGGAGGCAAGAAAGTTTTGCCGCACGTAGTCGCTCAAGTTACCCAGGGCGGTAAGGTCGTGCAGCAAAATAATGTGAGCGACGGGGTACAAATACTTTCGCCCGAAACGTCTAAGAAAATGAACTACGCTTTGACCGAGGCAATGAACGGCGATGGCAGCGAAACGGCTTTAGTATGTGTGCCGGGTTACAAGTTAGCGGCCAAGACTGGCACGGCCCAAATTCCGCTAAAAGGTGGCGGTTACGAAGATGGCGCGGCGGGGCATACTATCGGTTCGACTATCGCTTATGGCCCTTCGGACAACCCGCAGGTGGTGGTCTATGTACGCTTTGACCGCACCAAAGATATTCAGTGGGGTAGCAATACCGCTGGGCCAGTCGTCCAAAAAGTAATGTCACAGCTAATGACCTACTACAAAATCCCGCCGAGCGGCCCGAACACCTGTAAATATTATAAGTAACTACTCAACCAAGCGTAGCTGTCATGCTGAACGGAGGCTCTGCGAAGTGAAGCATCTGTGGCTGAAAACCCACAAGCTCACCATTCCAAAACAAGAGCAACAGACCCTTCGCTACGCAGAGCCTCCGCTCACGGTGACAGCTAAATAGTTACTAAATAAGATGGAATTTTTCCGGGGCGCAAGCGGTTTGGAAAGTTCGGAGTAGTCAGGCATCGGCCAGATGTTAGCTGCTCCAGTGAGTTTCCAAAACCAATTGCCACCCTGCTGCCCTCCTTCCGACAAAAGGGGTTCTTGCCAGGCCGTTTCGCCAGGTCTTGCCAAGAAAGTTTATAGATGGCGAAAAAGTTATGGTGATTTGGCGGTGGCATCTCCGTCGCCAGTCACTATTCACTTTTATACATTCTTGGGGAAATGTGGACAAACGCTTAATCGGGTTGAGACATTGGTATAATTATCTGGGGCAGTTATCCCCAATTGCCGCCTTCCCAGCAATCTGTTACAATCGTCATATTTAGAGTTACTTGACCCTTTTAACTATAAAATTTTTGGGGTAACAGGAGCAGGTTGGGTGGAGACACGCTTTAATTTATACGAGTTAGTACAGGCCACTGGGGGCTATGTGGGCGGGCCGGACAGCACTTTAACATCTCAAGAAACACACTTTTTTGATACAGTCACTTACGATAGCCGCGAGGTTGAGCCAGGCAGTTTGTTTGTGGCGATGCGAGGCGAAGAAAGCGATGGACATCACTACATCGGGGACGCGCTGGCACGTGGCGCGACGGGTTTGTTGGTGCGAGAAGATTGGGCCTTAGCTACTGTCTCCCGCAGTCAGCTTGAAATAAATGTTCCGATGGTGATAGTGCCAGATACACTGGACGCGCTGCAAGACCTGGCACGCTGGTGGCGTAACCAATTCCCGAAGCTGGAAGCGGTTGGCATTACAGGCAGTGTGGGCAAAAGCAGCACTAAAGAATTGATTGCGGCGGTGTTAAGCCAGAAGTTTTGCACTTTTAAGTCGCCCAAGAATATTAATGACCAGCAAAGTTTGATGCCCGTCTTGCTGGAACTGCGGCCCGACCACCAACGCGCCGTGATTGAGATGGGCGCGGGTTGGGTTTTGGGTGAGTTGACCCGCTTGTGCCGTGTGGTGCAACCCAGGATTGGGGTAGAATTGGGGGTAAGCCACAGCCATATCGGGCGGATGCGAACCCTGGAAAATATTGCTCAGGCTAAAGCCGAGTTAGTGCAGGCGTTACCCGGCGATGGCTTCGCGGTTTTGAACGGTGACGACCCGCGCACGGTGGCAATGGCGAAATTGACTCAGGCGCAGCCCTTCTTGTTTGGTTTGCAACCAGACTTTGATTTGTGGGCCGACCAGATCGAAAGTTTTGGTTTGGACGGGTTGGCTTTCGTGGCGCATTACCAGGGTCAGGAGCGGCGGTTGCGGGTGCCGTTTATGGGGCGGCATTTTGTGACGAATTTGTTGGCGGCGTGTGCGGTGGGTTTGCTCAACGGCCTAAGCTGGGACGAAATTGAGGCTGGTTTGCAGACCCGTGAAGCGCAGGTACGTTTGCTGGTGTTGAATGGGCCGCGCGGCTCCACTATTATAGACGATGCCTATAACGCCAGTCCGGTTTCGATGGTGGCAGCCCTGGATTTTTTGGCAGATATAGCTGTAGCCGCCCGCATCACTGAGGCCAACTCTGGTGTACGTAAGATTGCGGTGTTGGGAGATATGCTGGAATTGGGCGATTATGCCATTACTGCTCACGAGATTGTAGGGCGACGGGCCGCGCACGTAACCGATTGGCTGATCGTGGTGGGCGAAATGGGGCGCGTGATTGGTGAAGCGGCATTGGCACAAGGTTTCGCACCAGTCCGGCTAGTTTCCTGCCAGGATAAGGTCGAGGTGGTGGAGTGGCTGCAAACCGAACTCAAGACAGGCGATTATGTGTTGGTCAAAGCCTCACGGGGAATGGGTTTAGATGAGATAATCAAAGCGATAATGGCTGAAATTCCAATCCAGACACGGCTTTCAGGAAAGGTAAATTCGTGATCAGCCAATTTAATAGTTGGTATTACACACCGGAAGGGGCTATTCCTGAAAGTCTGGCAGCTAGTTCTACTTCTCCTTCTACCAGTGGCCCTTCGATAATTGTGATTGGGTTGGTGCTGGCTGCGCTTAGTTTTTTTATAACATGGGGGTTGGGCAAGCCTGTCCTGGCTTTTTTGAAAGCTAAAAAAATTGGTAAACGCATCCGAGACGAGGAGCCGCAGAGTAATCAAGTTAAAATGGGTACGCCGACGATGGGCGGTATCATGATGCTTGGCTCGATTTTGATTGTGTCGGTTTTTTTTATTTTGATTCCTAGTGGCAAAGCTTCGTTGTGGGTACCAATTTTTGTAACCGTAGCTTGCGGTGTGTTGGGCGGTGTGGATGACTTACTAAGTTTGGTGACAAACAAAGCTGTGCCACCGCCTACGGTAGGTGAAACGCGGCGGGAGCGCAAAAAACGCGAACGGATGGCCCAACGGGGTTTGACGGCCCGTTTTAAGATGGGTTGGCTGTTGTTGGTAGCCCTGGTAGTGGCTTTGGTTTTGTTTTATGGCGGAGGACAGGAAAAAGTTTATATCCCATTTGTAACGGTTGGCGTTATTATCGGGGTGTTATACATTCCAATCACCATAATTGGTATAGCTGGTACCGCTAATGCAGTCAATCTAACTGACGGTCTGGACACATTGGCGGCCAGTACAGCGGCCACCTCTTTCCTGGCTTACGCTATCATTGGTTACGAGCAGCAGCAGTTCCAGGTGGTGCTGCTGGGCTTCACTATCGCGGGGGCGTGTTTGGGCTTTCTGTGGTACAACGCATATCCGGCCCAGGTTTTTATGGGCGATACTGGTTCGTTGACGTTGGGGGCGTTGCTGGCGGTGCTGGCCTTCCAGACAAACCAATGGCTGTTGCTACCATTAATAGGCGACGTGTTTTTTATTGAAGCGTTGTCGGTTATTTTGCAGGTGGGCTATTTTAAGCTGACAAAGGGCAAACGGCTTTTTAAGATGGCTCCCATTCACTATCATTTTTTGCGGAGTGGCTGGTCTGAAACGCAGGTGACGATGCGCTTTTGGCTGTTTGGCTTAGTATCGGCGATGATTGGAGTGGCTTTAGCTTCCTTATAATCATAATCAATTTTGCCACACGAAATTTGTAGGCGGTACGTCACCGCGCCGCCTACACTTACAAATGTGAATTAAGAATGAAGGAATTTTTTTATGAAGAAAGTCGAAACGTTGAGCAACGACCCCTGGCAAAAGCTGGCAAAAAGTGCGCCAGTCAAAACGGTGCGACTGGAAGAAGTTTTGCAAAGGCTAGAAGTGCCGGGCCGAGAAATACCAGATGTCAAAAAAGAGATGCTGAACCGGGTTAAGAAAATTACTAAGGCGCAAGGGTAACTGTTGGAGGCAAAGAGCGAAAATCTAAATCTGGCTGGCAAGCGCGTCCTGGTGATGGGGTTGGGGTTACACGATGGTGGCCTGGGCGTGACCAAATTTTTGGTGGCGCATGGCGCAGACGTGACCGTGACCGATTTGCGTTCCCCCGAAGTTCTCGCATCGAGCTTGCAGGCTCTAAACGGTTTGCCTGTCAAGTTGGTTTTGGGCGAACACCGCGACCAGGATTTTCGGGAAGCCGGGATAGTGATAAAAAATCCGGCGGTGCGACGCGACTCGCGTTATTTGCAAATCGCTCGTGAAGCTGGAGCCAGCATCGAGATGGAGTTTACCATGTTTTTCAAGCTGTGTCCGTCGCCTTTTGTATTTGGCATCACCGGGACTCGCGGCAAAACTACTACGACCTTGATGTTGGGAGCGATGTTGAAGGCGTGGCGACCAGATACGGTTATCGCCGGAAATCTACGCAGTTCGGCCCTAACCAAGCTACCCGAAATTGGCCCGGATACGCCCGTCGTGTTGGAGCTTTCAAGCTGGCAACTGGAGGGCCTAGGGGAACAAAAGATTAGCCCAGCTTACGCGGCGGTCACAAATCTTTCACCCGACCACATGGATCGTTATCAGGATTTGGAAGATTACGCCCACGCCAAGCAGAATATTTGTCGCTGGCAACGTCCGGGCGATATTGTTGTTCTAAATGTAAACGACCCGATTGTAAACAGGTTTAGCGAGGTGGCCGGGGGTAGCATAGGTTGGTTCGGAGATACAGCGTTGCCACCGGGCGAGTTCGGCACATATTTGAGCGAAGATGATGAAATTGTGTGGCAAGACGCGACTGGTTACGAAGAAATTATTGGCCCAGCCAGTTTGTTGAAGCTACGTGGGCGACATAATTTGTTGAACGCATTGACCGCGACAGCCCTGGCGCGGGTGGCTGGCGTGCCAAACGAGATTATTGCCGAGACGCTGGCGAATTTTCAAGGCGTGGCTGACCGTCTGGAACTGGTGCGCGAGTTGGGCGGCGTGCGTTACTATAACGATACTACCAGCACTTCACCCGCCGGGACTGTCGTGGCTTTGCAGGCTTTTGAAGGCGAAGCGTTGGAGGGTGGGCAGCCTAAAATTATTTTGATTGCGGGCGGAGCAGACAAACAACTCGATTTTGCGCTGATGGCCCAGGCCATAGCCAACCCTGCAATGGGTGTTAAGACCGTTATTTTGCTCAAGGGGAGCGCGACCCCCCGTCTAGCAGATGCTATCCAGCAGCTTGGGTTCAACCATTTGAGCGAACCTTACTCTGACTTTGCAGCGGCGATTAAAGCGGCGCACGAAGCCGCTCTACCAGGCGATATTGTATTGTTGTCGCCGGGAGCAGCCAGCTTTGGAATGTTTACCCACGAATTTGAGCGGGGGCAGCAGTTCCGGGAACTTGTAGGAAAATTATGTTAAAAGCGACCTCACGTAGCTTTGCCAAACTAAATAAACAAGCTAAGTCGGTTGAGGCCACCGGGCAGTACGACTACTGGCTGCTGGCTGTTGTCTCGATGTTGCTATTGCTCGGTACGGTAATGGTTTATAGTGCCAGCTTTCGCGTGCCAGATGAAGTTTTAGATGACACATCGAGCTATTATTTGTGGCGGCATCTGTTATGGTTAGGTTTGGGGTTAGCCGGGATGTCTGTGGTGATGCGGATTGATTACCACTATTGGCGACGTTTCAGCATTGCCGGTATGGTTTTGGTGCTGGTGTTGCTACTAGCGGTGTTGGTGCTGCCTTCCCAATTTGCACCTACTGTTGCCGGAGCTAGACGCTGGTTAAATGTGTTGGGCAGTAGTTGGCAGTTGCAACCGAGCGAACTGGCTAAACTAGCTTTGATTTTGTATGCGGCCCATTGGTTGAGCAGCAAGGGCGACAAAGTTCGCAATTTCTATTACGGTTTGATGCCTTTTGCCCTGACGCTCGGTATTTTAGTTGCTTTGATTATGGGCGAACCGGATTTGGGTACGTCTCTTATTATCGGGGCAATCGGTTTGATAATGTTCTTCGTAGCTGGGGCGAATATTTTGCATCTGTTGGCAGGTCTTTCGCTGGCAACAGTTAGCTTTATGGCCCTGGCACTAACGGCGGCTTATCGCCTCGACCGTTTTAAGGCATATTTTAATCCCTTTGCCGACCCTAGTAACGCGAATTATCACATTCGGCAGGCGTTGATGGGTCTGGGTTCGGGCGGGATTTTCGGGCGCGGGTTGGGTATGAGCCAGCAAAAGTTTTTTTGGTTGCCCACTGTCAATACCGATAGTATCTTTGCCGTGGTTGGCGAGGAATTAGGGCTGGTAGGCGCGAGCCTGGTAGTAATTTTGTTTTTGATGTTCGCGTGGCGCGGTTTCAGGACGGCTTTTCATGCACCGGACGGTTTTGGGCGGTTAATTGGAGTAGGCATCACGACTTATATTGTGGTTCAGGCGTTTCTCAACATCGCCGTTATCACCAACACTGTGCCGTTCACAGGCGTGCCGTTACCCTTTATCAGTTATGGCGGTTCGTCCCTGATGGTCACGCTAATAGCGTTGGGCTTGTTGCTAAACGTATCACGCCAGACCGTACCAGACCCGCGCCAGCTGGAACTAGAAGAAATGCGTCGTTTGGAACGCGAAAGCCGCTCGAATGCCCGCCAACGCCGTGATGACGAACGCGCTCGTAAAGAGACATTAGTGGCGCAGACTGCCGCCCGTGAACAACAAGAAGCGGCGGAACTAAGCCATCGCCAGAGCCAATGGGAAGCCAAACAGCGCAGGGAACGCGAAACCGCCCGTCGTCAGCACGAACTTGAGCAGCTGCGTCAGGTGCGGGCCACCCGGCAGCGTGAGACCCAAAGCTATCAGATGCCAGCTAGTCGTCAAGCTGAGGATGAGGGCGAAGATAGCCAATTGCAGGAAGCTTTGCCTGGCCCGGCTGTCGCCAGCTATTTGAGTTATCAAGCCCAGCGGCCTGATATGAAGGTTGAAGACATCAAACCGAAATCACGCCGCCCGCGTCGGGATTGGGCTAAAACCTACAGTCAAGCTCACCGTCGCGACAACGGGGACAAATGACAGGTAAAAGAAACAAGGGCTGCAAGTGCTTTGCCGGGTAAGAAAGCTAAATTGGTATGGTAATTTGGCAGGTTACAATTCTAGGTATCGTTTGTATTATATTTCTAGTTTTCGCTTTCTTGCGTACCTCCAGACGTAGTGTGTTCAAAGAATTTTTGTGGGCCGATATTTTAATCATAGGTGCGTTTCTAACGTTTTCGACTGATTTTCTTTTCAACTTGCTTGTAAACATTTATAACGCCGCTTCGGGTTTTATTTTGACGCGCTTACGTTCGCAGGGTTTGGCTGTTAATCCAGATACGGCAGTGTGGCAACCAAAATTACCCAACACAGCTGCCAATCACGGTACACAAACTACTGAACTTATCATGTTTTTTGTGATTGCTCTCATGAGTTATGCGATTGTAACAGGTAAACCGAAAGGCAAACCAGGTGACAAACCACCCCGACGCAATGTGTTGAGCGGTATCATTGGAGTGTTGAGTGTTGGTTTCTTATTATCGTTTTTTTTAAGGTTTTTGTTACTGATAGTAAATGGTACTTTGGATATACCGTTGTTGCAAAATGCCAACTTTGTCATTCCGTCTTTGACCGGGTCAAATTTGCCATTTTCGGGGGCAGACATTCATGTGGTATCTAAGTCGCAGGATTTGCCTTTATTCGGTTGGAATTTATGGGTACCTATAGTTATTGCGATTATGCAATTCTTTTATATACTTTATGTAACTTTTGCCAAGCCGCCTACTGTCACTAGAGTGCAATTGAGGTTAGGCTTAATCTTTTTTTTGGCCGTAACTACAGTAATGATAGCCATATTCGCCTGGCAGCTTAACTTGGTCAAATAAAATAACTGGAGTATTCAAGCTAATGGCAGGACAAACAGCCCGGCTCGAAAACTATAATCTGGCTCACGTGCATTTTGTGGGTATCGGTGGGGCGCGGCAGGCAGCGTTGGCCGGGATATTGTTGCAAATGGGCGGTCAGGTGAGCGGTAGCGATTTGATAGCTTCGGCGGCCACCTTTGATTTAGCGGCGCAAGGGGTAAAAGTTAGCACGGGCCACACTGCGGCCAACGTAGCAGGTGCGACCCTGGTGGTGACTACCCCCGCAGCCCCCGCAGATAATTCTGAAATTGCGGCAGCCCAGGCCCAAAATACCCCGGTCATTAAAAACGCCGAGCTTTTGGGAGCAATCGCCAACGCCAAACGTTGTATCGCTGTCGCTGGAACACACGGCAAAACCACTACCACCGCGATGGTGGCCCACGTATTGCGGGGTGTGGGACTAGACCCGACTTTTGTGATTGGCGGAGTGGCCTCAAGTTTAGGAACGGCAGGCTATTTGGGCAAGGGCGAGTTTGCGGTAATCGAGGCGGACGAATATGACCGTAGCTTTTTGCAACTTGAACCCCAGGTTGCCATCATTACCAATATCGAAGCCGACCATCTCGATTACTATGGCGATTTTAAGACGTTGCAAGAGGCTTTCAGGGAGTTTGCCGATAACGTCAGACCGGAAGGCCGCATCTTATTGTGTGGCGACGATGATAAAGCGGTTGACCTGGCGTTGTCCCTGAAAAAAGATTTGGGCGGCAGCACCCGCTTTATTTTGTATGGCACTAAATATAGTAACGAGTGGCGGGCTACCGATATGAAGCTGAATCAGGCGGGCGGCTACAATTTCCTGGTCTGGCATCATTATGGGCGGCTGACTAATATCCGGCTGTCGATACCGGGGATGCACAACGTTCTCAACGCCCTGGCAGCCCTGGCTTTGTGCCGTCTGGTGGCACCGCAAATTAACCCAGACGATTTAGCCAGACAGTTCGAGAGTTTTCGGGGCGTGGCGCGACGTTTTGAAGTTAAGGGCGACGCAGGGGGTATCACGATTGTAGATGATTACGCTCATCACCCGACGGAAATCAAGGCGACGCTTAAAGCCGCCCGCGCTCGTTACCCGGAGCGTAGGATTGTAGCTCTGTTCCAGCCACACACCTACAGTCGCACTAAGGATTTGCTCAAGGATTTCGGCACGGCTTTTGGGGACGCTGACATCGTGCGTTTGATGGAGATTTTCCCGTCGCGCGAAACCGATACGTTGGGTATTAGCAGCGCGGATGTGTTGAGCCGTATGAACCACGCGGGCAAAAGTGAGGTGGCCCTGACCCACGACAACGCCACTCAGGAGATGCTCAACCTTTTAGAGCCAGGCGACGTTTTTCTGACGCTCGGCGCGGGCGATGTGTGGAAGGTCGGCGATGTAGTATTGGAAGCTTTGGAAAGTGCCTAAATTATGACCACAGCAGTACAAGAGATGCCTGTAGAAACTAGCTCTACAGCCGCCGAAAAAAGAATGATAGATACAGCCGAAACTTACACTCTTAAAGAGTATATGGCTTTGCCCGATAACGGTAAGCAATATGAGTTGGTGAAAGGAAAGCTAGTTGAAATGCAAGGGCCAAGCGCAGGTCATGGAACAATTATAGCTACTTTATGTGCTTATCTGAATATGTTTGTATTTGGCAAGCAATTGGGCATGGTATCTTCAAATGCTGCCTTTGTGTTTGACCGAATTAAAGATCCAAATTCCGCGCGTCGTCCTGATGTTGCTTTTGTAAGCAAGTCACGCCTGGTTGGGGTTGATTATAACGATGCCTTTCCCTTCCCGCCTGATTTGGCTGTAGAGGTGGTTTCGCGTACCGACGTTTGGTTTGAGGTATCCAACAAAACAGTTGAGTATAAAGAAGCAGGTGTACCGCTAGTGTGGGTGATATTTCCACCTGAACAGCAGGTATTTGTGTATAGTGCGGGCCAAAAAGTCAAAATGCTATTGGCAGATGATGAGCTAGACGGTTCGGACGTGATACCGGGCTTTAAGCTGAAAGTTAGCGCACTTTTCGATTGGGAAAGTATGTTAGAACAGCAACCAAAGGCATAAGCGCGGGCGATGTGGTATTAGAAGCTTTGGGAAGTGCATAAATTATGACGACAGCAATACGGGAAAGATCAGTAGAACTTGTTTCTACCGAAGCCGAAAAGAGAATAATTGATACAGCCGAAACTTACACTCTTAAAGAATATATGGCTCTACCCGACAACGGCAAGCAGTATGAGTTGGTGAAAGGAAAGCTTCTCGATATGCAAGGCCCAAGTATTGGACACGGCACAATTATTTCCAGACTTAGTCGTTATATGGAGGCATTTGCAACCGATAACCGTTTAGGTCTGGTATCATCGAATGCGGCTTTCGTCTTTGACCCGGTTAAAGACCCAAATTCTGCCCGCAGACCCGATGTGTCTTTTGTAAACAAGTCGCGTCTGGTCGGGGTTGATTATAACGATGCCTTCCCATTTCCACCAGATTTGGCCGTAGAAGTGGTTTCGCGTACCGATGTTTGGTTTGATGTGTCGAACAAAGTAGCAGAATATCGGGAAGCTGGCGTGCCTTTGATATGGGTAATATTTCCTCCTGATCAGCAAGTATTTGTTCATAGCCCAGGCCAAAAAATCAAAACGTTGCTTTCAGATGATGAATTAGATGGTGGGAACGTGCTACCGGGCTTTAAGCTCAAAGTTAGTATTCTTTTTGATTGGGTAGATTGGATTGGGCAACCAGAGGCTTAATTGTAAGGAATGTTGGTAAAGTATCGGGCAACAGTTGAAGATAAAAACGCGCTGTTAGAAGTTTTGGGCGCGAACCTGCACGAAAACGAACCGTTAGCCCGGCATACTTCGTTTCGGATTGGCGGCCCTGCTGATTTTTTGGCCCGTGTGACCGATGAAGCTACCGTGCTGGCGGTGCTGAAAATCTGTCGCAGCCGGGAAATTCCGGTTTTGGTCTTGGGCAATGGCACGAATATTTTGATTTCGGATTTGGGTTGGCGCGGCCTCGTGATCGAAAACCGTCTGACTGAGGTAACTTTGGATATATTGCCGGACGGCACGGCGTTGCTCAAGGCGGGTTCGGGGGCGGTGTTGGGGAGCGTGGCCCGCAAGGTAGCGAAAGATGGCTGGTCGGGCTTTGAGTTCGCGGCTACTATTCCCGGCAGCGTGGGGGGCGGGGTGGTCAATAACGCTGGGGCGCACGGCGGCGACTTTTCTACCGTGATGACTCGCGTGGCGGTAGCGACAATGGCAGGCGAACGCCAAATTTTAACCCCCGCCGAGTTTGAGCTACGCCGTCAGATTTTGCAGCCTGCCGAAATGGGACTGGCTTATCGGCATAGTCGCTGGCGGGAACGGGTCGGGATGGACAAAGCCGCGTCGGGTGACACGGGTAACGAACTGATATTATGGGCGGAGTTCCATTTACATCAAGGTGATAAAACCGAGATAAAAACGCATATTGACGAAATGACTAACTGGCGACGGGCCAAACAGCCTCAAGAGCCGAATGCGGGCAGTATTTTCAAAAACCCACCTGCGCCCCTGCCTGCCGCCGGACGTTTGATTGAGCAGGCAGGTCTTAAAGGCAAGCAAGTTGGGGGCGCACAAATCTCGCCCAAACACGCTAATTTCGTGGTAAATATGGGCGGAGCAATGGCGGCGGACGTGCTGGCTTTGATAAATTTAGTCAAGCAGACGGTGCGGGAACAAAGCGGGGTCGAATTGGAGTTGGAAGTCGAACTTTTGGGAGACTGGGAATAGATGTCCGAGGAGACAAGTAAACCAAAGAAAATACGGGTAGGGTTGTTGTTTGGTGGGCGCAGTGCCGAACACGATGTTTCGCTGACTTCGGCCAAAGCAGTGCTGGCGGCGTTGGACTACACTAAGTACGATGTAACTCTTATTGGTATCACGCGCCAGGGCCGTTGGCTGCCACTTGAAGCTCCCGACGACAGACCGATTGACCCAGCCGCGTTGATGGCTTCGTTTGCCGACCCCAACGCCACCGACAACACGACCCACGCCGCTATTTTGGGCGACCCTACCGAAAGCGGGCGCGGTCTGGCCGAAATTGTGGAGGCGATACCCGGCACAGCGATTCATTTTGGCGAACCGCTTGACGTGGTTTTCCCGATTCTGCACGGCCCGTATGGGGAAGATGGCACGCTCCAGGGTTTGCTCGAACTGGCTGGTCTCCCATATGTGGGTTCGGGGGTGTTGGCTTCGTCTGTCGGGATGGACAAGGTGGCCCAAAAAGATGTTTTTAAGGCGCACGGTCTGCCCTTGCTTGATTATGCCCAGGTTAAGCGGCGCGACTGGCAAAAAACCGCCAATGACCCGCACAACCGTGATGGTTTATTAGCCAGCATCGAAGCCCAGCTTGGTTTTCCGTGTTTCGTCAAGCCAGTAAATATGGGCAGCAGCGTGGGTGTGAGCAAAGCCAACAATCGTAACGAACTGATTACGGCTTTGGACACGGCCAGCCGTTATGACCGCAAGCTCTTGATTGAAAAAGGTTGCAACCCGCGCGAACTGGAGGTGGGGGTTTTGGGCAACGATGAGCCGCAAGCTTCGGTGGTGGGCGAGATGGTTTATCAAGGTCACGATTTTTACAATTACGAAGCCAAATATCAAGATAATAATCTGGCTTTCTATATTCCGGCCCAGATACCAGCCGAAATCAGTGACCATCTACGCCAGATGGCCGTCGAAGCGTTTAAAGCTCTGGATTGTGCTGGAATGACCCGCGTGGATTTCTTTATGGACAAAGACACGAACCAGATTTATTTGAACGAGGTCAACACCATACCAGGTTTTACGCCCGTTAGTATGTACCCGATGATGTGGGAAGCCAGCGGTTTGCCTTATACGCAACTGCTTGACCGATTGATCGAACTGGCTTTGGAGCGGCACGCTGACAAGAGCCAAAGCGAATTGTATCCGCAGTAAAGTTGTCAGTTGTCAGTCATCAGTCAAACCATAGTTTCCTATAGATTTATCCATTGGGGTACATTTTAGCAAGATAAGAGGCAATGAATCGAGTTGAAGGGTGGGTTTTGCAACCCACTTTAGTGGGTTTGGAGTCAAATAGACGATTGATTTATCCATTGTCGGCCTACATCTGACTGAAAACTGATAGCTGAGAACTGAAGACTATAGGAATTTATGGACGAAAACACCCGACAATCTAAGGGGCGCAAACCGCAAACCAGGTCAGAAGCAGGAGAATTTTCTCGCCGCCAAGCTGCTTCTGGCCCGTTGCGGCGGCGTTATACCCGGCGGCAAGACGAGGTTGACACCTTTGCCAGCCGTCCAGCCCGCCCGGTAGCCGTGATTGATTTGGAGGCGGGGGCGGACGAGCCACGTCCCCGTCGCGTCCGTCGTATTATTCGTAAGCGAGGTGAGGCTAAACGGCCTGCTGCGCCGCGCCCAACTATTCGCTTTGCCAGTACCGGGCGCACCAGTTCGCGGGTGATACGTAGCGTCGGTTATAACGTTTGGACGGGCCTGAACCTGACCCGGATTGTGTGTGGGCTGGCTTTGGTTGGTTTGCTGGTGTTGGGCTACTGGCTGCTGACTGCGCCCAATTTCCTGATTAGCCAGGTCAAACTGAATGGTAGTCATTTTCTGGATGTACCCGGTGTGATAGCCCAAACGGGGGTAGATAAAACCAACGTCTTTTTGCTGGACGAAAAGGCTGTGGCTGATAAGCTCAAACAGTTGCCCTACGTGTTGGATGCGAAAGTGGAAAAAGCTCTGCCCAACCAGCTAAACGTGCAGGTGGTGGAACGGCAGGAAGCGGTGAACTGGAAAATCGGCTCAACCAATTATCTGGTGGATAAAGAGGGCATGGTTTTGGAAGCGGTGCCAACGTTGCCGGACGAAGCCGCCAAATTCCCGGTCATCAATAGCCTGGATAACCGCGAGCTAAAGGTGGGGGACAAGGTTGACGCGGTAGCCGTCCAAAGCGTGCAGCTACTATTACCGGGGCTGACCCAAAACGGTTTTGAGCTTGCTTCATTGGACTATTCGCCTGTCAACGGTCTGACCGCCGTGAGCAAAGACGGTAAATGGCAAGCTTTGTTTGGGACGAGCGATGAACTGGACAAGAAAATCAGCATTTTGAAAGGGCTTTTGGCCGATAGTAGTGTTAAATGGAAGTTCGCGGATTTACGTTGGACTTCGCGGCCCGCAGTGCAGTAGCTATCAGTTTTCAGCCGTTGGTCGTCAGTTGTCAGTCGAACAAAAAAGGCCAATGGACACATCCATATTGGGTGCAGGCAACCATCGTCTATTCAGTGCAAAACCTGACAAACTAGATTAGGGCTGGGTCTTTCAACCTACTTTAGTAGGTTTGGAATCAAATAGACGATGGATTTATCCATTGGCGATCTATAGCTGACTAACAACTGGCGACGGAAAACTGATAGCTCTGAATTTACTGAAAACTGACGACTGAAAACTGAAAACTTCTAAAGAGAAATAAATGCCGGCAAATCAAGCAAAAATAATCGCAGGTATAGACGTAGGCAGTTCCAAAATTTGCACTTTGATTGGCGAAATTGGACGCGACAACCATCTTAGTATCACGGGTGTGGGAGTGGAACCGAGCCAGGGTTTGAGCAAGGGCGTGGTGGTCAACATCGAGGAGACTGCCTCCGCCATTGCCGCCGCCACCGCTAAAGCTGAAAAGCTGGCGAGTCTCAAGGTTGGTTCAGTCCTGTTGGGGGTGGCTGGTAGCCATATTGGTTGCGTCAACAGCCGGGGGGTGGTAGATATTTCCAAAAGCGATAGCGATATTAGCTACGAGGACGTGGATCGGGCTATTGCCGCCGCCCGCGCTGTAGCTTTGCCGCCCGGACGCGATATTCTGCACGTCATTCCTCGCACTTTTGTGATTGATGGGCAGGACGGTGTGCGCGACCCCATCGGTATGAGCGGCTATCGGCTGGAAGTCGAAACCCATATCGTGACGGGCGCGACCAGTGCCATCAACAATATGCTCAAAGCAGTGCAACGGGCGGGCCTGGAAGTGGACGAAATGGTGCTTGAGCCGTTGGCAGCAGGGGAAGCGGTATTGGCTGAAGCCGAAAAGCGGCTGGGCGTGTGTTTAGTGGATATGGGGGCTGGCACAACCGACATCGCTATTTATATTGACGGTTCGATTTGGCATACCGCCGTTCTGCCCGTCGGCGGCAACCACATCACCAACGACATCGCCATCGTTTTACGTACCGATTTGAACGCCGCCGAGCGTTTGAAGGCGCGTTACGGTGATGCCAGCGTGCCGAAGGGTAGCAGCTACTACGCTGGATACTATAGTGGCTATGGCAACGCGGTAGGTAGTCTCAAGCAGAAACAAGAAGAAGGCGTAGTTACAGACGAGCAGTATATCGAAGTGCAGACCGTCGAAGGCGGCCAGTCCCAGCAAATTACACCTGGTTTGCTCAACGCTATTATTCATTCGCGGGTGTCGCAGATTTTTGAGATGGTACAAAGCGAAATCAAAAAAAGCGGCTACGACGGTTTGATACCAGCTGGAGTAGTGATAACGGGCGGGAGCGCAGCTCTACCGGGGTTGCCCGATGCCGCTAAAAGTGTTTTCAAAGCGTCTGTGCCAGTGCGTGTCGGTGTGCCGCGTGGTTTGAACGGCCTGACCGATGCGCTTGGTTCGCCCGCCTACAGTGCCAGTATCGGCTTGATGCTGTGGGGGGTGCGCCGCCTGAATAACGTAGAGATGTCGCAACCGCAATCGCGGGCTTTTGCCGTCGGTGAAGGGAACAGGCCACGTTCCAACGCCGGGGTGGGCAAGAAGTTTCGGGGTTGGCTGCGCGAGTTTCTACCTTAAACAAAAATAGAATAAGCGATTAGTAGCCGATGAGTGCTGATTTTAGCAGTATCCCGACGTGAGTCGGCACTCACTAGCTGCCAATCGTTAGCTTTTAGAAGTCAAGTTGCAGCAGTCAAAAGCAACAAACTGGTTTGTAGATTAGCAGGGGTTTATCAAAAGGAGAGTATAACGATGGCAATACGACCAAATCAAGGTAACGCGCAAGGTGCGGGTCAGGGTAGCAGCAGCGACCTGGACAGCTTTGCCCAAATTAAGGTAGTGGGTGTCGGCGGTGGCGGCTCGAACGCGGTCAACCGGATGATTTTAGGAGAATTGCGCGGCGTAGAATTTTATGTCGTCAACACCGACGCTCAAGCTTTACTGTATTCACAGGCTGAAAACCGTCTTCGCATTGGGGACAAAGTGACAAAGGGCTTGGGCGCAGGCGGCAACCCGGTAATTGGTATGAAGGCAGCCGAAGAAAGCAGCGAAGAACTGTACGATGCTTTGCGCGGCGCGGATATGATTTTTATTACGGCTGGTATGGGTGGTGGTACAGGCACAGGCGCGGCCCCACTGATTGCCCAGATTGCCAAAGAGGTGGGAGCTTTGACCGTCGGCGTGGTGACGAAGCCGTTTAGTTTTGAAGGCAACCGTCGCAAAGCCGCCGCCGAGGAAGGCATCAACCGCTTCAAGGAAAACGTGGATACTCTGATTACCATCCCGAATGACCGCTTGTTGCAGGTGGCCGACAAAAAGACCACGATGGTGGATGCCTTCCGTATCGCTGACGATGTGCTGCGGCAAGGTATCCAGGGTATTTCGGATTTGATTACCGTGCCTGGTTTAATAAATTTGGACTTTGCCGACGTGAAAAGCATTATGAGTGAGGCAGGTTCGGCATTGATGGCGGTGGGTCACGGTTCGGGCGATAACCGTTGCGTGGACGCGGCTCGCAACGCGATTGAAAGCCCGCTTTTGGAGCTTTCGATTGAAGGCGCACGCGGGGTGTTGTTCAATATTACAGGTGGCGAAGATTTGGGTATCCTGGAGGTGTATGAGGCCGCCGAAATTATCCAGCAAGCGGCAGACCCCGAAGCCAATATCATCTTCGGTTCGGTGATTGACCCGCGTATGAACGGGGACGTGAAAGTGACCGTGATTGCGACGGGCTTTGACCAGATTCGCAAGCCGCAAATCAAGCCTATACGTCAGGAGATGAATTATCAATATCCGATGCAGCCGCAACCGCAGCCTCAGTCGCAACCGCAGCCGTCTTATCCAGCGTATCGGCCAGCAGCCAACGGGGAAGATTTGGAGATACCACCATTCTTGCGTTACCGGCAGCGCGGTCAGTAGAACGCGGCCTGTACTCAAGAATATTATCTAACGGTGTGCGAACCCAGCTATGGCAACGTGACGGTACGTTCTGACTCTTTTCCTTTGGATATACCCCGACTTAGCTAACACCAAACCCTGCTTTGCGCTTGCTGGTTTGAAAACCACGCGGGCACAAAGCAAGTGGCAAAGTCGAATACTCTCTTTTAACGCAAACCAGCCAGCGGCCCACCAGGGTCGCTTTATTTTTGGGCTGCGGCAAAGCTGGTACGGAATTTGCAGGTTGTTTATCAGCTTATAGTTGTTTGGCTGGCCGCTTCTGGCAACAGCTGACACAGAAGGAGAACATAATGTTTACCAAATTTGATATGTTTGATTTGACCCCTAACCCGCGCCCTGAACCTTTCCCCAGCCCTAATCCGGTGCCGTTCCCTGAACCCGCTCCCGGTGGGCCAGAACCAATCCCTTCGCCCGGCCCCGTTCCGCCCGGTGCGCCGCTCCCGATTTAACCAACCCCTTTACGCGGCTGGTAATAGCTGCTGGAAAAAGTCCTCGGCTACGTTGGTCATCGCCGCGTTAGCCGAGTGTCCGGTGTTAGATATAATCGAGAATCGGGCTGGATTACCTTCCTGGTGCAGCACGTTATAAAAGTTTTGACCGCGCTGCACCCGGTTAAGGCCAATGTAAGCGTTCCACTTTGGTGAGACCGCTTTGGGGTCGGTATCCAACGCCCCTACTTCGATACAAAAAGGGATTTTATCAAAATCGGCCCCGTCAAAAGGCTGGCCCGTATAATTGCTCAGGTCGCTGATACCATAGGGAAAGGGTAGCGGTTGGTTGTTGAAGTTGGCTTCGGGCAGAGTGTATGCCCCGGCAGAAAGCACGGCCACCCCAGCTACTCGCGTCGGATAAAGCAAGGCGTAGCGGTGGGCCAGTTGTGCGCCGCGCGAGAACCCGTAGAGTAAAGCTTTGCCATTGAGGTTCTGGTGCGAAATAGCAGTCACTTCGACCAGTATTTGGTTAAGTTTGGCACCCAGCTTTATATCCTCGGTCTTGACGGTGTTGGGGTCTTTGAAGTTGGTGTTATAAGTAAAAGTGGGGGCCAGCATCAGCAGATGGTTTTTGATAACGTAAGATTGTAGAGGCAAGCTAAAGCGGCTACCTTTATCGTACATTCCGTGCAGCACGAACAAAACCTGGACGGGCTGGTTGATTTGACCAACGGGCGGTATATAGGTGGTAACAGGCAAATCGGCCAAGGTCAGTTGTTGAAAAGGAGCTTTCACTTCGTCCGGCAGACTTTTCTTGCCGCCCGGCGTGCCAGCCGGGGTGGGCGGTCTGGGTGTATAGTCGGGACTATTGGTAACGGCGGCGGTTTGTCTCTCACTCACCGATTGGGGACTCTGCCCTGATGTAACTGGAGGCTGGCTAACACCACCACAAGCAACCACGACCAAAAGCAAACTGTAGAGAACAACCACTCTTAAAACTATGCCCAAAACACGTCCACCCGACATTATTTTGCCTCGTCCTTTTGTTTGTTATTTGCTGCAATCTTGTCCGAATAGTATCCTTCTTTCACAGGTGCAATTCTTATACCAGTGCTACCATTTATTATAACGCGAATGGTAGCTTTTCATTATTATTTGAAAACTGGTCATTGATAACAAAACTCAATTGGCGAGAATTTGCCTTGACAAATCAAAGTTCGTACTTTATACTAACTTAGTAACTGGTAGTTAATATCATTACGAATGATAATACTATCGTTTCTAATCCAGATACGAGTCAAAATGGTGCGGCTCTCACTGATAACATTGCTAACGGTGGTAGTAATTAGTGCTGGTAGATTGCTACTTTTGAAATGAACTGACACCAACCCCCAAAATCAGGTTTCTTTTTATCCGACACTGATAGTTTGTATCAGATAGCTAACTTTTGAAAATTTTTAAGGAGAGGAGACACGATGAAAAAATTTGGTTTGGCTCAATCTAACCAGAGCCAGAAGCCAGGGCTGTGGCTTGGGCTGGTAGTGCTACTCCTAGCACTGACTTTAGCCGCCTGTGGTGATACGGCTACCCCTAATCTTACCACTTCGGCGACTGGCACTACGCCTGTGGCGGTTATTATGACTACTTCGGTAGCTACTACCGCCTCTGTTACAACCAGTGCGACGACTGTAACGGCAGCTGCCACTACTACTATAGCTAACAATCCAGCAGTAGTGGCTACCGCTCCTGTCAACAAGATTAAGGTACTGGCTACCACTACCCAGGCTGGCGATTTCGCCCGGACTATAGGCGGCAACCGAGTTACGGTGACGCAAATTCTACGACCTGATGATGATCCCCACGATTATGACCCGAATGCCACTGACTCCAAAAACGCGGCAGCAGCCCAGGTAGTTTTCAAAAACGGAGTGGGTCTGGACGACTGGTTGGACAAGATTATTACCAACAGCGGCACCAAAGCTCCCATCGTAGATTTATCGCAGGGCATCAAGCTGCGGGCTGGTAAAGACGATAGCGAGAAAGCGGGCGACCCTCATATTTGGCACTCGACAGATAACGCTAAAATTATTGTAGCTACTCTTGAAAAAGGGCTGGAACAGGCTGACCCGGCGGGACGCGAATATTACCAGAGCCAGCTTCAAAGCTACCAAAAACAGC
Source organism: Chloroflexia bacterium (assembly GCA_038207455.1). Lineage (GTDB taxonomy): Bacteria > Chloroflexota > Chloroflexia > Chloroheliales > Chloroheliaceae > JBBQZT01. Next base: position 34,779 of record JBBQZT010000033.1, read on the forward strand.
TGGACGACCTCAAAACCCAAATCACTGGCATCTTTGCGGCTATTCCCCCGGCCAACCGTAAACTGGTCACAAACCACGACGCTTTTGGCTACTTTGCTGACGAATTTGGCATCACAGTCGTAGGTGAAATAATCCCTAACTTTAGCGATGCGGCTCAACCCACCCCCCAGGAAATCAATGACCTGATTAAAAATATCAAGGCCAACAACGTTAAAGCTATTTTTACCGAAACTACTATCAATCCAAAGGTAGCGCAGCAGGTAGCGCAGGCAGCCGGTATCAAAATCTACTCCAACTTGTACGGCGATGCCCTGGGTATTTCGGGTAGCGATGGTGATACTTATTTGAAAATGGAGTTATCTAACGCTAAGAATATGGTGGCCGGTTTCTCCTCTTAAAGGTTGATAGCAGGCTTGGCTTCGCCTGTTTTGGCTTAATAATGAAACAGGCGAAATTTTTGCCAGAGTAGCAGTTGGTAACTGTTCAGATTTACCCTTAAATGTAGGCGGCGCGTCCGCACACCCGCTATGCTGGCTAATTTGCGTATCGTGCTGGCGCGGGGACGCGCCGCCTACATTTAAAATCGCTTACCCAACTCTGAACAGCTACGCCAGTTGGCTAGTTTGACAAAACAGGCAGCTATTGCTATCGTATCAAAACGAGTGACAGTATTTATCAGTACCTCAACGAGAGAATTGTCGAACAATGAGCGATATTATCAAGAATGTGGGGGATTGGTTGCTAGAGCCGTTTAATTCGGCTTTTGGCGGTCAGTTACTGCAAAACGCGCTGTGGGAACTGTTGCTAATCAGCGTAATTGGCGGGGTAGTCGGCACCTATATTGTGCTGCGCGGTCTGGTCTTTATCGTAGATGCCCTGACCCACGCCATCTTTCCAGGTGTAGTGATTGCTTTTTTAGTTGGGGCTAACTTCTTTTTGGGTGCTTTTGTTTCAGGGTTAATAGTAGCTATCTTTATCGCCTTTATCACCCGCAACAAACAGGTTAGCGAAGACTCGGCCATCGGAGTTATCTTCACCGGAGCTTTTTCGCTAGGCGTGGTATTACTGAGCAGCCTCAAAAGTTATGGACGTAGTCTGGAGAGCTTTTTGTTTGGCGACATTTTGGGCATCACTAACCAGGACTTAATTGTGACAGCTGGTCTAGCAGTTCTGATTCTAGGGGCAATTTTTGCGCTACGTAAAGAGCTTTTGCTGAGTTCGTTCGATGTGAAGATGGCACAGGCAATGGGTTTGCCTGTGGCCCGACTAGAACTGTTTTTGTATATCATCATTGCGGCGACAGTAGTAGTCAGTCTGCCCGCTGTCGGCAACATTCTGGTGCTAGCCTTTCTGGTTACGCCCTCGGCTACGGCCCGCCTGTTTACCAACCGCTTTTATGTTTTGATGCCCGTCGCGATTGGTTTGGGCATAGTTTCTAGTATAGTTGGTATCTACCTGGATTATTATGCCAACGTAGCGGGCAGTGCCGGAGTGGTGGTGGTGGCGACAGTTTTCTTCATCATTGGGCTGGTAATATCCCCACAATATGGCCTCATCAGCAAGCTAGTACAACGCCGCCGTTTTCAGGAGCAGTTGACTCGTGAACTAGCCAGAGCGGAGGTCTAGTTTATATTCGACAAGCAACATTACCAGGCCAGCCCTTTAGAAGGGCAGGGGCAAAGCTCGATGTGGCCCGTCGCACCGTTTAATTTTTTAGGGAGTGTGTTTGAAAACTAACAAAGCGTGGTATAATTCGTGAGCTAATTATGACTAAATAAGCCAGGTCTATACAAAAGAACCGGTGCCACCTGGACACCCTCCTACCGCGTTCTATCTCAATTTAACCAATAAAAGGAGTATCACAATGGCATCAACCCAGGAAGATAATCCTCATACAATACCCACTCCTACTATAATTACCTTTCCCGACGGACAAAAAGCCCGTATGGTCGAAATGTCAACTCATACCGAACCTATTGCTATATTGCAACAACTTGGATTGGTCTCAGCAGATGGTAAAAGCGAACTTCAAGCAGTCAATTCTGTGATTATAGTTTTTGGTGGAACTCAAGCTTTCTTACCTGAATTACAGTCACGCCTGGCTCAACTATTAAGTCGCGGTTTGAGCCGTGCTGCCCGGACTAACACAAGCTTGATTGTTGACGGTGGGATTGATGCTGGCGTAAATACTTTGTTAGGAAAAGCTTTAGCTGGTCAAGGGGCAGCAACCCCACTTTTAGGAGTAGCCCCTTCCGGCAAGGTGATTTTGCCCCCCAATAGTCCCGAAAGAGATAGTGAGCAAATCACCCGGTACTGTCTGGAGCCAAATCACACTCACTTTGTGCTGGTTAAATCTGACAAATTGGGTGGTGAAGTGCCTGCCCTTTATCAATTAGCCCAAGAATTGAGCAAGAAAGCTAAAGTTATCACTCTTTTAATCAACGGCGATGAAGTAGCCAAGGATGAAGTAGCCAGAAGCGTGCAGCTGGGCTGGCCTGTCATTATTGTTAAAGGTAGTGATGGTCTCGCCGATGCTATTTCTAAACTTGTTGATGATAAGCATACCTACGAAGTACAGCAAGCCGCATTACGCAGACAGGCCAAGAATGAAAATAAACTCCTGCCTCCCTTCAAACCTTTCTTCATCGCAGATGTTCAACTGGCCTCAATCATCGAAGATGGTGAATTGCATTTCTTTGAGCTTGAGGAAGGTCCCGAAAGATTTGAACGTCAGTTAATACTTCAACTAGGCGTAGGCAACATTCTCAAGCAAGCTGAAGAGGCACGCCAACTCTACAGCTACAACTCAAAGCGCAGCCAGTACATTTTCAAGCGGCTGCAATGGTGGATTTTAGCTTTGGGTGTATATGCTACTTTGCTGGCAATTCTCCAAACTTTCACCAAAGAAACCACAAATGCGGCTAAAACGCTCTGGCTACCCTTTGTTGGAAACAGCAATATCCAACTCCAGGATTTTCTTTTTATTATTTTGTTATCTGTGCCAATTACTATCTCCGTCCTGATTACGATTACCAACCAGCTTAATCCAGGTAATAAATGGGTGTTACTCCGAGCCACCACCGAATCTATTAAACGCGAAGTCTTCCGTTACCGAATGCGTTCCGGCATTTACAGCGAGGAGCAACTTATTCAAACTAATAACACTCGCGAGAACCGCCTCGCCAGTATGCTAGAAGCCATCAATCAACAGTGGACGCAGGGAGATGTCAATAGTACGCCTTTGCAAGAGCCTGGAAAGCGGGAATACGTAGCCTTACATACCCAGGTAAAAAAGAGAATTAGCGCGTCTCGAAAAAAACCGGGACAGGCAGCCAAAAGTTATAAAGACGATGGTCTAAGCTTCCTTACCCCCAATGATTATCTTGCCTTACGTTTGGATGACCAACTAAATTTTTACAGAAGGAGGGCGCGGGAATTAAATCAATATCTATCAATATTACGCTTTTTGACTGTAGCATTGGGTGGTATAGGGACCCTTTTGGCCGCCTTAAAGGGTGAACTGTTTATTACACTCACAACGGCACTTATCACCGCCTTTACTACCTATATAGAATATATGCAGTTGATGAATACGGTTCGACAATATAATCAGGCCGCTTCTAGCCTCAACAATATCAAAGGTTGGTGGATTGCGCTCACAGCCGACCAGCAATCTGATCAGGATAATATAGATAAATTGGTAGATTTCACCGAGACGACTCTGCAAACAGAGGCGGCTGGATGGGTGCAGCAAATGCAAACTGCTTTGACCGATCTGAAGGCCCAACAAGCCAAACAAGGAGCTAGTTCGGTGGCTTCCCAACCATTTCAACCTGACGAGCAGCAAAATACTACAGAACAACCGCTTGAAAGGGAGACTGAAAACCAGCAAACTCAAAAGCAGTCTGGTCATACCCAAACAGTTAGTCCAGTTGCCGAGCCTGGGTCGGAAATATCGCCCGACCCGGAGGTATCACCCCTAGTAAACAAAGAAAAATCACCAGACAGTGAGGTTGCGGCTCAAACCACAAACCCAACTATAACGGTAGTTCCGTCATCTTTGACAGAGCCAGTAGCAAAACCTTCAACCGAGCAATCTAATACTCCAACTTAAAAAGTAGCATCTCGAAAAGTAGAGGCGCGATAAATCTCGCCCCTATCACCCGAAATTGTAAGCTAAGGAGCAATATGTTATGACAAATGCTGATTTGGTAGAGTGGGTGAACCGCTTTTACGACACCTGGAACAAAGGTGACATGGCGGCTTTTTACCAGATGATTGATGAACAGGTAGTTGACCACGACGCTTACGACCCTGGCGCGGGACTGACAGGGGTCAAACAAACCCTTGACCATTTTCGGAGTGCGTTTCCCGATTTGCATTACAAAGTTGAAAAGGTAATCAGTGATAGCGAAAATCAGGCCGCTGTGCGCCTTACCACTACTGGCACTCACAAAGGTGCGTTGTATGGTAGCCCCGCCACCAATAAACAAGCCACCTGGACGGAAATGCGGATTATTCGCGTGGTGAATGGCAAACTTGTAGAGCATTGGGCTAATACCGATACGCTGGAAATGAGTATCCAATTGGGTTTGATCCAACCTCCGGGCGGAGCTACCTGGTAAAACTAAACCAGGTATGCGATGAAGTGCTTGTTTAAGTATGCTTAAATCCAAACTCGTCCAAATCTGGTTGTTTTCGTTTGAAAGGATAGGCCAGCTGCGGTAAAATTCCGGCAGGCATCTGTTCGTTATGCAAACCATAACGCTGCGGGTGGCCGTAGCGCGGGAAATAAGCCGTGCCGAAAATGACATCTACGAACGGGAAAAGGCCGCTAAAGTTCTTGTTCAAAGCTTGTAAGTCGGACGAATGATGCCAGCGATGGAAAGCGGGGCTGGCAAGCAGATAGCGAAATGGGCCGAAATTCCAACGTACATTCGCGTGTAGCACAATCGGGTAAATTGCCAGGAACGGGGCATACGCTGCCAGCACGTTGCCCGAAAAGCCCAAAAAATAAAAGGGCAAAATGACCGCTACTTTGTCGGCAAAGCTATTGATTGGGTGCAAGCGGGCGGCCGCCAACCAGTCTAGTTTCGTAGGACTATGATGAACTGCATGAAAAGGCCATAAACCTGACCAGCTATGAAAAGCCCGATGTACCCAGTAACCAATCAGGTCTCCCAGCAGCAATATCTCCAAAACTTGTAGCCAACCCGGTTGGGCAGCCACCATCCCTACCGATAGACGCGGCACGAAACGGGCTGTAACGCCAATCGCTACCACTACTACAATCCCTGCCAGAATGCGCGTCACATAATTATCGAAAAACCAATAAGTCAGATCGGTCAGGCTATCCCTGCGCCATTTTGGTTGGGTACGGTCTTCGGGCCAGAGAGCCTCCATCAGCCAAAAGAGTAATGCCAACACCGCTGTGCCTAGCGCAAATCCAATTATCTCTTTCATTTTTATCTCCAAAGTTGTTAGTTATCAGCTATCAGCCATTAGCCAAACTTTTTCAGCGTAGCGTGTTTTTACATCTAACTGATGACTGATGACTGATGCCTTTTTAATCATAGCTTATTTATGTGAAGAAAACGCAAGAAAAGTTGCGAAGTGTGTAAAGCTTGGGGCAAAATGTGGAAAAGTGGGCAAATTGGTCAGCAAACCTCTTGCGTAGTATGTACAGATGTGCTAATATCATAATGTTATGGAAAGTAGATGTATCCCGTGCTAAAACGCTGGAAAGAAAATTGTCGCCTTGCTTGATTATTGAAAGCGTGGGCCTTCGATTTTCTAAATGACCTCGATTTGAAGGAGAAGGCCGATGCCACGCCCGCCTGCTGCAAGTGCTGCCAAAAATAACCAAAAAGCGGCTATGTCTGCCCCAACTAAAACCAGAACCAACCAGACCGAAGCTAATAACCCGGCTGCGGCTTTGCTGGAGGGGACAGAAGTCCGCCCGACCTTGAGCCATGATGAGCAAATCGAGCGCGAACTCTCGCTGGCTAACTTTATCTCGTCCCAAAGGGGCAGTCGGCGCGTCCAGACCGAGGCTAAAGCAGCTACGACGGTGCAGGCTGTACAACCCCCCCTTTTTACAGTCAACAGCAAGGGCGAGATGACTGGGGTGGTGACAGAGGTGCCTTCTTTGACGGCCCAAAGCAGTTTCGACGTAGCTCGTTGGTGGTTTCGCCACTATTTGGAGCAAACTAATCGGCCTAAGAACACCGTCGCTAGTTATTTATATGATTTAGCCGCATTCGCCGAGTTTGCCGGGCCGCGCACCATTGACAAAATAACGTCCAGTGACGTTTCCGGCTTTTTGGCTATCAACCCTAAGAAATCCACCCGCAAACGTCGCCTGACCTCTTTGGGTGCGTTGTTCAAATATTTGATAAAAGTTGAAAAGATAGCAGACCGCGATCCTACCGACCATTTTTACGCCGAGTTTGTGCCTCTCAAAACCCCGATTGTGCTGACCGGGCCAGAGCAGGAGGCTTTGATGGTAGCGGCCCAGGCGGAAAACAGCCGCACTTACTTAATGGTTTACTTTTTGCTCAAGCTAGGTTTTACTCGCACCGAGCTTTTGGCAGTCCAGCCGGAAAACGTGGATATTGCGGACGCGGCTAACCCCGTAGTGTATGTCTATTACGATGATAAACGTTGGCAAAAAAAGGAGCGTAAGCTAACTGCTTCGCCCGAATTTGCGCCCGCCTTTCAAAAATATGTGGCCGATTTCAAGCCAGGCAAAAAGCTTTTCGAGATGCTACCCCAATCGGTGAATAAATTAGTTGAACGGGTGGCCCGCGAAGCCACCATCAACAAAAAAGTCACGCCTCAATCGCTGCGGGATACTTTTGGAGTAGAAGAAAGTCGGGCTGGTTCTAATAGCACCCGCTTGTTGCAAATTATGGGGCTTGCGCCCGACCCGCGCAACCGCACAAGCGTTGAACGCTATATTAAGCTGGCCTTCCCGCCCAATCGCACCGACCCGGTGATAAATCTTTAGGGAGTATAATTCTAAATATTCTCCAGCATCAAGGCCCGAAAACCTGCTTGCACGAAATGGGTGTCGGTGGTTAGGGCATAGGTCAAACCCTGCTCTTGCATTACCACAAACGAAATGCAATCAGTCATGCCCCAGGTTTTGTCGGGGCGGCTATCGTAAAGGTCTAAAGCTTTACTGAACAAAGGTTGGCTGACAGTGACCACCCTGAAGTTATTAATGCTTTTACAGTCTTTAATAAACCGAACGGCTTCAGATCGGTCAACTGCACTCAGCGCGTCCGCAACCTCCGCCAAAACAGCTTCCGTGACCCAATTCATAATTGCCTTTTTGGTACGTGGCAGCATAGCTTGAGCTATAACGTGATAAGGGTCACGCGGATTGAGTAAAGCTTGAATAAAGGCTGTATCCAAAAAGAATCGCTCTCGACTCACAAAGCCGCCCCATTAGACGGTGTATCGTGTTTATGATGGTCGTACCAATCGGCTGGAGCGTCAATTGTGCCGACCATCTTTTCAATATCGTCCCAGGGGTCGCCGACTGGTAAATCCCGGTGCTGGACGTAAATCGTAGCTTCGTCGCCCAAGATTAGCTCTTGCGTCTCAAACCATTTAGTTTCTTTGAGTTCCTCGAAAGCCATTAAAGCCTCGCCGACCTTACCCACTGCTTGAATGGTTATCACTAACCACCAACCCGTATCGTTGTTAGTAGTAGCTTTGTAAGCCAGCTTCAGTTCTTCGACGGGAAAAAACTTGCGGACATTAGCGTGCATCTCGTGTAAAAAACCTACTAAATGCGGATACCTTTCCAGGTACATTTCGACTTCGACAGGATTTTCGATAGGGTAGAGCCGTTCCAGATTTTCGATTGTATCTGCCGGAAGGTTAGCAGTTTTAAGGGTCATACAAAGTCTCCTTTCACTTCCTCAATGCCCCGCAATCGCCGCCAGATTCCCCGCTCCATCAAAAGCCATCGGTGCAGGTTCGGTCACGACTTCGATACCATCGCGTCCCCTGATTTCGTTCAAGACGGCCTCGCTCACCTGTATCTGGTCAAGGGCCAATGTGTCCTTGATGTGACAGACCTTAACCTGGCTTGCTCCAATCGGCCCAACCAGATATTCCAGAGCTATCTGCACGGCCTCACGGTCTGTATCCAGGATGATAGGCGTAGCTCCTTGCTGCGGGCCGTTGCCAGTCAGGGCGTTCATATAGGTGGCATAAAAATCTATTTTGTCAGCCAGCCGTCTGGTAATCAAGTCGGCCAGACCCAGACCTACCGCGTTGCCGTGCGACTCTTCGGTTAAGTCCAGCGTAGCCACTACCTGAATATCTGGTTCGGGGAAGGAAGCCAGGCCCGGCAAGCGCGTGCGTCCCAAAATATTTGTGTCCATACCCGCCCCACTAATATTTTTGCCCATCCGGTCAATAATAACCAGGTCAAGGGCTTTGAGCGGCAGCGCGGGCATATTATGTTTGGCTTCACGGAGCAGTTCGATTTCCTGGCGTTCCAGCGTTTCCGCAGACAGGGCCACAATTTTGCTGGTCTGGTGGTAGCCGTCCTCTACAATGGCGATACCACCCAAAACCGGGGCGAGTTTTAACACGGCACGGGCGACCTCCGGGATATAGTCGTGCAAGCCGCTTACTCCGAAGGAGTGAATTTGATGAGCTTGCTTTTGTTTGCCCGCGCCGATTGAAAGCATCTTCATGAGGCCACTTTCGATTTCGCCCCGAAAATTAGTATGCGGTTTGACTCGATTGACTACAATAACCGCATCGGCGGCGGCGGCATTACGGTCTAACCAGACTGGTAGCCCCGTTGTAGAACTGCCCAACTGTATCGGCTCCATATTGCTTTTGATAGGGCAACCCAAATATTCTGCGGTGATACCGAGCGAAGCTAACATTTCTACCTGACCTTGGTCGGTTGCGCCGCCGTGACTGCCCATCGCAGGAAAGACGAACGGGTGCGCCCCAACTGCCTTGACCTGCTCCACCACCAACTTGATAATCAGGGCGATATTGCTGATACCCCGGCTACCAGCCCCAATTGCGATTTGCTGACCTGGCTGAATTTTTTGTTTCCAACCGACCTTTTCAAATTCGGTAGCTACCGTTTGCCCAATTTGGGCGGTATCCAGTGGGGCAGAATAAAAACTCTGGCGGATGGTCGCCATTTTGGGAAAAGTAAAATTTTCGCTCAGGTTAAATCTCATAGGTGGCCTCCTTGCCGTTTTTGCAGTTGTTTGTCATCAGGCTGCCACCATCTTATGTTAGCCAAAGAAGCTTGTCAAGGCAAGGTGGGGTTACAAATCGAGCTTTTTGTTTTCACCCAATTTGGGCGGCTGACCTGTAATTAAAGCTTTGGCAAGACCAGCAAGTTTCACCATTTTGCTGTTGGGCGCGTCCCAATATTCGGCCTGCCCAACCTCAACTTTTAGCAAGGCCACCTGGGGGTCTTCCGGGCCATTGGGAAACCACGCCTTGACAAAGGGGTTCCACAATTCCTTTTGTTTGGCGATGTCGCGCACAAATTTCGCGTTGCCCGAAACCGAGATATAGGTATCGTCGTTTGGTTTGGCATAGCTAAGATTTACGTGCTGATCTTGCTGCACCTCCTCGACTTTGGCCGCGTCCGCGCTGGTAAAAAACCATAAATCACCATCGAACTCGACCTGTTGAGTTGCCATCGGGCGACTACGCAATGTGCCATCGCTTTCCTGGGTGGTCATCATTGCTATCCGCACGTCCTTAATCAGTTCGCCCAACTTCTTGGTGTTGTCATTATTTTCTGCTGTGTTAGCCACTGTAAAATACTCCTCTCATTAACGGGTCTAGGGGCGCAAACTCCAGATTTGGTTTAGTCGTGCGAAAGATACGTCAGTCTGGAGAAGCACTTCCCAAAACCTTGCTTTTTATAATCCGTTTCCGGTTTTTCAACGTACTATTAACGAAGCAAGGCTTGTACCAACAAAGGTGTAGCGAAGCGATTAGTGCTTGTAATAAGATGGTATAATATTTTTAATCTTAAAAGAAACCAGGAAACGGTGAAAAGTTGGGTAGAAAGGAGCAGAAGGGTATATTTCTGTTATAGTCCTCTTGCTGTAGCCAACAGGGTATGCGCCGATTGACCTATGCAAATGCGAAAAGTGTTGATTGTGGATGATGATGCTGGAATTGTAAGTCTATTGTCACGTCTGGTGCAGAAACGCGGTCATCAAGCGTTGGTAGCCTCGGATGGAATAACTGCTTTGCGACTGGCCCGTGAACAACAGCCCGACTTGATTTTTACCGATATTAAGATGCCCGACCTGGACGGAGATGAACTGGTACAGTTGCTCCGAGCGGAGCCAGCCTTAGCTCATATCCCTCTGGTAATATTGAGCGGCACAGCTACCACGCTAGATTTGGATGAAGTGCAGGCTGACGCGGTGCTAACCAAACCCTTTCGACTACAGACGGTGTATGATGTGCTAGACCATTATCTGAAACCCGACTCCTCGACTGTCTCGGCTTCCCCGTCGCCCTCTTTCCCCACCACTTTCAGGCAATCCGATAATTATAGTTTGTGAAATCTGGCCTATATTTACTATTGCTAGTTATGGCAAATAGCCTTTATACTTAGGCAGCATTATCGTGTCATAATGACCCTAAAAGTAAGCAAAAACAAACAAGATAATTCTCCCAAACAAAAAACATATAGCACGAATATAAGCAAGGGGATGCAGGATGAACGGGGAAAACGAGACGTTGTTACAACAAGGCATCGGCGAGGTACGGGCAGGCAACAAGCGCGAAGGCGCACGTCTATTGGCGCAGGTGGTCAAAACCGAGCCGCAATCCGAAGAAGCCTGGTTCTGGCTGGCTGCTGCCACCGACCAGCCCAGTGAAGCGACGGCCTGTTTGCGACGGGTGCTGGCGATTAATCCAAATAATACCAGGGCCAGTCAAGCGTTGGAAATGTTGGGGCAGTCGGCGGGTGGCCTAGAGCGCGGCTTGAATATGGGTAGCGAGATGTCCAGCAGCGCGGCTACTTACAGTCCAGGGCGTGGCTTGAATACCGGAGAACTATTGGGTTATGGCGGTGGAGGCGCGGCGACGATTGCCCCCCCCCCTCCGTCTCCCTCTTTTTCCTCCGCTCCCGCGCCCTTTAGCGAAAATGAACTGATGGGTATCGGTGCTACGTCTGCTCCGCCTCCCTCGCGCCCTTCCGATTTGTTTGGTAATACTGGCACTTTGAACGAAGCCCCGCCCGTGCCGCCGCCACCTTTTGGGCAGCCGAGTTGGGCAGCCTCTAATGAGTCGTCTGCACCACCCCGTCCCCCACTGCCCAACTTTAACAGCGACCCTTATACAGGCCAGCCCACTCCTGGCTTCCAGGGCGGTGGCGGTGGGGTGCGTTTGGGTCAGCTTGACCCCGAACTGGCTGCCCAACAAGCAGCGCAGGCTGCCCAGGTTGCTGCCATTCCTACCTATTATGATGCAGGTGCGGAGATGCGGGCTGGTCTTTTGGACGATAGTGTGCGTTCGCAGAGCCAGACCCAAACTGCTGCCAAACCAGGCCGAACTGCTAAAGCCCCCAAACCCAAAAAAATAAAGCTGGCACCGCCTCCAGTTACTAAGGGCCGCCGCCGTACTAATCCCCTTTCGCTGATATTGTTGGTTTTGTTGGTGTTGGTTTTGATAGGGGCCTTAGTCTTCCAGTTTGTGATACGCCCCAATCTAAATAACACTACGACAGTGGTAGCCGACAACACTCCGGCGGCCACTACAACCGATGTTGCGGCGACTGGCACTACCAATGCCACGATTACAAGTGGAGTGGCTGGTACGGCGGGCGCGGCTACGACGGTGGCCCAGCCTGTTACGACGGCGGCGGTTACGACTGCTCTTGCTACGACTGTGGCGGCCAGTACCACTACTGTCCCGGCCACAACCACAACCGCCTCGACAATCGCTGCGACTCCTGTTTCAACCAATGTAAGCGGTGTTGCGGGGACGGGCCAAACCTCGGCCACTACTTTACCTGCCATCACTATACCGCCTTTGCAAAACGGAAAACCACCTGCGGATGTGTTACAATATATCAGCGACTCTAAAGGGTTGATGGACAAGCTCCAAACTTATCAGGATTTGTTAATCAACAAAGTCGCTGTACCATATCGCCGCGGAGATATTCCGGCTCAGGCCGATTTAAACAAACTGCTCCGCACCGATATTTCCGTGGTAGAGATGGGCCAGTACGCTAATCGGCTCAAGACGCAATTCGTGCCTTTGGGTGGCTATTATCTGTCACAAATTAGCAACGAATATGCCGACGACATCTCTAATGCCGCCAGAGCCTGGGATGCTTTTTTTGATAGTGGCAAGCTAACCGAGTTGGATAACGTATCACGCTTTGCCGAAAAAGCCCAAAAAGACCGCATTCGGTGGGTAGCGGCTCTGGCTAAACCCTACCCTTATAAATAATTTAGTGTGAGGAGGTAAAATGTCGCAACCACCTTATAACCCAGGTTTCCCGCCGCCTGGCCCGGCAGGGCCAGGTGGAACTGCCCCTAATTATGGTGCGCCGCCCCAGTCTGGTTATGGCTATCAGGGTGCGCCCGGTATGATGCTTGACCGGGGAATGGTGACAACTGGCACCGAGTTTAACGGCCTTAAAATCTCGCGTTATCTGGGTATTGTACGTGGTATCACAGTCCGCAGTCGCAGCGTTATCGGCAATATCGGGGCAGGTTTCCAATCTTTGGTAGGCGGCAAAATCACCATCTATACCCAACTTTGCGAAACGGCCCGTGAAGAAGCCTTCGACTTAATGATGCAGCACGCCGCTCAGATGGGCGCGAACGCTATTATCGCTTTCCGTTACGATGCAAACGAAGTGTCCGATGGCATCACCGAAGTGCTGGCTTACGGTACAGCGGTGGTAGTTAATCCTTCTGACGCAAGGTAGAAGGTAGCTCGATGGTAAAAATCCATCCAGACCTGCCCGAACTGCCTTTGCGGGCGCGGGCCTGGGAATGGCTACAATGGTATGGGGTGCGAGTCGAAGTGCGCGACCCTGGTAATACGCGGGGCGGTGGCTTCTGGCACCCCGATACCAAACTTGTCGAACTGATGACGGCTCAAACCGAAGCAGCTATTCACGAACTGGCCCATGCCTGGTGGCAGGAACGACGTAACGATTACCAGATACGCACCGTTTTCTCCCAAATGGTCACACGTCTGGCCCAAGAACGCGACCCTCGTTATAAACGGGCGGCGGAACTGGCCTACGTTTACGAACACGGCGACCCCCACACTGGTTTTAAAGGAATGTTTTTGGAAGATGGTACGATTATAGATTGGGAGCAGTACGCAGGTCTGGCAAGCGGCATCATGGGCCAGCCCGACCAGCTACCAGATTATATTCGCGGCTTCTACGCCGAGCTTTTCGACTAAAGTTATCATATCCTGTGACTAGGTGCGCTTCAGTTTTTGCAGGGTTATAATCCGCCAATGGTTCACCCGTACCGGGTACAGGTAAACCATCGTCTATACACCCCAAACCTGATAAATCAGGTTAGCAACAACCTTTCACCTTGTAAGCATTGAGTGTTTTTGATAACCCACTTATGAACCTTAAACAAATAACCCGTGTATGGCTAATGGGAACGCCAACGGTTGAAACCGTCGTCTATACACCTCAAACCTGATAAATCAGGTTGTTGGAACACGTTTTAACGTGTTTGGTGTGGCTAGACGACGGTTTCAACCGTTGGCGATGGTTAAGCTAACAACCACGCAAAAATATGAACCCTGCCCTGTTAAGCTCTCTGCTCTGAATAGTCACTCCTCATTGTGTTATAATCCAGTTCTGCGGATAATCTGAACCTAATTTTATTAAACAAGGTTTTTCGATGGCTTTTGATAAAAATTCGTCCGGTACGGCTACTCTGGCCCGTACCAAAAATAATTCGGCCCCGCCGCGTCGCTTCAAGAAACGCTATATCGTTTTGTTGGTGGTGCTGTTACTACTGTTTCTCGTGGGCGTGACGGGCTTTATGGCTTTCACGGGCGTGAAGCAACATTTGACCGACGGCGCGACCCATTTCCAAAACGCTGCCAGCTTGCTCAAGGATAACCCTGATTTGCTGACACCTGCGGGGCTGGATAAAGCGCAAGCTGAACTGCTGGCGGCCCAATCCGATTTCAAACAAGCTCGTAATTCTTTGGGTCTTTACGGCCTGGTGTTGCCCGTCGCCGGAATAGTGCCGGGTGTGGGTTACGACGCGGCCCATCTAAACGACTTTTTAAATATGTCCGACCAGGCGGCCCAGGCCGGCTTGCTGGCATTGGACGGTTTACGCCCAATGCCAGCGATCTTTGAGCAAAAAACCGAGGGTAGCGGTATCGGGGGCGATAAGCTGATAAAGTTGAGCAACGTTTTGCAGCAAGCCAGCGTGCAGCAGAATTTTAAGCAAGCCGACGATTTGATAAATCAGGTGCAGCAGGAGCGTAAGAATATCGAGGAAAGCAAGCTCGGTCTTGACCAGACCAAAAAGGCGGTAGCTTTGCTGGATAAGAATTTGCCTACGTTGCAAGCCGCGTTGGATGCGGCGGTTTCGCTCCCGGCACTGTTGCCCGCTTTGCTGGCCCAAAATGGCCCGCGAAACTACGTGGTGTTGGCCCAAAACGACGATGAGCTACGGGCGACGGGCGGTTTTATCAGCGCGGTGGGTTTGATGACGGTAGATAGTGGCCGCATTACTATGTCCAACTTCCGGGATTCGTATGCGATAGACAATTTTAATTATCCGCATCCTACGCCGCCTCCTGCTCTGACCCAATATATGCTGGCCGGGCAGTTGGTTTTGCGCGATGCCAATTGGTGGCCCGACTTTCCCACCAGCGCACGTCAGATTATGGCTATTTACCAGCAAGACCAGCAGACAAAGGTAGATGGCGTACTGGCTATCAATTTGCGGGCAGTCCAGGCTATGTTTGGGGCGTTCGGCCCGATAAGTCTGCCCGATTTTGGTGAAACGCTGACCCAAGACAATTTTCTGGAACGTTTGCATTTTTATTACCAGCCTCCCGGCACCAGCACCGATGGCGATTGGTGGCTGCACCGCAAAGATTTCATCGGTGGAGTTTTTAAAGGAATTGTGGGCCGTCTGAACGGTGCGGGCGCACACGATTATTTGAAGCTGGCGGGAGTGCTGGGCGACCAGCTATCCCAACGTCAAGTTCTGACCTATTTCGCCGATGCTAAGTTGGAGAGTGAGATTTTGCAGCGACATAATCTGGACGGGGCGATTGCCAACAATGTGGGCGACTTTTTGATGGTGGCGGACAGCAATGTGGGTTTTAATAAGATTAACCCCAAGATTGACCAGAAGATAAATTATAAGCTGACCAGCGATGCCAACGGACAACTGCGGGCTGAACTGACTATCACCTATCATAACAATGGCGGAGTGCGCGAGGGAACCCAGGCGGGCGTGTGCGAAAAAAAGGCCAAGTACGATAGCAGTTACGATAGCATGATAAATGGCTGTTATTGGGACTATGTGCGAATATATACCCCGGAAGGTAGTCAGTTGGTAAGCGCAAGTGGCTTTCCAGCCGATAGCAAGCTGGAAACGCTCCAGGAAAACCACAAAACGGCCTGGGGCAACCAAATGATAATGCTGCCGGGCGCGGACGCAACCCTGAAATTTATCTATATCTTGCCAGGGACGGTATGGGCAGCTGGTTCGCCATACCAATTGACTGTCCAAAAAGAAGCTGGTAGCCAGAACATTCCCCTGACCGTGCAAATCAACTCAGTCGCGGGCAAGTTTGGCGCAGTGCAGGTAGGCCCGCCCCCCCAACAGCAAACCAATACCGCACTGACCTGGGAATTGCCTTTGAAGACTGATTTCAAGTTGGAAGTAGCCGTTAAATAGCCCTTAAAATTGGTTATTGTCAAGTTGCAAAAACGTGTTATAATCAAGACAGCAGTAAAAGATTATGTCAATATAGCATAGCAAGATTGATTTGAGGTAAAGTATGCAAGTTCGCAGGGTGCTTTCGTTTCTGCTGGCGTTGGTTATAACTCTAACTTTGACGCTGGCTTTTGTGGCGGACGTGGCACGGGCCGATGACGCTACCTACACTGTGCGCTACGGCGACAATTTGACCAGCATCGCCGCCCGTAATGGCGTAACCGTTCAGGCTTTAGCTCAGGCCAACGGTATTGCCAATGTCAACAGTATTTTTGTGGGGCAGGTTTTGAAGCTGCCTTCCGCCAATAGCCAGCCCACGCCTGCGCCCGTTACCACTGGCGAACAGGCGTACATCGTCCAGGCGGGGGATACTCTCTCTGGTATTGCTGCTCACTATGGCATCAGTATGTACGATTTAGCGGCGGCCAATCATCTGTCGGTAATGAGTTATATTTATGCAGGCCAGACTTTGCGCGTGCCACAGAGTAGCAAAAGTCCCGCCCCCGCTCCTGCCACTGTCATAGCTACCACGCTGGCCGCTACTACTGTCGCCCCTACTGCTACGCCAATTCCTTCGCCTATTCCTACTAAAGCAGCCGCTGCGACTGGCAGCAGTTACACCATTCAGAATGGCGACACTTTGAGCGCGATTGCCACCCGTTTTAATGTCACGGTAGCCGCGTTAGTCCAGGCCAACCATCTCACCGACCCCAGCTTGATTGTTAGTGGTCAGACGCTGGTTATTCCAGGTCTCAGTCAAGGTGGTGGGCCAGCCCCTGCCAACACGACAGCCCCGCCCGTTGCGACCACCGCGCCCGCCCAGGTGCAGCCGCCCGTCCAACCTGCCGGGAACGGTAAATGGATTGACGTGGATTTGACCCGCGAAAAGCTAACCGC
>JBBQZT010000034.1:0-51566 GCA_038207455.1 Chloroflexia bacterium
CGTAAGGCATTATGGGGCAACTTTAGTTTTAAGACAAGTGCCGAAAGACCCGATCTGTGTTTAGTACCGCGTGCAGAGTTAGATCGGCTCATTTATGCGGCCTGTTATTGACTTGGTAAGGTACTTTTGTGTAAAGTCGAGGTCGTCTCTTTTTTACGTGGTTGCTTACCCCTACCGCACAGCCGTCCAAAAATATCCCAATATTGCCAAGTACCAATATCATTTTTGGGATTAGGGTAGGCAGACAGAATTTCCGATTCCCCGTAACCCAAACAATAAACCAGGCGCACGAACTCTGACGGTGTGTGTTGAGCAAGGGCTGGTAGCCACGACTTAATAATTTTTATCCGCAAATCATCAGGCGTGGTATAAACGTGCGACTCTGCAATCAGAACCAGTCGCACCTTCTCTGGTTTCCAGGCCCAGCGATGTTTCTCAACTGCCAGGGCCACTTCTATTGATTCGGCTATCAATCCGGCATTTTGTAGTAGTCTTGTTCCGATTTGATGTGCTGCGCGAATGTTACTTTCGGGAAAATCTAGCGTCATATGCAAGAACCTTTCAACTTTGTAACTATTCAAGCTGTCACGGCCCTTTAGGGTTGTGGAGCGTAGCGAGGAATCTCTAACCCGGTTTTCAATGAGAGATTCCTCACTTCGCAGAGCCTCCGTTCGGAATGACAACTCTGCTGGCTAAGTAGTGACGTTATTCTCGTGCCTGGTTTATTTTTGCTACTACTGCCTCGCCCATTTGGGTGGTGCTGACTTTCCTGGTACCCGCTTCGTAAAGATCGGCGGTTCGTAAACCGTCCTCCAAAACCTGTTCGACAGCCGCTTCGATCAAGCCCGCTTCTTGTTCCAGGCCGTAAGTCAGACGCAGCAGCATGGCGGCGCAACTGATAGCGGCAAGCGGGTTGGCGATGCCCTGGCCCGTGATGTCGGGGGCAGTCCCATGAATTGGCTCGTACATCCCGAACTGTCCGCCGCGCTCGTTTTTGACCGCACCCAGGCTGGCACTGGCAAGCAAACCCATTGAGCCAGCCAGCATCGAAGCTTCGTCGGTCAAAATATCGCCAAACATATTTTCGGTTACGATTACGTCAAAAGCGGCGGGTTTACGAATCAAATTCATAGCCGCGCTATCCACCAACATATGTTCAAGCGTAACGTCGGGATAATCGTAGCCGACTTCGGTAGCAATTTCGCGCCACAAACGGCTGGTATTCAAAACGTTGGCTTTATCCACCGATGTAACCTTTTTTTGACCGTTCCGCGTGCGGGCCAACTCAAAACCCACCCGCATAATCCGCACAATTTCATTTTCGCTGTATGGTAACGTGTCAACGGCTTTGCGGCCCTCAGCATCCGAAAAGCGGTGCGATGGTTTACCAAAATACAGCCCGCCCGTCAGTTCGCGCACTACTACTAAATCCACGCCCTTTAGCACTTCCGGTTTGAGGGTGCTGGCATTTTGCAACATCGGCAGGTTTTTGACCGGACGCAGGTTGGCAAAAAGGTCAAAGGTTTTGCGTAGCCGAAAGAGAGCCAGTTCGGGCCGCTTGTCGCTGGGGGCGTTGTCATATTGCGGCAAACCCACTGCCCCAAACAGAATCGAGTCGCTGGCCCGTACCATTTCCAGGGTTTCGTCGGTGATAGCCGTGCCGTGTTCCTGTAACGATGCGCCCCCCACCAGGGCTTCCTCAAACTCCACGCTATGCCCAAAAATAGCGGCCACCGCCTGCAACACTTTAACCGCTTCCTGGGTTACTTCCGGCCCGATACCGTCGCCGGGCAGAACTGCAATTTTAAGCAGCATCTTGTAGCAAATCCTCCTAAACTAACAATTATTCTTGTTCTTCGTTGTCCAAACCTTCATAAGTCTCCGGCCCAGTTTTCCGCATTATGTCTAAAATAGTAACGATTTTATCTTCCTCATTTAGCAGGTAGATGATGCGCCAACCATCCAGGTGAACCCGATAACGCCCAGGCAAATCTTTTAGCTCTTTACTTCCAGGTGGGTGAGGATTATTACCTAAACCTTTAATATCACGCCGCGCCCGTTGCCTCAAATGGCCTGGCATTTTATCTATCTTTTTTTTGATCGGCGGCGGAGTTTCAGTCCGATAAAGGTTCACCCTCGGCCTCCCATTCCGCTTCTAACTGCGCCCACGGTACTAATTTGTCTTCGCCACTGGCAATTCGTGCTTCCGCTTCCCGCGCCGCTCGTGCAAGCTCGACCTCCTCGGCCTCTTCCACAAAAGCTTCAAGCTCTTTCATATACTGACGCATTTTTTGGTAATGCTCGACGCTGACCAGCATCACGGCAGGCTCACCGTTTACAATGATAGTCTTGCGTTTATTGCCCACTATCTCTTTGACTAGCTCAGACAGGTTTTCCTGGGCGGTTTCAAGGTCAAAAGTATTTTGCTTCAAATCGGCTTCTTTTAGCATTGGCACACCTCGCTTCTCGCATCAAAATGACTATTGACCTTAACTGTAACCCTACCTTTGTTTTGTGTCAAGAGTGTTTAGTCATCAGTAGTCATTCATCAGTTGTTAGTTAAAACCGCCATATTGCACGGCTAATAGCGAACGGCAATTTTACTGAAGACTGCTAACTGAAGACTAAACGCTATCTACAAACCGCCGTAGGCGCGGCTGATACCAGCCAGTGGCCCGAACTCGTCGCGGCGATATGGGTCGGCGTTGGTTTCGTCCGGGAAGTCGCCCATTTCGGCGATTTTGTTGACCGCGTGTAGATAAGCTTTGGCTGATGCCAGGATAATATCGGTATCCGCGCCGCGTCCAGTAATGATACGACCCCGGAACTTCAACTTGAATACCACTTCGCCTATCGCTCCCGTCTCGCCCGTTACTGCTCCCACATTAAACTCGGACAGTTCGCAAACGGTGTTGGTTATCTTGTTGATGGCCTTGCAAACGGCATCAACTGGCCCATCCCCAATCGCGGCTTCGGTGATAATCGAGCCATCCTCGGTGACAATTTTGACCGTCGCGGTGGGTATGGTTTTGTCACCACTGGTCACGTGAACCTGTTCGAGTCGGAAGGCGGGCGACTTTTCGTGCTGCACTTCGTCCATAATCAGGGCTTCCAGGTCGCGGTCAGTCACCACCTTCTTTTTGTCACAAAGCTGTTTGAACTGGAAGAAAGCCAGATTGAGGTCTTCCTGGTTCAGGGTATAGCCCAATTCTTCCAGCTTTTTGCGGAAAGCGTGCCGCCCGCTATGTTTGCCTAACACCAAATCTGTTCCTTCCGAGCCGATAGTCTTGCCATCCATAATCTCGTAGGTGCTGCGTTCCTTCAAAATGCCGTCCTGATGAATACCGCTTTCGTGGGCGAAGGCATTGCTACCCACGACGGCCTTGTTGGGTTGGACGACGATGCCAGTGAAAGTGCTGACCATGCGGCTGGTACGCAAGATTTGCGACGTGTCAACATTGGTGTGCAAGCCGTAGAAATCCTTGCGCGTATCCAGAGCCATCACGATTTCTTCCAGGGCAGCGTTTCCGGCTCGTTCGCCAATCCCATTAATGGTACACTCGACTTGCCGCGCCCCGGCTTTGAGGGCGGTCAGGCTATTGGCAACCGCCATTCCCAAATCGTTGTGACAATGCACCGAAATAATGGCTTGCCTGATATTCGGCACTTTGGTTAGCACCGTCAAAACCATCCGTTCGTATTCGTCGGGGGTGGTATAACCTACCGTGTCGGGCATATTAACCGTAGTTGCGCCCGCACTGATAGCCGCCTCAATCATCTGGCACATATAATCCAGGTCGGAGCGGGTCGCGTCTTGGGCCGAAAATTCGATGTCGTCACAATATTTCTTGGCGTGGGCTACCATTTCGCGGGCTTGCACAACCGCTTCGGCACGGGTCAGCTTGAACAAATGCTTGAGGTGTACATCGCTGGTGGAAATAAAAACATGAATACGGGGGTGTTCCGCGTCTTTGAGGGCTTCCCAGGCCCGGTCAACGTCCTGGATACGGGCGCGGGCCAGACCCGCAATAATTGGGCCACGCACTTCACGGGCAATCCGTTGGACTGACTCAAAATCTCCATCGCTGGAAATCGGGAAACCCGCTTCAATCACATCTACGCCCAGGCGGGCCAGTTGTTTGGCGACTTCCACCTTTTCCTCGATGTTCAGGGTCGCACCCGGCGACTGTTCGCCATCGCGCAAAGTGGTGTCAAAAATAATTACCCGGTTGTTATTATTAGTTTTGCCGGATACTACACCGTTTTCGTTCATTTATCTTTCCTCCACTCGCTAATAAAATTTACTTCTTCGGATTAAGCCAACTCATCATCGAACGTAGTTCTTTGCCTACTTCCTCGATTTGATGCTCTTTTTCGACCCGGCGCATGGCACTGAAAGCGGCCCGGCCCGACTGGTTTTCCAGGATAAACTCTTTGGCGAATTGGCCCGTCTGAATCTCTTTCAAGATTTTCTTCATTTCGGCCCGCGTCTGGTCGGTTACGATGCGAGGGCCGCGCGTGTAGTCGCCGTATTCCGCCGTGTCCGAAATACTGTAACGCATATATTCCAGACCGCCTTGATACATCAAATCCACAATCAGCTTGACTTCGTGCATACACTCGAAATACGCTGACTCCGGCTGATAACCCGCTTCCACCAGTGTCTCAAACCCGGCCTTGATAAGCGCGGTCAGCCCACCGCACAACACCACCTGTTCTCCAAACAAATCGGTCTCGGTTTCCTCTTTGAAAGTGGTTTCCAAAATACCGGCCCGGCCACTCCCGATACCGCGTCCATACGCCATCGCCAGTTGATGAGCCTGTCCGGTTGCATCTTGATGGACGGCGATGAGCGACGGTGTGCCGTTGCCCTCGACATAGGTGCGGCGTACCAAATGACCTGGGCCTTTAGGGGCAATCATGGTCACATCTACATCCGGGGGCGGCAGTACCTGGTTAAAATGGATGTTGAAGCCGTGCGCGAACATCAACATATTTCCCGCGTCCAAATTAGGGGCGATGTGTTCGGTATAAACCTGACGTTGGGTCTGGTCGGGCAGCAAAATCATAATAATGTCGGCCTCGGCAGCCGCTTCCTGCACCGTCCGCACCGTCAATTGTTTGGCGGCGGTTTCCCAACTTTTCGAGTCTTTGTAAAGCCCCACCCGCACGTCACACCCGCTATCTTGCAGATTCAGGGCGTGGGCGTGACCCTGGCTACCGTAACCGATAATGGCAATCTTTTTGCCGTCCAGCAAATCGAAATTCGCGTCCTTGTCGTAGTATAATCGCGCCATCTAAAAATTCCTCTCCTCCTGATTCTAATGCACCAATGGTTGAAACCATCGGCTAATCACCCCAAACCTGCTGAAGCAGGTTATAACAGCCTTTGCTTTGTTAGGGTTCTTTTCGGTATTCCAACCCACTTGAGTGGGTTTCGGTGAATAGACGACGGTTTACCTGTACCCGGCACGGGTGAACCGTGGCTACTACCACCCCCGCCATCCCAGGTGATTTCAACTATTGGCGTTCCTAATACACGTTATCCCAAATATTATCGTGGGTGGGTCGCCAGATGTATAATTTATCGAAGGCCCGCTCCAGCAACGGTAAAAAATCAGTCCGTAATTGGCTGCGATCCACCGTGCCAATTCGCTCGACTTTGTAGTGGATGTCGCCCTCAAAAAGCTCGTAGGCGGCCTCGATACACACCCGCACGATAGGGCTGCTCGCATCGGCCACTACCAGCACCCGCCGACTTAGCTCGTCCGGGCCGTTGAAACTGCAACAAAAAAAGTGCAGATCGTTGACGTTTGCCAGTTGTTCCACTATCCCTGGCACTTCGTAGGTCATAAAATCATTGAAGACCTGCGTAGCCGCGTTGGTAAAGACCAAAGTAGCAACCATTTTTCTCTCCTAAAGTTATCAGCCGTCAGCCGTCAGTTGTCAGTCAGGTGCGGTATTTATTTTCCCTTCGCCAACGGTTAAAACCGTCGTCTATTCAACCCAAACCCACTAAAGTGGGTTGTCAGTCTATTCGATAACACGTTTCAACGTGTTTGATATGCTTAGACGACGGTTTTAACCGTTGGCGCACCAACAAGCTGCAACCACCCTTCATTATGAAAGGCTCTCGTTCTAACTGAAAACTGACTACTACTTACTACTAAATCGCCGCCACTGTCGCAGCGATACTCCCCCGCATCATCGCCACTCGACCAGTCCGCACGCTTTCCTTGATACCAAAAGGGCGTACCAGGCCGAACAGCCGCTCAACTTCTTCCTCTGGCCCGACGATTTCTAGCATAATCGAGTCGGGCGCAACGTCCAGCACTTTCGCCTTGAAAATCTCTGAATACTGCATAATCTCGGCGCGGGCCTGGGGGTTATCGGCGGTAACTTTGAGCAGAGCCATCTCGCGTACCAGACTGCGCTCCTCGGTCACGTCCACCACCTTAATTACTTCCAACAGCTTGTACAACTGCTTGCTCATCTGCTCGACTTCCGCGTCTTCACCAATTACCACCAGGGTCATCCGGCTCACATCTTGTTCTTCGCTATGGCCCACGCTCAAGCTTTCGATGTTGAAACTGCGGCGGCGGAACAAGCTTACCACCCGATTCAAAGCCCCCGGTTCATCTTCCAACCACACAATCAGGGTGTGGGTTCGTTTCTCGTTCATTGTAAATCCTTTTAGTTGTCGGTCATCAGTTTTCAGTTTTCAGTCAAAACCCTTATCAGCTGCTTCGGCATATAACTGACATATTTTCGTGTTGTAGTTGCTGCTATGAGCAAAAGCCGCTAAATTTGTGAGACATACTCCTGTTCCCTGTGGGACATTGCTCCGTCAATGGACTGTTCCCGCACGGCTGACGGAGCAGCCTCCCACAAATTCCCTTGTTCTGTGGCTTGCCCATAACTCTTACGCTTCTGTAATCGCATCCATATTCGAGCCGCCTGGAGGAACCATCGGCCACACGTTATCGGCATCGGGAATGATAAACTCTACCAGGGCTGGGCCGTTCCAGTCGTTGGCTTCCTTAATAACACGGGCCACGTCCTCACGTTCCGTTACGCGCCACGCCCGCACCCCGAAGGCATCGGCCAGCTTCACAAAATCCGGCCCGGTGATAGGCGTGCTATGGTAGCGGCTATCGTAAAAGACTTGCTGCCACTGTCGGATCATACCCAACACCCCATTGTTAAAGACCGCAATTTTGACGTTGATATTGTCCTGGACGCAGGTTGCCAGTTCTTGCATAGTCATCTGGAAACCGCCATCGCCCGTTACTGTCCATACTGGACGGTCAGGGAAAGCCATCTTTGCGCCCATCGCCGCCGGGAAGCCAAAACCCATTGTTCCCAACCCACCGCTCGAAATAAAGCTATTGGCGCGTTGGAAGTTGAAATGCTGTGCCACCCACATCTGATGCTGCCCCACATCCACCGTGATGATGGCATCGCCACCCAAAACCTCGCCCATCGTCTGACAAATAAATTGCGGCGGCAACTTGCCCAAACGGTCAGCTTCGTTGGCCCGACGCTGATTGTCTTTGATACGCCATTGGGCAATCTGGGCCAGCCATTCGGTGTGCTGATTGGCCGTGACGTGTTTGTTCAAAACCTGCAAGACGTGCTTCACATCGCCCACAATCGGGACGGTAGCAGGAACATTCTTGCCGATTTCTGCCGGGTCAATATCAATATGAATGACTTTGCAGTTTTGGGCAAAAGTTTTGAGGTTGCCAGTCACCCGGTCATCAAAGCGCATCCCAATCGCCACCAACACATCGCAATCGTTGATAGCGTGATTGGCGTGGATGCCGCCGTGCATACCGGGCATCCCCAAACTGAGCGGGTGAGCAGTCGGGAACGAACTCAAACCCTGCAACGTATTGATAACCGGAATATCGGCGTTCTCGGCGAGTTCCATCAATTCCTGATACGCCTGAGCCACCGTGACCCCGTGACCAGCCAGGATTACCGGACGTTGAGCCTCGTTTATCATTTTGGCAGCTTGCTTAATCTGACGCACGTGACCAAAAACCGTCGGATTGTAGCCGCGCATTTTGACTTCAGTAGGGTAGCCGTTATATTGGGTTTTGTTCAGGAAAATGTCTTTGGGAATATCCACCAATACCGGGCCGGGTCTGCCGGTACGCGCCAGGTAAAAGGCTTTTTTGATAGTGATAGCCACGTCGGAAGTTTCCATCACCAACCAGTTGTGCTTGGTAATCGGGAGAGTGATACCTGTAATATCGGTTTCCTGGAAAGAATCGCGCCCGATAAACGAACGGGCCACCTGTCCGGTCAGGGCCACGACGGGTGCGCTGTCCATATGGGCGGTAGCGATACCCGTTACCAGATTGGTTGCGCCAGGGCCACTCGTCCCCAAACATACCCCTACCCGCCCTGTCGCCCGTGCGTAACCATCGGCAGCGTGGGCCGCGCATTGTTCGTGCCGCACCAGAATATGGCGCAGTTCCGGGTACTCGCTAAAAACGTGGTAAAGCGGTAGCAAAACCCCACCCGGATAACCAAAAATTACCTCCACCCCTTCGGCCAACAAACTTTCGCACAAAATACGTGCGCCATCAAGTTCGCGTTGGGTAAAACGCTGGTCGCTTTGCTCTTTATGGATAGCAGCTAACGGCCCGGTAGCAGTTGTCACAGCCATTTTATCTCCTCCAAAATCTTTATCTAAAAAATTGCCGTTAAGCAAATTATTTGATACATAAATAAAAACCGACTAACCACAAGTTTCCCTTGTGCTAGACGCGACGCTGCGACTGGCAGGTACATTATTTCGGGCGCAAACTCCGGGTTTGGGCCGCAAATCGAGTTATCAAGTTAAGATTACAAACGAGTATAGATAAATAGTACCGGCTTGGCTCTCTAGCTGATTTTACCGTTGTTCCGTTCGACGTTGGGCGGAACGTGGGCAAAGGCTAAAGACCAAGCGGAATAAGTACGAGGGCCAAAATAATAATTACTAATATCGAGAGAATAAGAGGGAGTAAGCTCAGAGGGGCAAGCGAAGCGGACAAACCAAAGGCGCGGGGCATCGGTGCAACCGCAGTGTGGGTAACTTGATAACGCGAGTCAGAGCGTGTAGCACGCTGCATCATCATCTCGCGCCGTTCCGCCGCCATCTTAGCAGCGTAATAACGGTCATTACTAGAGTACATCGCCAATAGTTCCTTTCTTAAATAAAACAGTTACAAAAAAACCTCCCCATTGACGGGAGGCTTACTTTCAATCGTTGCGCTTAATTGCTGCGCTGGCCTCCCGCATCTGAATTTCTCCTGGTAAGAATAAGTACCAGAAGGAGCATGGAAGCTATAATAAGCAGGTTGCGAACGGGTCTGCCGCGCTTTTTGGCTGACACAATTTCGGTTTTCTTTGCCATAACGGGTCATACTCCCGAAGAAACAGGCTTGTTACCTGTCCTAATCCAATCCTGGGTTTTGCGTAAGCAGCTAAATGCTTTAACTAAGGAAACTATAGCATAGTCGCCCAAACCTGTCAAGCTTTTTTTGGACTAAATTAACAAATGGGTGGCTCTATTAGCCAATCTCACGAAACCTGACTCCAGTACGGCGAGTAGGCTCGAAATTGGGGAGCACTTTTGACAAAAACAATTGCTATTATTTTTGACGGACAAGGTAGGACATTACTACTGAATGTAAGCTAAAAGCTTGCTTTTTACTTATGCTTTTAGTAACATAAGTCCTGCCCGTTACTTCTCTTTATTGCTAAATGTTGCTCTACTATAAACAGCGAACCAAAGTTTTGGAAATCGTCCAGGAGTCTGAATTTGAAAAAAACCATTCAAATCTGCTATTTGCTAATTTCTGCGCTCTTACTGATTCTATTTGTAAGAAATATTTCTGCTCTTTTCACCGCGTGGTTATCAACTGGAAGTTGGGATTTTTGGGTTTATGTTCACGCTGGTCAAAACATTCTCGCAGGCGATAATCCTTTTATGCCATCTTCCAATAACAGTAGTATCGTCCTTGACGGGGAAGTTGTTATTTTGCCATTCTTCAATCCAGTTCCGGCTGTGCTGCCTTTTCTCCTATTTGCACCGCTTCTGCACGATTTAGCCCAAATTATATGGACATCAATTAGCATTGCCTGCCTTGTTATATTAGCCCAAACTTCGGTACAATTAGCAGGGTTGCGGCTGAAAATTTGGGTTTGGCCGATTCTGCTATACGCCTGTTGCCAGATAGACAATAGTGCGCTTATAACTGGACAACCAACGATTTTAATTGGTGCTACGCTTGGTATAGTGCTTATATCGAAACGTTATGGAATTATTTTACCCCTTATTCTTATCAAGCCCCATCTCACGCTACTTGTTTTCGGCGTTTTGCTTTGGCGCATACCTGCTCTACGGCGACCTGCTTTTATATCCTTTGTAACTTGTATCGTTATAACTTTTCTGCTTCGCCCCACCTGGCTGGCTGAATATATTACCAGCCTGAGTAATCAGCCAGCAGATTTGACGATATGGAGTACCACGGCGTTTCCAATATGGTGCAGCGGTGTACTCGGTATTACAGGCGTATTTGAATATGCGTTATATGGTGCGCTCCTTTGTGTGGGAGCGTGGACGTTATGGCAATTCCGTAATGCTGATACGATTGTGTTGATTGCCGCAGCACTAGCCGTAACGCTCCTTTGCGTGCCATATAGCCGAGCCTACGACTGGCCTCTTCTGACTTTGCCTATTGTGCTTGTCGTTTTCCGGCTACGCCAGCGTCCGCTTTGGCTGGCTGTAGTTGGTGCTACACTCCAACTACTTTACTCGATTAATCAAAACGCCGCACATTCAATCACGTTTGCGATAGGTTGGCCGATTCCAGCCTTAATTTCTGTCACCTTCCTGGCCCTTTTCGCAACCGATATGCGTAGTCAAAAACGCAGAAGTTTACCTAAATACGAAGTAACACAACCATTAATGGATTAGATGTAAATCGGCTTATGTGCAAGCCTGAACCTACTCCGTTTTTGTCTCAACGAAACGGGGTAGCTTAAATAAAGCCTAAATCCAAATTCTCATGAATGGCGAGGCCGATTTGTTCCACCTCTTTGCGTCGTCCGTTGTACCATAACAACCAGCGATTGTCTTCCATCAATATGGCAGGCTTATAGACTGCATCGTGGTCCCACCCATTATCGCTACCGGATGGTCTCATGATAGGATTAGCAGCGTGTCTTTTCCAGGCTGTAATACCATCTTTAGAATGGGCTACCCCGATTTGAGCGTGATCCTGGTCTGCAAAACCAATATAAAACATGACGTACCCATCCTGATAAGGCAGCACCTGACAGGCCGTTACCTTAGCTTTTTCCCAGCTATTGTTTGGTTCGGCCCGAAAGATTGGGTTGGCAGCCAGCTTTGTCCAGTTTTTACCGTCCGGGCTGGTAGCGTAGCCAATAGCATCGGGTTCATATTGTTCGCCTGCCGAATACCACATCCGAAAGAGTTTAGTATTCTCATCCCATAAAACGTCTGGACACATTACAGTGGTTTTCTCCCAAGCTTGTTCTGGCGACAGCACTGGCTTATCGCTTTCCCGCTTCCAACTATGGCCGTCCAAACTGGTAGCATAGCCGATCCACGATTTATCAGTAGTTTGTCCGGTGTACCACAAATGGTAACTGTCTCCCTGCTTGATGACGCGTGGGCGATTAACTTCGCTTTCCCAATTGGTTGCAGTATCAGGTGCTAAAGCGATGGTTGGCTCGTTCCAATGAATACCGTCCTGGCTTTCGACATAAGCGATACTTTTACGAGGCCGCCACGAGAACCACATACGATAAAGGTTATTTTCTTTCAACAAAGTGCAATCAAAACAAATGCCTAATGAACCGCCCAAAACCGGGTTATTAACAGATTTTATCCACCCTCCACTAACCTGCACCGCATTGGGGTCATCACAACCACCTAATGCCAGGCCAGTAACGGCTATAGCGGCTATTTTAACAAAATTACGCCGATTGAGACTATCTTTAACCTGCATCGCTGGTTGGCTATCCTGCTTTCGTTAAATTGCTTAATTGCTTTTGAGACGATAAATCAAAACCTCGACAGGGGTAGCTGGATTAATCACCTTTTGAAGCGTGTAGCTGGATTTGAGGAAGCTTTGTAATTCCACCTTCAAAATTGAGTCAAATTCGTATCTACCGAATTCATTGTCTAAATGCTCGTTTGGTTCTAACTTTGTATCTGAATTCAGCAAATACTCTGGAAAACCCGTGTCTATAAAAAACTGAGGTGGTGACGTTTGCAATGCCTGTAACAACTGCTGCTCTGCCTGAATTGAGCTATAGCCTGGTGTTGTCAAAGGTGCATTATATATAAATTTAGTCGGACTGTTCGTGCCTGTCAGAAAAGTTATTTGCGCTCCCCGTCCCCAGACATAAATTTGCTCGTTTGGCAAGAGTCCGCCTTCATTACGCAAGTAATTGCTGACTTGAGTAGTTACTGTGCTACCTGGAGACTGGTTGCCAGTAATTATCAGGTTGCCAGGCTGCTGTAAAGCCTCAAACTTTTCGCCATAGATGGATATTACTGTTTGCAGGATTGTGAAGCTTGTAAAAATCGAGAATAAGCAAAACAAAATGATGCAAATACTAGCACGTATTTTGGTTTGATTGACCGGGCGTTTGGAATTGCTAACCCAAAAATTCCAAAGATCATTGAGCAAGAAAGCACCTGCAAAGCTTAAAGGTATAATTAGTTGCAAACAATAGTGTTCGTAACCACGTCCGCTTAGATTGACCGCTATCCAATCCAATCCTATCCATATTGTAGGCAAGCAGCCGAACGGATTTCGTTCCAGGAAACGCTGGCGACTCTTACGATTTAATAAAGGTGTAATCGTTTGTACCAGTATCAAAGGCAGTAAAGCCACAAGGGTGGGTAGTTGAAAAATACTTACAGCTGTGCTTGAAGCTAGAATCGTACCTAACGAAGTCTGCGTTACATAAATGCGGTTGTAGGTAAGATTTTGGTCAATAAAGTCGCTCCAGGCTCCGACAAAATAAAAATAACTTGCAAACAAAGCGGCGGGAAGCAATAGGGGTAAGCCAAAACTCAGCAATTGCCTGAAAGTATCCAGGCTTAGAAGTTGTTTTATATTTAATTTGCGTTTTATTATGACAATCAAAGTTAAAACTACCAAACCGGGTTCAGTTTGTTTGGTAATCAAAGCCAGCCCACAAAAAAGTCCGGTCAATAGCAGATACCGGGTTTCAGTCTGCTGATACCAGCGGATGAAACAATAAAAGGCCACACTGAGCAAAAACACTTGTAGATTTTCGGTGTAAAAAAACCCGTTATTTAGCTGGGGTAGGTTGAGATAAAAGGTAAAAAGCAGCCCGGTCATAATTGCTACTTCCACCCGCACGCATTTTTTGACACCAGTATAAAAGAAAAGAGTAGTAGCCCAGGCTAAAGCCAGACTGCTCAGATGGAGTATTTCGATTTTGGCGGGAAAAACGAGCAATAGCAAAGCATCATAGTAGTAAATCAGGGGCGGCTTATGATCCCATATATCGCGGTAAGGAATTTTGCCACGCAGTATTTGCTGGCCTTCGTACCAAAAAACGCTGCCATCTATATTAATCCAGTCCCATTGAGGAAATTGGATGAACAAAGTTACCGTGAGGAACACAGCTGGCATTACCAGTTTGGGCCAGAAAGTTTTTACTCTGGTTGGAATACCAGACTTAGCAGGTTTTGTATAAGACTCTAAAAGCGTCGTCATATCTGAACAGTTTCTTTGACAACATTATCCGTTTCTCATAGAGAGCAAACAGCTAATAGCTTACTGAAAATAACTGGAAACCAGCACCACGCAAACCATATTACCAAACCGGAGTCTCAATGGCAATAAACTAATAGTCCCATTTTCAATTATAGAAGTATAGCAGGCTTTTTATTTTAGGGGCGCGGGGATGCGCTCGCATGATTGGAGAGATTGGCATAATAAAGAGTGCGAGGAGGCACATCTACAGCTTGTTTGAAAAAATTTAGTTATAAGCTTATTACACTATTAGGCCCGTTTTTCTTTTTGGTAATTCAAGGCGTAGTCCAACTGTTGGCGGTTGACATAACTTAATTGTATCAAAATCTCGCCCAGAGGTTTCCATTTGTTTTTGAAGGAGAGTTGTTCCTGACGGGCCAGCGCAGTCTGGAGTTGGGCCTGGCTAATCGTGCCGATCTCTAATAGCAAATCCCCTAGCCAGGGTATCAAGTGGCCCGATTTGCGTGACACCACTTCATACTGAACAGTCGGAGCGGTACGCGCCTGGGCCAATGCCAGGTCATAGTAGCGACGGGCGGTAGTATTCCTGGGATTGAGCCGGAGTACCCGGTCAAGATAACCCATCGCCTCGTTGGGGTCTTCGGTTATGTAACCACTCCATAGCAAAGCAAGTTCGTTGTTAGAGTCAAGCTTTAGCACCTGATTGAAATAAGCCTGGGCTTGAGCGTGATGGTTCTGCTCCACCTCCCGAACTCCCTGATGTAGCAAAGCATTGATTTGACTGGCCGCAAAACCCGATGTACTAAAAAAGTTTGGCTGAACGTTATTGTCGTTCGAGCCTGGGTTATCCTTTACCTTTAACATATATCCTGCCTCGTTTGAGTTATAAGTCTGCAAAAGAGCCACGTCCCACAATCTGAGATGTAGCATCTGATGACTTTATTATAAGGCATTTTTGATAAAAAGTAAAGGATTTTTAATGTGACTGTCTGCATATTAACATATTCGTAATGTTGCTTAGGTTCTATCCGCCAGCCAGTCGCGGGTAGCCTGCAAAAGTTCGGTAGCACCTTCCAACGCGACTTGTACCTGGGCCGGAGCAGTTCCACCTTCAACATTACGAGCGTTGAGACTGGTTTCGACGGTGATAGCACGCACATCGTCTTCAAATTGGGGGGAAAAGTTTTTGTACTCGGCCAGACTCAATTCGTTAAGATTTTTGCCGTTTTCGATACAATAGCGCACCATACGGCCTACGATTTCGTGCGCTTGCCGGAAGGAAACACCGCGCTTTGCCAGATAGTCGGCCAGGTCTGTGGCCGTCGCAAAACTACCCTGAGCCGCCCGATACATATTGCCGCCCTTGATTTTCAGAGTTGCCAGCATCGGCTCAAAGACCGACAGCGAACCTAGCAGGGTATCTACCGCGTCGAAAAGTGGTTCTTTGTCTTCCTGCATATCTTTATTGTAGGACAGTGGCAATCCTTTGAGCAGCGTCAGCACCGTTACCAAATTGCCGATCATACGTCCGCTTTTGCCTCGCACCAGTTCGGCCATATCGGGGTTTTTCTTTTGAGGCATAATGCTGCTGCCCGTACTATAGGCATCGTCCAGTTCTACAAAATTAAACTCGGCGGTGGCCCACAACACGATTTCTTCGGCAAAGCGGCTTAGATGGACGGCGCAGAGGGCGGCTGCCGCCAAAAATTCGACTACAAAATCCCGGTCACTTACCGCGTCCAGGCTATTACGGCTGACCGCGCTCATTCCAAGTTGTTGCGCCACGAACTCGCGGTCAAGTGGATACGGCGCACCAGCCAATGCCGCGCTGCCCAGCGGCGAAATATCGGTACGGGCGTAGCTATCGGCAAAACGGCCCGCGTCGCGCTGGAACATCTCAAAATAAGCCAAAAAATGATGTGACAAAAGCACAGGTTGGGCGCGTTGCAAATGGGTGTAACCGGGCATAATTACGCCATGCCATTGACGAGCCAGCTTTAGCAGCGTTTCTTGCAGAGCTAATATTTTCTGCACGACGCGCCCAATCGCTTCTCGCGTATAAAGCCGCAAATCAAGGGCAATCTGGTCGTTGCGGCTACGAGCAGTATGCAACACCCGGCCTGGCTCGCCAATTGCTTCGGTCAGGGCAGCCTCGATGTTCATGTGAATATCTTCGCGGTCAGGGCGAAACTCAAACTCGCCCCGGTCAATCTGCTCCCGTATCGCTTCCAAACCAGTCACGATTTTAGCCGCATCGTCCTGACTAATGATGCCTTGCTGGGCTAACATTCGGGCGTGAGCGATGCTTCCGGCAATATCCTGACGATACAGGCGTTGGTCAAAACCGATAGACGCGCCGAACTCTTCCGCCGTTTTATCTAAATCTTTATCAAAACGTCCGCCCCAAAGTTTCAATTATCGTTCTCCAAAGGCGTACAAATTCCCATCGAGCGAAGGAATATATACATGACCATTGACTATGACTGCGCCTGCCCCGATTGCGTCACCTGAAGCAAAAGTCCATTTAACTTGCCCCGTCGCAATATCCAAAGCATAAAGCTTGGTATCATTTGAACCGATAAAAAGGGTATTGCCCGCTAAAATCGGTGATGAGGAAATACTGCCCTCGGTGGCGAAAGCCCATTTTTGCTGCCCACTATTGGCATCTACCGCATAGACTTTGTTATCCGACGAGCCAACATAGACTACCCCGTTAGCAACTGCGGGAGATGAACGGCTTTCGCGGTGCAAGTCAAACTGCCATTTGAGTTTACCTGTGTTGGTGTCCAAAGCCAGTAGTTTGCCGGACTTGGTTGCCACGTAAACCAGATTGTTGGCTACGGCAGGGCTGGAAAGCGTGCTGCCCGCTATGCTGATTTGCCAGACTATTTTGCCATCCTCTTTATTTAGTGCATAGAAATTATCGTCGGTAGTAGCAAAAAACACTTTACCCTCGGCCACGGCGGGCGAGTCAGACACGCCCACCTGATTAAGCCCCGTCAGGCCAAAAGCCCAACGCCGTTGCCCAGTGTTAGCATCTACCGCGTAAAGATGCCCGTCGTTTGAGCCAAAATAAACCACTCCATCGGCCACAGCTGGTGAATTGAGATTAGCCGCCAGCGTCGAAAACTGCCAGACCTGCTTACCAGTAGCCGCATTAATGGCAAAGAACTGGTTATCCTGGTTGCCGAAGAAAACCATACCGTTCGCCACCGCCGGGCTTGCAATTACCGCTCCACCCGGAAAATACCAATTTACTTTGCCCGTAGTTGCGTCAAGCGAAACCAGACCGCGTGCGTCCGAACCCACATAAACCGTGTTGCTGATTACCGCCGGGCTAGAAAGCAAATCGCTACCAATGTTTACACTCCAAAGTTGTTTGAGCGGCAGTTTCAAATTGACCGGACTGACCCGCGTGTGAGCAGGGTTGCCGCCCAACATCGGCCAGTTCTGACCGCCCGCGTCTGCCACCGCCTGGGCTGCTGGGCCAGTGGGAGTGGGCGGGAAAGGCACGGCAGTGCCAAAATCAATGATGCCAATTTGAGTTTGCAAAATATTTGCGGTTTTATCGTTTCCGGCCCGCACCGTGCTACCATTGAAAACCGGAGGGCTGATTGCTGCCGCTACACTCCGCGCCCCCGCAACCGCAGTCGGGGTAGCCAGTTCGGTTTCGGAACTAGACGGCACAGATATAGCCACGAAAATCGCAATCAAGGCTGCAATCAAAGCCAGCACCGCCACAATCAAAAAGACCTGGGTATTGCGGTTCGGCATTGGTGGGCGGCCCGCACCAGTGTTCCCAGTGCGCTGTGGTTGGGTCTTTGGCAACGGAGTGGGATTTTTCACCTGGGTTGGGTTCGGTTTATTTTCCAAAAAACTTTCCTTAAAACTATTTTTACCGCAACAACCAGTTGGCGGCGCAGAGGACGCAAAGTTAAAACGAATTAAGTAATATGCCCGGTAGATGTAATTCTAGCAATAAAACTTTACGAACTCTCTGCGTTCTCTGCGCTCTCTGCGGTTAAATGGCCGTTGGGGGTTGTAGTTTGCTATCCGGTGAGGCCAGCGACAACATCTCGCCCGGTTGCGCCCCGGCCAACTGAATTTGCGACTGATTACGCAACGACAGCCCAAAAATATTGATAAAACCAACCGCCGCGTCGTGGTTATAAGCATCACCTTTGTCGTAAGTAGCCAGGGCGAAATTATAAAGCGACTTGGGTGACTGCGTTCCAGCTTTGATAATATTGCCTTTGAACAATTTTAGCCGCACCGTACCACTAACGTAACGCTGGCTGCTGGCAACATAAGCCGCCAAATCCTGATGAAGCGGGCTGAACCACTGGCCGTTGTAAATCATATCGGCGTAGTCTGGCACTACCTTAGCCTTAAAACGGGCCGAGTCACGGGTGAGAGTCATATCTTCCAGCCATTGATGCGCTTTGTGTAGCACCACCGCCGCGGGAGCTTCATAGACCTCGCGGCTCTTGATACCCACGAGACGATTTTCCAGATGGTCAATCCGGCCAACCCCGTGTTTTCCGGCTATTTCGTTAAGCCGCGTAATCAAAGTCACTCCGTCCAAACGTTCGCCATCGAGGGTGGTTGGCAAACCCTGTTCAAATTCCAGTTCGATATATTGAGGCTGGTCGGGCTGGTCTTCGTAGCTGGCCGTCCACTCAAAGGCTTCGGTGGGCGGTTCTGTCCAGGGGTCTTCGAGCGGCCCAGCCTCCACGCTACGTCCCCACAAGTTTTGGTCAACGCTAAACCGCTTTTTGCTCACGTCCGAAAGCGGGATATTGTTGGCATTGGCATACTTAACTTCTTCGTCGCGGGTCATACGCCATTCGCGTACTGGAGCAATGATTTTCAAATCGGGGGCAAGCACATTGACTGATACATCAAAACGCACCTGGTCGTTACCTTTGCCGGTACAACCGTGCGCTACCGCCGCCGCTCCGGTCTCCCGCGCCACCTGTACCAGATGCCAGGCAATCAAGGGTCGTGCCAAAGCCGTCGCCAGCGGATACTCGCCTTCGTAAATCGCCCCGGCCTTGAGTGCGGGCCAGATAAAATACTCTACAAACTCGCGTTTTACATCACGTACCAAAGCCTCAACTGCCCCGATTTCCAACGCCCGTTTGCGGATACTTTCCAGGTCACGGTCATTCGCGCCCACATCTACCGTTAGCGTGACCACGTCCATATCGTATTTTTCGCGTATCCATTTAATCGCCACGCTGGTATCCAGCCCGCCCGAATAAGCGAGTACCACTTTTTGCATCTTGCTTGTTGTCTCCTACCACTCATTTCATTATAATTTGTCGGGGTCAATCCCCATTTTTTGTAACTTAGCCCTTAGCTCCTGCATTGCTATTTGGGCAACCTCTTTCGCCTGACGTTCGGCTTCGGTGCTTTGCTCGGCAACGAATCTGGCCCGACGTTCAATTTGTTCTTGTTGTTCCGCGACCAACCGTGCTTGACGTTCAGTTTGTTCTTGCCGCTCGGCCAGTAGTCTGGCCCGGCGTTCGGCTTGTTCTTGCTGTTCGGCGGCCAACCGTGCTTGACGTTCGGCTTGTTCTTGCCGCTCGGCCATTAGTCTAGCCCGGCGTTCGGCTTCTTTGGCCCGACGTTCGGCCTCTTTCGCCAGAAATTGAGCTTGGGCACGTTGCTCGGCGGTCAACCTGCCTTCTCTTTCGGCTTCTTCTCGTTGTTTGGCGGCCTCGGATTGCGTTGGACGCTGGTTGCCTTCCAGGTCATATAGTAGCAGATATTCCTCGTCTGGCACCAGCCAGCTATTTAATTCCATGCTACGTAACCAGCCTTGTTCGTTTGGCTCGATTTCCTCAAGCGTACCCGACGTATATCGCCAACCTCGTAAACGCCGCCCGTCCTGGTCTTTCCAATGGGGCGGAATACCAGGGTCATAAGCGAAATATTCGTTTACGCCTAGCCATTGATATTTAGTGGGCTTTTCTTCCAGTATAATATCCTGCGGCCAGGTGTTTCTGGAGCTAATTTCAAAGACTACCGCCGGAGCAGGGCGTTTACGCAGCCACATCTTCCAGGTTCGTAAGTTTCTAGGTTTGGTAGAGCGGGTAAATCTGACCTTGCATACGGCTACATCTGGGCAGAGCGGGTGCGACTTGCGGACTTTGCGAATGCACACGTCGCCCATCACGTGCCAGCGTTCCTTGTAATAAAGCTCCCTGATAACATCGGTCAAATAGACCACCAAATCAAACTGTTCGTTGCTGGCTGGCACTTCGTCTCCTTCGACTGGGTAGGCGATAAAGCGCAAACCCGTTTCGGGGTCTAGCTCACCGTCTTTTAATGGCGTATCGTCTAGTGCATCGTCTTCTAATTCATCAACTTCTAACTCAGCGTCTTCATAATCTTCGTAATCAAGTTCGGTTGGTGCGACTACACTGGTCACGGTCATAGTTACCTCCTGCCCTGCTTACAACTTTTCCAATACGATTATATCACGTTGCCGCATCAGGTAAAACTACCCCAAGTTCCATTGCACCAGATGGTCTAAAGACTTGCGTTCCAAAACTGGTACTTTGGCTTCGTGGGCCGGATAGCCAACTGGTAGTAACAAAACCGCGTGTTCGTTTTTGGGCCGTTTCAACAATTGATTGAGGAAGCCCATTGGGGTGGGGGTATGGGTCAAGGTGCAAAGCCCCATGTGGTGAATGGCAGTGATAAACATTCCGGCGGCAATCCCCACGCTTTCATCCACATAATAATTCTTGACGCGCGTACCGTCCGGCAATAGTTCGTAAGCTTCTTTGAACAAAACTACTACCCAGGGCGCGTCGGTGATGTGTTCCTTGACGTGGTCAGTCCCCAACAAAGCCAGAGCTTTGCGCCATTCGTCGGACATCCGCCCACTATAAGTCTTGAGTTCCTCTATCTCGGCGGCTTCGCGTAGCTGGCGTTTAAGTTCGGGGTCATCTATCGCCACGAAACGCCAGGGCTGACGGTGCGCCCCGGAAGGAGCAGTGCCGCCAGTCAAAATAGCATATTCAATCAATTCGCGGGGAACTGGCTCGGTTGAAAAATAGCGAGTGGTACGCCGCCGATTCATTTGGGCGTAAAAGTCTTTGGCTCGTTCAAGCATCTCAGCCTGGGGATAGCGAGTATGTTGGAGCGGCTCAAAAACTGCTTGCGGCAGTTCAAAATCTACATAAGTCTTGTAAAGCGGTTCGGGCATATCTGACATATAATCTCTCCTGGTAACTATTCAACCCCTAGAACAGGTAGAGGCGGTTGATTGCAAAAGACCTGCTGTAGCACCCCAAAATTAGTAGTGAAACGTAGCACTTCCAATAGATAAATCTGCAAGCGGTCTAGTAAATTCTTAGCTTTGGGGGTTGTCTGAATTATCGCCTTCTCCGCTTTTCTGGCTGTTATGGCCCAACCCTAAAAGTTTGCAAAGCGGCTTTTAGCTCAAAATAATCGTAATTTATGACCTAAAAGTGGAGGCAAGCGTTTGTTCCAGACTCAATTCCTGGCCTTGCAACCATTCTTTCGTCCAGCTTGCTGAGTCTAAGTGGCTACGGGTAAAAGCCAGGTTGCGTTGATATTCAATACAATCGGTTTTTTCAAACTGTAAATTATTGGCTTTAAGCAAAGCGGCTACTGAGCCGAAAATTCGCGCTCCAGCCTCTGCTTGACCTGCCTGGCTAACTACGCCGCCTAGACCAGCTAGACATTCGACTATCCCTAATGTTACACTAGCAGACGCGGACACGTTTTTTTGACGAAGACCTAAGCTTTCGTGGAAAAAGGCGGTAGCTTGTGGATAATCTTTCTGGTGGAGCGCAACGTGTCCTAGATTATGCAACACCTGGGCAATCCGGGGTTTTTGATCCATCTGGCGAAATATGTTCAGGCTTTCATGGTAGAAATCCTCGGCCTCTACGTAATTGCCTTCGTAACGGTTTAACTCGCCCAGGCTGTTTAAGGTCCAGGCTCTTTGTCGTTTATCTTCCACTTCATCGAAAAGCATCAAACTTTCTTCGAGCAGTGGCCTTACCCTTGCCACCTCTCCTAATTCGAGTAAGACACAACCCAGGTTATTTAGCGTTCCCGCAATACTATGTTTGTCACCAGCTATCCGAAAAAGAGCTAAACTTTCCTCAAGTTTTATTTTAGCCTCCAGGTAATCGCCTTGCACACCTCTCACATAGCCCAAATAATTGAGAGCGCGAGCCATAGCCCAATCAGCCTCAGTCTCACGGAAAAGAGCCACGCTTTCTTCAAGATAAGCACAGGCAGCTTTTGTATGATTCAAGCCTGTCTCTGCCAGGGCTAATGTCACTAAAGCGTCACCAAGACCGTCCTTATCCTTTAGTTCTCGCAACAGTTTGACAGCCTGTGTGCCATAAGTATGGGCAAGGGTATAATCACCACCAGCCCACGCCAGAAGCCCAAGTGCATTGACAACCTGGGCTAATGCAGGTGTCGGTGGCTGGGCGGAGGCGAGAGCCAAAACTTTTTCCAGCCATTGGCGGCCATCACCTAGATAGCCTCGTATAAACCAAAACTGCCCCAAACAGCTACTGAAATGTAAAGCTGTCTGGATTTGTTGCTGCGCCAACATCTTACTCAAGGCTACGTGTAAATTGTCCAGTTCTTGTTCCAATTTGTCCAGCCACTCTATCTGAGCCGGGCCACGCAATTTTTGTTGGGCAATTTCTGATAAATCCAAATAATAATTTATGTAACGCTGGTTTATCAGCACAGTTTCGCTTTCCGACATCTGTTCGGCGGCGTATTCACGAATTACCTCTAGCATCATAAAGCGCGGCTGCTCTGCGTGGCCTTGCGCCAACTGTAGCAAACTTTTATCAATTAAGGTCTCCAACTCACATACCACATCAAAAGTATTTCCGTCTTCAGGCCCACAAATCTGCGCTACTGCCGCAGGATTACAACCACCCACAAAAACGCCTAACCTCCGAAACAATATTTGTTCCTGGCTGCTCAATAAATCATAGCTCCAATCCAGCGCATTGCGTAGAGATTGGTGTCGCAGCGGTAAATCTTGTGCTCCTTTACTCAATAAATCCAGGCGATTTTCCAACCGGGCTAACAATTGGTGCGGAGAAAGGATTTTACTATGCGTAGCAGCCAGTTCAACAGCCAGTGGCAAACCATCGAGTCGGGTACAAATTTCAGCTATTGTAGGGGCGTTTTCTTGTGTAAGCACGAAATCGGCCTTAACCGCCTGGGTACGTTCCACAAAAAGGGTTATAGCCGGGTTTTGCGCTAAATCTTCCAGGAGTGCGTTTGCCAGTTGAGGCAGGGCTAAAGTCGGTACGGGGAATTCGTGTTCGCCCCGCACGTGTAGCACTATTCGGCTGGTTACTAATATTTTCAACTGGGGACACGCTTGTAGTATTTCTACTATCAGGGGTGCGGCAGCTACTACCTGCTCAAAATTATCCAGTACCAGTAGCATTGGTTTGGGGTGCAAAAAGGCTTTCAAATCCTCTATTAAAGCTTGATACCCGCTTTCGGTCACCCCTAGTGTTTTAACAATTGCCGTTAACACGCCAGTTGGTTCGCGCACCCCAGCTAAAGCTACAAAGAAAACCCCAGTGGGGAAGTCCGGCAGCATTTGGGTGGCTATGTGCAGAGCTAAACGGGTTTTGCCAGTTCCAGCCGGGCCAGGCAGAGTTAGCAAACGTATTTCATCTCGTCTTAACCGTTGTATTATTTTCTCAACTTCCGGTTCACGTCCAAGCAAAGGGGTTAAAGGTACAATCAAGTTATTCGCCTCTTTTTCAAGCGAAGCCGTTGGCAGGTCTGCCAGGGCGAAGCGCAAGAAAGCTGCTTTGTCGGAAACCGCAATTTCGAGCGGGACGGCTAACTGCTGGGCTATTTGATAGGAAGGCTTGCGGCTATCTGCTTCAATTTTGCGGATGGTAATGGTAGCACAGCTGCTGGCCTGGGCTAACTGGGCCTGGGTCAGCCCAAGCTCTTTGCGCCGATTTTTGAGCCACTCGCCAAAAGATTTTGCTTCACTACTAAACACTAGCTTGCCTTTCAACCCCTAATGCGGTTGTATCGGTTTTGTCTCGCCCAACTGTATCGCTCTTGTATCGAAAAAGCCTTGTTTTCAAGCTTATACATTTGCTACTATGAGTATAGCAGTCGGGAAACCCTAATGCAACGGATCTTTGAAGCATAAATTATTAACCTATTAGCTTATTAAAAAGCTCTAACCCTGCCTGGCTACTGTTTTATTGACCAATCTGACCAAGAAGGGAAGCAATTCGATGCGTCGAAAATCAGTGCTTTATGTTGGTGGCCTGTTTTTGTTACCATTAGTGCTGGCCGTTTTTATGATTGCCCAGGCTGATAAGATTACTCCAGCAAGCGCGGCAGTAGGTAACGTCGTCAACCCCACCGTCCAACCTACTGCAATTGGCAACCTTACACCAGCACCGGGCGTATTTCCCATGGCCGCGCCTACTGAGCCAGCCGGCCCCAGACCTAAAAACCCCAAAGGTTTGTCTGCGGTTAAGGTGGCTACCCCCAACGTTGCTACCAATGGCAGCACGAAGGGTGCGAATTTTAGCGAGGCCGAGGTGCGTCAGTTTTTGAAGGACAACAAGGATTGGGGCTTAATCAGGTCCAGTGGCACGGCCACCATCAGCAAGGTCGAATTTTTGACTGCCCTGGAAGTGAAAGCGC
Organism: Chloroflexia bacterium; assembly: GCA_038207455.1. Taxonomy (GTDB): domain Bacteria; phylum Chloroflexota; class Chloroflexia; order Chloroheliales; family Chloroheliaceae; genus JBBQZT01. The sequence continues at coordinate 24,492 of JBBQZT010000034.1, forward strand.
GTATCGGCCAGGACGTGGCTAAAACCTATGGGGACACAGACGATACCTTGTTTTGTCTGGTGAGTTTTAGCGGCAACTTTTCTTATGGTGCCGGGCCACCGCTCCCCGGTCAATCGCCGTCCGACTCTAAAGGTGCAACTTTCACCAAAGCTTATCAGTTATTTGACGCTCAAACAGGCAACGTCCTTATGTTGGGCGGGTTGGGCAAATAACACCGAGAGGAGGAGAGTAGCTTGAAAGATTTAACACTTTGGGTACGCAGAGGCAGTGCGCTACTTACAATTTTGACAGTGCTTTCATTGGGTATGTTTTTACCGTCCACACCCCAGGCCGCCGCTTATTCTTGCGGCAATTCCAGTGACCCGGCCAGCGAGTGTTATGCGGCGGCAACCTGGCCCGGCAATGTGGACGGGGCAGCCGTAAACATAGATATTGTGCCGCTTTACACTCCTAATAATGACCTGGTGGCAAACCAGATGTGGCTCAAAGACAACAGCAGTTACGGTTGCACCGCTTACCCCTACTGTTGGTTTGAAGGCGGCTATACTTACACGCCTTATCAGGGTCATACTTATTTTGAGTATGTCGCCTGGATCAATCCGGCGGGAAGCCTTCATCTTATGATACTGGCCGATATTCCGCCGGGTCAGACTGGTAGTATCTTCCTGGCTATCAATCGGTATAATCCTAACAGTTTCAACTTTTCTTACCATTCGCCTAACTATTGGCAAGATAATATTGCTGCACCTGTAGCTTATGGAATGAGTCCTAACTTTATTCAGATTGGGATGCGTTTGAGTGGCTCTGGTGGTGCAACTTCCGGTCAGGCAGCTTTCAGGAACAGTTGCTATTTTCAAGGCTCAAACTGCTATCCTCAAACTAACCCTGGTAATCCAGCTAACGGTTACGTTTACAATCCACCCTACGGTAACTGGTCGCCACAACCAGCCCCTGGCAATCCGGGCGGTGTGTGGATTACAAATGTGCAAAAGTACAACCGTGCGGCAGCCGTAAGCTACGCCGATAACTGGTCTGCAACATATCCATCGGGGTATTGCCCGCGCAACGGGTCTTACCCAAATTTCGGCTGCTTCTCTAACGGCAATGATTGTACTAACTTTGTGTCTCAAGTTTTGGAAGCGGGTCTCCTACTTCAAGAGCGATCAGGGGCCTGGACTCCTGACAACCAGAACTGGTATCACGATTCCAACAGCACGAGTACAACCTTTGGTACGAATAGCTCCTGGAAGCTGGCTTCTGCCATGAAGGACTACGCTGACAATAGACCAGGAAGGTTTTTACAGGTCTATGACATTAACAATTTAAGTCCAGGAGATGTTTACCTGATGTCTCTTGGCAGCAATCATGTACCTGACCACGCCAGAGTTGTAGTCGGTTATGGTTCACCTGCCGAGGTAACACCTGACAATGGGTACACCCTTTTTTCGCGTGGTTGGCTGACTGACTCACATTCTAATGAACGCCATCACGTTATATGGGATGACGGGGTAAACATAAACATCCAAAAGTGGTACTACACAATAGTGTACTGAGTTTTACGCTAACAGCTTGTCGGGGAGAGGCTTATTTCTAGCCCAATACTACCATCTATAGCTTGAATTAAGGCATGATGATTTATAGATGGTAGTAAATTCGATTACTTCGATAGGCTGCTAGTAAAAAGGAAAAGGAGACTAAAATGCAACTTTTGAAGCGAGTAGCTGGCATAGCCATAGTTTTGGTGGTAGTGACGGTGGCGTTAGTATTAGTCAGTGCTTCCAGTCCTGCATCTACGTCCACACCCTGGCCGACCCTGAAAGCGTCTGCTACGCCTGACCCGGCTGATATTGCCGCTATTAAGACGCTGGTTGACAACTACTTTGATATAACGGGGGAGGCGGCTGGCACTTTCGACCTTTCGCAATTTCCAACCCTCTTTATAGATGATCCGGCTATTGCGCTGGATAATAACCAGACTACGTTTGTGACAGGGATTGGCGCACGTGTTACAGGATTTTTGAGCTACGAGTTAGCCTTCTTTACTGACTGGAAGCAAGGGGCTGAGAAATTAGAGAAGCTGCAAGCCCAGTTGAAAGCGGAAAAGCGAGCAATAACGGCAGATGACATCAAATCTATTAGTGGCCCTTTTGGTTCGCCTCCATCGCGTCGCCAAGAGCCTATGCACAAGACTAGGTTAGTCTTCAATAGCTTCACTATTGATGGTTCCCGTGCTATTGTGGAATATGACAGTCCTTCTATATTACAGAAGATGTTTTTGATCAAAGTCAAAGACGGCTGGCGGATAGCTGGATTACAAAACCTTCAAGAACACGTTTAAGTCTTTCAGGATACACAAAAGTACGGAACTCAACACATAGACGAGTTCCGTGTATATTAGTACAAATAACAAATTCAACTCTAATACATTTAGTAAAAAGGGACGAAAATGTTTAGCATGAAGAGGCTGCTTACATTAGGAGCGGTTACCATACTTTTGGTAGGCATGGCGGTACTAGGTATTGCAGCTAGTCAACCCCTGTACCAACGGCGTGGCCTACGCTTCAGTCCAATGCTACCCCAACTTCTGCTACAACTGACCAACTGAAGGTTCTAATTTTGCATTCCTACGAATTGACAGGCAACGCTGCTCGTACTTTCGATACTTCCCCGTTCCCTTCAGTCTTCATAGATGACCCAAAGGTATCATTGGATACCTGGCAAGTTGAAACTATGGCGAAGGCCCACGCTCAAGGCATTGGAATGTTAAGTTATGAACTTGCTTTTTTTAGTGAGTGGAAACACGGAGCGGAACAGCTTGAGCAGTTAGCAACCAAAGCTAAAGCTGAAGGCCGGGAGATGACAAGGGATGAGCTACAGGCGGTTAATGACTCTAGTGCTGTGCCAGCACCCCGTCGAACCGACCCTATATACTTACCAACGATAACTTACAGCAGCTTTGTAGTAAACGGCAATCAAGCCGAGGTTATTTTTAATAATCAGGCGCAAACTCTAAAATACTTCTGCGTCAACACTAAAGACGGCTGGCGAATTGCGGGGATACGAGTGCTGGCTACATACATCTAGGCAGTAATCGTGATTTTAACAATGCAAGTAAGAAACCCTATGATTAGGCGGGTTTCTTACTTTCCCTTTGTTTAGTAAGCAGCGAGGTTATTGTGAAGATAAAAAGACTATCTATCGTAATTCCTATGTTAGTCGTAATATTTACCGTTATGATTGTTATTGGCATCGTCGTGATAAATCAAGACCCAACCTGGCCCGTAGTGAATGCCAGCACTCCGCCAGACCCTCAAGCAGTCGCGGCTATCCAGTCGGTTATAATTCATTCTATTGATATAGAAGGAATTGGCCTGACCGCTTTTGACCTATCTCAATATTCAACAGTTTTTGTTGACGACCTGGCTATCAGGTTAGACAAACAATATGACGATTATGCCAATGAAGTGCAAAAGCGAATGAAAGGTTTTGTCAATAATCACGGCTGGTTATCCTATAAACTGGCTGTGGCACTTGACCGAAAATCGAGTGTTACCGTCTCTCAATATTTTAATACAGCTAACGCGGCGGGCCAGACTGTATCAAGAAACGACTATGCTACTTTTGGCGCACCTGTACCGCCGCCCGGTGTCAATCCGACACCGCCAGGAATAATTTCATATACCCCTGGTAGCTCTTACCAACCCACCTGGGGAGAATTTAAGGTAACAGGTAATCAGGCCGAAGTAGTATATAACGAGTGTACAGGCTTCAAGGCTTTCTTAGTTAAAACGAAAGATGGGTGGCGTATCGCTGGTAGCCGTATTGTAAAAGAATGTCGCGGTTAGGAGCTATTATAATACTTAAAAGTTTGCAAAGCGGCTTTTAATTGGCTGATACCTGCGACTATTTGGGCCTGGTTGTATCCGGCGTAACCCAAAAGCAGACCACCGCGTGGATACGGTTTGAGCGCGTAGGCCGAAAGCGCGGGTACTTCCACCCCTAATGCGGCGGCGCGTTGACTGGCTGCCGTATCGGTAATGTGGGGCGGCAGCCAACCCACTATGTGCATTCCAGCCTGGGCGGGTTTTACCTCCAAAAGTCCGGTCAGTTCGGATTGAGCCGCCGCTACCAAAACCGCCTGTCGTTCGGCGTAGAGCATTCGCATCTTGCGGATGTGGCGGGCGAAGTGGCCCTCGGCAATAAAGTCGCTAACGATAGCTTGTTCGAGAGTGGGCGAATGGCGGTCTGTCACGGCCCGCGCCGCCACAAAAACCGGAGCTAAATCGGCAGGCACGACCATATAACCTAGCCGCAAAGCCGGAAACAAAACTTTGCTAAACGTGCCAATGTAAATCACCCGACCTTCACCGTCCAGACCTTGCAAAGCGGCCAGGGGACGGCTACTGTAGCGGTATTCGCTATCGTAATCGTCTTCTAATATCCACGCGCCTTGTTGGTTGGCCCACTCCAGCAAAGCCAGACGGCGGGCCAGACTCATAGTTACCCCCAACGGGTATTGATGTGAAGGCGAGACATAGACCAAACGAGTGTTGGGCGGTACATCGTTCAAGCTTGCCACGTCAAGACCATCGTTATCCACCGACACGGGCCAAAGGTGCGCCCCGGCACTTTGCAAAGCGTTCCGCGCCCCCAAATAACCAGGGTCTTCGATGCAAGCCGTATCACCAGAGTCGAGCAGCACGCGGGCCGCCAAATCCAAAGCCTGTTGCGACCCGGCCACGATAATCACCTGTGCGGCTTCGCAACGCACTCCACGCAAGGCCCATAGGTATCCGGCAATCGCTTCGCGCAAAGGTTGGTAGCCTGCGGGTTCGGCGTAACCCAATAAATTCGGCCCAGGGTTTTGCAACTGCTGTTGGGTCAGCCGCGCCCAAATCTCAAACGGAAATTCGGCATAAGCAGGCGTGCCAGGTCGGAACGGTATGGGTGCTTCCAAATTGCTGGCGGTAGTCAGCCGCGCATTGAGGAAAGCCGTGCTACGTTCCGAAAGCCGACGACCCTTCGCGGTCGGTGTATGGGTAACAATTTTGGCCGCGTAACCATTGGCATACAGCAAATCTTCGGGTAACACGTGGGCCACGTAAGTACCAGCCCCCACTTTGCCAGTCAAATAGCCTTCGGCCAGCAGTTGTTCAAAAGCCGTCATCACGGTGTTGCGCGAAATGTTGAGTTCGGCAGCCAATACGCGGGTCGAGGGCAGGCGCGTCCCACCCATCAGTTGGCGGGTCAAAATCGCGTCCCGCAACTTGTCGTAAAGCTGGCGGTAGAGCGGCGTGGATAATTCTGGGTTTAGATCAATTGCCGCGAAGGAGGTGGTGGCGGTACGTTTTGCCAAATGGTTCTCCAAATATTGACTACACCAAAATACAGTGCGATTGGGCTGCTGTCCAACCCATAGGGCCGTGAGCGAAGGCTTTGCGTAGTCGAAAGGTCTGTTGTTCGTGGTTTTAGCCACAGATTCTTCACTCCGCGCTACGCAAGAGCCTTCGTTCACAATCCATACGGCCGTGACAAAACTAAAGTCCTTGCTACTTGCCCATAGCTTGTAAAGTAGCTTTGAGGGTGCGGCCTTCCAAAAGCAATATCAATCCTGCATAAATGCTTCCGGCTATCAGGGACGCGCCCAAAAGAAGCCCTAAACTGGTTAGTTGAGCTTGTATTAGCCACAAAACTATACCAATCGGCCCAAAAGCGAAAATGGCACTGCGACAACTGCGCCAAAGGCTGAATTTGACCTGCCGATACACTAAAACTCCTAATACCGCCGCTACGACTAAAGTAGCGGTAGCCGATGCCAACGCGATGCCGTTATAGCCAAAGGGGGGCGCAAGCAGCAGACCGAGCGTCCAGGATAAGGCCAGCCAGCCAATCGCCGCCACCAAAGCCGCCCGTACCTGGCCCAATGCACTTAGCAAAGGTATAAAAGGCGTGGTGATATAGCCGCCTAGCATGGTAAAGCTGAACGACACAAAGGCCGGAGTAGCTGGCTCCCATTTGACCCCAAAGACATAGCGGATAAGTGGGGTTGCCAGCAGCGCGAGACCTAACGTAAATGCCCCGGCTGTCAGAAATAATAAGCTCAAGGACTTTTCCAAAGCTGTCTTGACCGCCTCTTTATCGTTTTGCAGCCGCGAAAAGGTGGGGAAAACCACCCGGCCTACCACGTGTGCCAACCGCGAGGGAATTTCAGCCTGGGTCAAGGCCCAACCTAAATATGCCTGGGCTTCTGCCCCGAATAGTAGCAGGGTCAAGACGGGGATGAGGCTGTCTTTTAGCTGGGATACGATGGTTACAAGTTGGTACGGCAGACCAAAAGTAATAACTGCTCGCAACCCGCTCCGGCTTAACTGTAAGGTGGGATGCCAGGGTTTGAGCAGGTAAACCAGCGTCACAGCGACAAAGTTGCGGGCAAGCAAGGCGGCGGCAAAGCTCCAGATGCCCCAATCCAACAGAGCCAGGCCCACAGTTCCGCCATAAAAAATGACAGCCTGTACCACTTCCACCAGAGCTAATTGTCGGTAATGCAACTCGCGTTCAAGCAAAGCTGATGGCACGGTACGCAGTGATGAAATAAAAAACCCGACAGCCAGACCATAGACCATCCAGATACCGCTTGCTCCCAACGCCAGACCACCAGCCAGGGGCGCGGCCAGCAATGCTAGTATTAAAACCAACACCAGCACCACCGCTTGCTGTAGCCAAAAAATCGTACTAAGTTCGGTCTGCTTGGGCAGGCTTTGTTGGCGAATAATCGTTCCGGCAAAACCAGTTTCGGTGAACGAGGTGTATAAAATCAAGCTAAAGTGAAAAAAGAAAAATGCGCCATAAAGTTGGGGACTAAAGATGTGACTAAGGGCGATGTTCGCGCCAATATACAGCAGGCCAATCACTACCTCACGAGCGGCCAGGCTGACAAAGCCCCGCACGGCCCGCCGTTTGACCTGCGTTACATCGTTTGTTAGTTGTTTGTCGCTATCGAGGGGGGTAATAATATTTGCCAACGGCCTACCAGTTGCTCCTTATTTAGCGCGACCACGCCCCCAACACCTTGACCCAGACCGTTTCAGTTGCCAGTTCGTCTAAGGCTTGAGCCATTGCCGGGTCTTGAGGGTGGCCGCTTACATCTACGAAGAAAACGTAGTCCCAGGCTTTCTGTTTGCTAGGGCGGCTTTCGATGCGGGTCATATTCAAATTGTATTTGAGCATAGTGCTGGTGACGGCGTGCAAAGCTCCCACCCGGTCTTTGATAGACAACATCAGAGCGGTTTTTTCCTGACCACGCTCCTCTGTGGGTGGCCGCGTGGCATATTCAGGGCCAATTACCAAAAAGCGGGTGTAATTAAAATCGCTATCCTGAATATCTTCGCGCAAAATTTGCATTTGGTACTGGTGAGCCACCAGTGGCCCGGCGATGGCTGCCGCATCGGGCCTTTTGGCGGCGAGTTCAGCGGCGGCGGCGGTGCTGGACACTTCCTGGGTCTCGGCCCAATTTAGGTTATCCTTGAGCCAGCCGCGACATTGGGCCAGCGGTTGGGGGTGCGAATAAACCAGTTTGATTGCGCTCAAATCGGCTGGGCCTTTTGCTGCTACCATCAAATGCTCCCGGATTTGCAATTCAAAGTCCGCCACTATTTTGAGTTCGCTTCGGCCAAAGGTATCCAGGGTATAAGTAACTGCCCCCTCGATAGAATTTTCCACGGGGACAATACCATAATCGGCCTCGCCGCGTTCCACCACCTGGAAAACCTCGGCAATGGTTTTGACTGGCATATATCTGACTTCGTTTTTGCCCGTGTCAAATCTTTTGAGGGCCGCTTCGTGGGAGAAGGTAGCAATGGGACCCAAAAAAGCTACTCTTAAAACTTGTTCCATTTTAAAAATCCTTAGCAGTTTGCGCCCGGCACTTTGCAAATTAAAGCCTGGCTAACTTCGGCATAACATTCGATTAGATGGGGGTCTAAGGCGCGGGCCGTCATCCGTTTAAGCAGCAAATCCCGCACTTCATCCAGGTCTTCCGCGTCCGGGTGGTCAAAATCCGCCCCGATAGAAATAAAAGCCTCTTTGTATAAGATACGTAACACGCTCAACTTGCTTTCGTTTATAGTGTAATTAGGTTCAACCAGGGTATTGCGCTGAAACGACTCGATGTTGAGGATAGCGTAACAGTGGCCCATTAAGTCTCGCACTGCGATTGGCTCAAGCTTAGTCTGGACAAGATGGAACTGAGCCGCTGCACGCATATCGTTTTTGACTTTTTCAAGGTGGAACGGTTCTAATTTTTTGCCACCCGACGCTATCATACCATGCGAGATGACCACTTCCTCGACCACATCGTAACTGTTGTAAGGTGAGGTTGGAGTATTTTGACCGCCAAAAGCCCGGTCAAAACGCGCCATCAGTTCCAATATCAAACGGTCTTGTTCTTCCAGGTGCAATAATACGGCTTGAATTTCAATTTCGCCCAGTTTGTTCACATCATAATCGTTTTGGGCGGCGATGCGGTCTTTATCGGCTTGACGGTTCTGGCTAACCAGCACGAAAATCGAAAGGAAAATGGCCTCCAGCGAAACAGCCATCGTCAGGAATTGGAAAGGGTATTCATCAAAGTGCCAGTCTTTGGGGCCAAGCGTGTTCAAAGCAATCCAGGTCACAAAAGCAGCCAGATTAATTAGCAAAAAGGGGATAGAGCCGCTAAACTCAGCGATTACATCTGCAATACGCTCACCTAACGTCAGTTTGGAATCGAACTCCTGGTTGACATCCTTGATATTGGGCCGTGCTTTAAGCCCTGACAATTGAGCCGCCCGGTCAAAAAACTTTTGGGGGCTGCTTCCATTCGATTGTTTGTGTTTTTCGGTCTCGACGGGTGGGCCGTTTTGGGTGGTTTGTGCCATCGTAACTTCGCCCCTTTTCTTCAAATGTTCTAGCTCATTTTGATAATCTCATTAAACCAGAAAAGAACTGCATTTGTAAAGCTTGATGGTAGCAAAAACTAAAGTGTTTGACCTAGCCACACCCCAATGATAGCCCCGGTCAGACCTAATACATAACTGCCTAAAAAATTGGCTATCAAACCGAGTGTGGGTCGTCCTAACTGCATCAAAACAAGAGTCTCATAAGTATAAGTGGAGAAAGTAGTGTAGCCGCCGCAAAAACCCACCGCGATGAGCCAGCGATATTCTGCCTCAGCAAGAATGGCCCGTGCTGAGAAGGTCAAAAACAAAGCCAGGACAAAGCTGCCCGTAACGTTGATAAAAATCGTGCCAAAAGGAAAAGCCGTACCCAGCCGCCGCCCAAACCAGGTAGAAACCACGAAGCGGGCATTTGCTCCCACAAAGCCGCCCGCCCCGACCAATAATAGCTCCATCATTCCAGGCTCACTTTTCCTTTTTATTACCGATGTGTGTATAGAAAGCTAAACTCGTAATATATTGCTCCGGCAATGGATATAGAACCATATATTACAACACGGTTTTCCCGCCGACCTTCCAAGACCTTGTCCAGGTATTTTATTGACACTTGACACCCATTGTAACTATGTTAATATACTAAAATCCCCCTACAGTCCGTTATTATAGACAAATTGAATTAAAGGTGAAAAGATGGCAAAATTCTTCAAAGCCGGTGACAACTGTAATCGGGTTTTATTTCGGTTCACGTCAAGATGACACAACCAACGATGAAACGGATGTCATCTTGACGCTTAATGAGAGCAGTAAAAAGCCAACTTCAACCTCTTTCACACTCACAGGTAGCTTAAATGCTGGCTACGAGACCGCCCCCTTGACCAAACCGATAATGATCAGAATTTCACTCCTGGATTGCAAAGGAGAGTCTGTAGATGATAGCGAGGCTTTTGGCCGGGTGGATAATGGCAAAATAGAGTTTGTCTATATAGACGATAAAAATATTAGTACGTGGAAAAAAAAGCACGGTACTTATTATATTCAGGTGAAATCCCCTAAAGGGGTTATTTGTAGTGACCACTTTTCCCTCTCCAGCTACGCTAAGATTACACCTTTGAACCCAAATGTGCCTGCTCAGGCAATTAATACAAATTTTGCCATGTTGCAAGTGAGCGTAAAAGATGCTAAAGACCAACCTATTGATAAGGCGGAGGTTACTTTTACGATCATCCCTGGCTCAAGCGGAGCAGGTGGGAGTTTTAAAGGCACCAGTGATCCCTTGCTTAGTAAAATTGTGACTAATACTAACGGTGTTGCTACCTCAGATGTTATTATCGCAAATGATAAGCTTGGCATTTTCACAGTCGAGGCGGCAAGTTTTGGTGCAACTGATAAGTTCACGCTGACAATCACTCCTCCTCCACCTCCTTCGTCTTAAAACTCCGAAAGAATACGGTGCGGGCGCGGAGACGCGCCGCCTACATTTGACTCGTTTCCTCCAACTCTGAACACTTACCCATGGTGTAAGGAGTTGTGCTAAATAGCCTTGTCATTCCAAACGCAGGCTCTGGCGAAGCGCGGAGTGAGGAGTCTGTGGCTGAAAATCCGCTTCGCAGAACACCAGCACCTTAGCCACAGATTCCTCGTTCCTAGGAATGACAATAAATTATTAGAAAGCCAACAGTATCAGCCCTGCTTCTTGAAAGTCTTGAAAACCAGGCTTGACTTTTTGAAGTAACTGAGGTACATTGTCTTTAGAACATCTGTTTGAACACTTGATACAAAAGGAGGACATTAATGTTCAAAAACAATAAGGCTTTTAGTGGCTTTTCGGTAAACGACATACCAAAAGCCAAAGAGTTTTACAGCCAAATTCTAGGACTGGAAGTTACCGAAGCAAATGGTATGTTGGAGCTTGAAGTTGCTAACGGCAGTAAGGTATTGATATATCCCAAATCCAATCATATACCCGCAACCTTTACCATCCTTAATTTTCCTGTAACCAATGTCGAGCAGACTGTAGGTGAGCTTCGCCAGGCTGGAGTGCATTTCGAGATTTACAACGAAGGTGAGCTTAAAACCGACGAGAAGGGGATTGTTAGGGAGGGCGGCCCAACAATAGCTTGGTTTAAGGACCCGGCTGGAAATATTTTGTCAGTGCTTGAGGTGGACTGATATACAAAGAAACTTCCTGGTCGCGTCGAGCATTTCGATACCGTTAAGGCAGCACGCTATAAATTTCAAAGGTGTTATCAGGAGCGCGATAAACCATTTGGAAACGCTGGTTTGGGGACGGCTTGTGCAGCAGGTACGGGTACAGCCCCACATTCTCGGTAATGATAATATAATCGGTGTGATAAAAAGCGGCGACCTGGGCCAACACATGGAGGTTTTCGGCGGCAGACAGGCGAATAGATGGAACACCCGTCGCGTAATTGAGGCTAGACGGCTCATTGGTCATGACCGAGGTGGCCGGATGCTGGCTCAACCAGACCCCAATCTGACGGTAGGTTTCGCCTTCACTTTGTTGTAAAGCATACGCTGCACCATAGCTTGCTCCAAACTTTAGCAGCGTTAGTATCAACAATAATATTGCTAAAGCCGGAAGTAGGGATACGCGCAACCAGCCGCGCCGTTTGACCCATGCCGCCACCCCCCAACCGCCATAAATCAGGCCGATTGCCAGTAAGGGCGCACTACTTCCCACCGAATGATAATAACTGCCATTCGTGCTGGCAACCCCGAAGATTAATGGCAATCCCACAAACAACAACAAACTATATACTGCCCATAGTCCCAACCCTACTCTTGTCTGGCGCAACAACAAAAACAAACCCAAAACAGCAGGCCCAACAGTAGGGAAAAAGAGCGGGTTTAGTACGTCAAACCAGGCGTTGGCAAGAGCTTCCCACCGCACTTTGACAATTTGAACGAGGCCACCAGCCCAAAAGCTATTCAGGTCGGGTAGGTTTTGGTAATTGAACAAGCTTTGGTAGTCAAAAATAAAAATGGTTTGCAGACCAGCAGGCGAGGCTAGGAAACCAAAGGTCAGCCAGTTGCGTAGTGACCATAAACTTACTGGCAACACCGCACCCAGTCCCACCCACAACAAATTACGCCAATTTCTTTGCCAAAGAAGCCAGCCACCCAAAGCCAGGATTAAAAAAACTGCCGGAGTACGAGTAAGATAAGCCAGACCGATGAGCAAACCTACCCCAGCTGCCTGCCACCCGCTTCGTACCTGCTCCCATCCCAGCAATGCTCCAGCTACAAGGGCGGCATACAGCATAGAGCTATCCGGCACGGCAGATTGATATACCAGCAAAGGGTTGATAGCCAGGTAAAGTCCGGCAGCCAGGCCCAGCCAGAAAGCCGTATCAGGCGATACATCCGCTAGTCTAGCAAAAACCCTGCGCCCCAACCCAAAGGTAAAAACCGCCAGCATCGAACCCGCCAGCATCGAAGGTAGTTGCGCTGCCAATAAACTTGGGCCGAATAGCCAAAAAGACAAGGCAATTGCCAGAGCCGGAAGCGGTTGCCAGTAATCCAGGGCCGGGTGCAACAAAGTGGCGAAGCGAGGCTGAAAATTCCAGATGATTGAAACTTGCCAGGGGTGCGGCGTAAAAAAGCTGCGGGCAGTCTGAATATAATATGCTGGGTCATCGAGAGGTGGAAAACTAAATTGAACTGCATAAACAAAGCGGATTGCAAAGGCCAAAACGAACAAACCTGGCCCAGCTGCTCGTTGCATGAGTCGGGGCAGATTTGTCAACGAATTGGTCAAGGCAGCAGGTGTGAATTTTAGCATCAGGCACAACTAAGGCGAAGTAGGAGTGGGCTGCTCGTTTGGCAGCTTGATTTGAAAAGTTGTTTGGGTAGGGTCATACTCCAGCGTTCCACCGTGCGCCTGCATTATTCCCCGTGCAATATACAACCCCACTCCACTCTTGCCCGCTTTGAGCTTGCTATAGGTATTATCCGGGATAAAATTTGCCTCAAACATCTGGTTCTGTTCAGCCTCGGAAATAATCAGGCCGGGCATAACCACACTGATGACAAACATTCCGGCACTCCAATTATCCAAAGCTAATTTGATGTGGGTGGTAGGAGGAGTGGATTTCAGACCCAAATCTAATAGGGTAAAAATAATCGCTTCCAGGCGCGTCCCGTCGGCTTGTAAAATTAGATGCTTTTCCTCGGCTGGGAGTTCCAGTTCAACTCGTTGCTGTTGGGCCTCGCTCAGATGAGCCAGGGTCTGCTGACACAACTCCCGCATTTCGATTTCAGTAGCATCTAGCTCGATTTTTCCGGCTTGCAAGCGCGATGCTTCCAAAAACTCCTCCAGCATCTCGACCATTTCTTCGCTCTGGTCAAGCATCTGACGCATGATACGGCGTAAGCGGTCAAAATCAGTTCCAGCTGGCAATTTATCGAAGGCTAATTGAGCGCAGCTATAGATAACAGTCAAAGGTGTACGTAGTTCGTGGAAACTGTAATTGAGAAAACGGTCAGCATCTTCCGACTGGGGTTGCGTTGACAAAATTTGCACTGTTTCAGACATATCTATAATGGCAATCTGTTTTGGTTTGGCTTAATAAATAGTATAGAAAAAGGATAATAGTCCGGTTCTCACAGCGAGATAACTAAGTATTAAAATTTGTTAATAAACTTAATACTAAAGGTGATTAGTAAGCGATCTTACTTCTAAGCTAATTATACCACATCACCTACTTTTTCACTGTTACTAATGGACGAGTGTAGAGCCAGCGTAGTTATTTTACTTCGCGTTCGGCAATGTCGCGGCGGAAGTACATCCCTTCAAAACCAAAATTGTTTTGCTCAAGCGCGTTATACACCCGTTGGTGAGCCTCGGCCAGGGTTGCACCAAGAGCCACCAGATTGAAAACCCTGCCGCCATCAGTCAGTACCGGGTTAGCCTTGTAATAATGACTGTCTATTACTTTTGGCTCTTTGTCCCACGGGAAACTGATGGAATTAGTCAAAAATTCGTCCGCGTCCAGAGGTGTAGTTCCAGCGTGAAACAGCAGCAAATCGTCAGGAGTGGGATTGAGCGGGAAATTCTCCAGACCATATATCGGCAAGCCTTTAGGGTAGGTACCAGGATAACCAGGCGCGGTCAAGACTACGCCGCAACTGGCCCGTGTATCCCATTCCAGGGGCGGTACTTCATTAAGTTTGCCGTGCGCCAGCAAATCCAGCACTTCTAACAAATCGGTTTTGAGACGAGGCAACAACGTCTGGGTTTCGGGGTCGCCCATTCGCACATTGTACTCCACCACTTTCGGCCCGCTCGATGTTATCATCAGTCCGACGTAGAGTATGCCCCGGTAGTTTATATTTTCGGCCCGCAACCCGCCCAATGTCGGCTCTAAAATCTCGCGTCGCACCCGTTCGCGCATTTTTTGGGTCATCACAAAAGTAGGCGAGTACGCCCCCATCCCGCCCGTGTTCGGCCCCAGGTCGTAATCGTAGGCGCGTTTGTAGTCGCAGGCTGGTTCAAGCGGCACGATGGTGTTGGAAACGGTATCGCACAAGGCCAGCACCGAAACTTCCTGACCCAGCATAAATTCTTCGATTAGCAAACTTGCACCCGCGTCACCAAAAATTTTCTGCCCCATCACTTGGCGGGCAAAATTTTCTGCTTCGCTATGGTCTTCCGTCACCAGCACCCCTTTACCAGCCGCCAGGCCATCTGCTTTTAACACATAGGGGGCAGGTGCAGCCCGCAGATAATCCAGGGTGCGTTCGAGGGTATCAAAAGTCTCGGCGTGGGCGGTAGGGATTTGCCAGCGTGTCATAAACTCTTTGGCCCACTGTTTGCTGCTTTCCAACTGCGCTCCGGCTTTAGTTGGCCCTAGTACCACCAAACCCAGACCAATTCTTTCGATTTTGTCGGCCAGGCCCGCTGCCAAAGGTGCTTCTGGGCCAATGATTGTCAAATTGGGCAAGACATATTCGGTAAGCTCGGCTATGCGGTCAACCTCGTGGGACAATTGAGTACAACGCTCGGTATCTGGTAGTAAATCCATAGCCGGATTACCATTATCGGTATTGGCGCAGTACATCAACAGGTTCAGTCGGGGCGAACGGCGCAAAGCCCAGGCCAGAGCGTGTTCGCGTCCGCCACTACCGACAATCAAAGCGTGATATTCTTTATCGGGCAAATATCTTCGGGCCATAAAATCCTCTAAAGGTAATTATTTCATTAGATGATAAGGTACGGTAGTGATGACGATGCCGGGGCGCAGAAACAGAGCCGCTCGCAACCGGAAAGCGGTCTGGTTATGCAGCAACCGATGCCACCACTTGGCTACCACCGACTCCGGCACTATCACGGTCAACACCTCGTCCGGCAGACGTTTGTGGATGTCGTCAATATAGGTCAGGAGTGGCCCAATAATGTTGCGGAACGGCGTTTCAATAGTTACCAACGGCACGTCCGGTACATCTTTGTTCCATTGTTCGCGCAATTCTTTAATAGCATCTACATCGTCACTAACAAAAATGGCCGTAACCTGGTCGGATAGAGCGCGGGCATAAGCCAAAGTGCGTTCCGAGACCTGGTTCAAACCGTTAACCGGAACAATCATAGCATGATGGCGCATATTTAACGGTTCGCGGTTGCCAGTTTCAGAGTCTAACTGGTCGGAGAAACGCACATAGTGTTTGTTGATGCTGCGAAACATCAAATAGATAAGCGGAATGAGCAGCACCACCAGCCACGCCCCTTCCAAAAACTTGGTACTGGCCGTAATCACCAACACCAAAGCGGTAGCCATTGCCCCCATTCCATTCAAGAGCATCCGCTTGCCCCAACCAGGAGTACGTAATCGCCACCAGTGCATTACCATACCCGACTGTGACAGAGTGAACGAATTAAACACACCAACAGAGTAAAGCGGAATAAGTTTTTCGGTGTTACCGCCGAAGATAATAATCAAAATGCTGGCAAGCACCGCCAACGTCACAATACCAGTCGAAAAAGCCAGGCGGTCTCCCCGATGCGAGAACAAATGGGGCAAAAATTTGTCACGGGCCAAAAACCAACTCAGACGCGGGAAATCCGAAAAGCTGGTATTGGCTGCGAGCACTAAAATCAAAGCAGTGGTAGCCTGGACTATATAGTAAAACCAGCTATCGCCAACAATTTGATGGGTTAACTGGGAAATAACCGTTTCATAACCTTTAACTGTCGAGTCTTCCGGTTTGATATTAAAATAGTTAGCCAGGAAAGTAATGCCCAAAAAGGTCGTGACCAAAATACCCGCCATCCAGGTTAAGGTAGTGGCAGCGTTTTTAGATTCGGGAGATTTGAAGGCGGGCACACCGTCCGAAATCGCCTCTACCCCGGTTAGAGCAGTACAACCACTGGCAAAAGCCCGCAATACCAAAAAGAGACTTAAACTTTCGATGGGCTTGATGGCTGCATCCGACGAGAAGGTAACTTTACCCCCAAAATCCCAACCAAACAGCACTTTGAGAAAACCTAATAACAACAAGACTACCAGACTAAAAATAAATAAATAGGTAGGGGCTGTAAATATCACCCCACTTTCCCTGATACCTCGTAGATTTGACACGGTAATAAAAGCGACAAAAGCCAGACATACTGGCACCGTAAATTCTTGTAGAGCCGGAAAAGCCGAGGTGATAGCGGCCACTCCACTCGAAACGCTCACGGCCACCGTCAGCACGTAATCTATCATCAGGGAAGCGGCGGCTATCAAACCCGGCGTAGTGCCTAAGTTATCTTTGGCAACGATGTAGCTGCCGCCGCCTTTAGGATAAGCAAAAATAGTCTGGCGATAGCTAACAGCCACAATTATCAAAAGTAAACCAATCGCAATCGAAATGGGCAGACTCAGACCCAAAGGCACGGTGACAGCGGCAGCCAGCACCAACAAAATCTGCTCGGTGGCATACGCTACGGAAGAAAGCGCATCCGACGATAATACGGCCAGAGCCTGAACTTTGTTGAGCCGTTCGTGAATAGCTTGGGCCGTTGGTATCGGTTTACCCACCAGCAGTCGTTTTGTCCGAAGCCAGGCCCGGCCCACCGAAGTTACGGGGTCGGGAGTAGTAGTAACTGTTCCTGGCACACTAAGCATATCGAAAGCATTACGCTGGCTCGCGTCACCTATCATGGGTTTGGTCAGCCGGATATAACGGTCTCCTGGCCGCAGCCCTTTCTTGATTTCCGTCCAGCCTTTATCGTGGCCGTTCGTGTGAATGCTATCATCCCCAACGGCATCAACGATTTCATTGTTGACTAATTTCTTTTGCAAAGCCGCTTCTTTTGGCACGGCTCCTATCACACTGCCTACATCAATAGGGCTGGCTTCGTTATTGTTGCCAACCTTATTGCTCAAATTCGTCCGGCCAGGCCGAAAAACCGTCTTTGGAGAAAAAGGTGGCAGAACTGGCTTGTCTTTATCTTGAATTTCTTGGCTAACCTTTGGCTGCCCATTTTCATCATTATTGCTAGATTGAGATTCAGAACTCATTTTTGAAAGTTCTCCCTTAAACACCCAAAATTAGATAATAATTAATAACCGACCAGACCCTCGTTGTTTATTTCGTCTTCGCTGGCTTGTCCATAGACACTGTTGAAAATAATGGTGGCAGTGGCCCAACCATTAATATTTTCCATCCGAAACGCGCCCTGCAAATCTTTAGTGACGAGCGTGCGTACAATTTGCAAGCCCAGCCCGGTGTTAGAAGTGTTCACATCGAAGTCGGGCGGGTAGCCTTTGCCGTTGTCGCGTACCTCGATCTGAGTGCGGCCCTCATTTACAAACGAGCTAATCCGAATCTCGCCATCGTTGCTGTCATCAAAACCGTGAAAAATAGCATTGCTAACCAGTTCCATCACCAAAATCGCCAAAAGGGTGGCTTCCTTACTGGCAATCGGCACTTTTCCCTCATCAATCTTAAATTTGATGCGTTGACCGGGGGAAACCAGGCTCACACTGGCAATATCAGCAATTTCTTTGGCGACAGCATTGACTGTAGTTACGCCAATATCTTCGCGGCACAACAAATCGTGGACGGCGGCGATACTTTGAATCCGGGCCACGCTTTCGCTCAAAGGTACTGCTACCTCTTTATTAGTCGTTCGCCGCATCTGCATCGAAAGCAGGGCCGCCACCGTTTGCAAATTGTTACGGACGCGATGGTGCATTTCCTGAAGCAGCGTAGATTTGATACTCAGACCGCGTTTGGCCTCTTCATACAGACGAGCGTTTTCGATAGCGATAGCGGCCTGGTCTGCGAAAGCCCTGATAATCTGTAATTGTTCGTCGTTAAAATAGCTTTGTTCGCGGGTGAACAAGCAAATCACACCCAAAACACCTCGCCCACCTTCAAGCGGGACGCACATGGCCGAGCGATACTGGTTGCGATAATAAAATTCTTCGCCATTATGAAGTTCAAAATGCGCGTCCCACACATTGACTGGACGACCCAATTCGGCGGTACGTCCCACCGGCCCTTCGCCCAATTTGACCCGTACATTTTTGACGTAATCTTCGCTCAAACCGTGATTGGCGACGATAGTTAGATAGTGGCTACCTTGTTTGAGTTCATAAATACAGGCCATATCTGCCTTAACCAGTTGGGCGGCTTGCTGTACAATCAAATCTAGTACGTGTGAATAGTCGAGGGTGGCGGCTATAGATTTAGTCACCTGCTGTAAAGTGGTCAGTTCTTGCACTTTCTGGCGCAAGCGTTCGTCGGTCTGCTGGTAAAGACGGGCATTTTCGATAGCCATCGCGATTTCGCCCGCCACCATCTCCAAAAAGCGGATTTCTTCGGTTGTCCAACTGCGATAGGTGTGGCTCTGGACGTTAATAACCCCGATTAGCTTTTCCCGTGTGAACAAAATTATCGGCACGCTCAACATGGAACGGCTGGAGTCTTCGTTTAGATTTGGCTCGTATCGAAAACGGCTGTCGGCCCAAATATCATAAACGGCAATCGGCTTGCCTTCTTTGGCTGCCGCCCCCGTCATACCTTCGCCCACCTTAATAGTGGTGTTGCCGATACTGTGGGGGTTCAAGCCTTTGGCCGCCCGCAATATCATTCTTTCCGCGTCACCGCTTTCGCGTTCAAACACATACACCGCACACACATCCACACTCATGACTTCGGTTACAGCCTGCACGGTCAGATTCAGCACCGAGTCAAGGTCAAGGCTAGAGTTGACCGCACTATTGACCTTGTGCAAAGCCTCCATTTCATCCAACGAACGCCGTACTTGTTCGCCCACACCACCTAACACCGCCCCTTTGACAATGCTTTCTTCGGGCCGATTACTGGATAAGACGCGCACTACCAGGCGGTCATGCCCCTCCACATAACCTTCTAGCAAAGCCGCGCTACCCTGTCTGTTTACTTCATTAAAAGCTTGCACAACCTCGCGCCGTTCGCTCTGGCTTAAATCCAGGTCAGGGTTGTGGTAGATTAAATCTACCACTTCTTGCCCATAACAGATATTCTGGCTCATCAATTCTTCAACTGGCACTTCCACCAACGCCCATTTTGCCCCTTCTGCCTGCATGAAACTCCAAAAGGTTTGCAGGGTGTCCTCGCGCAGGGCTTCAATCAGCCGCCGGTAGTAAGCCGGATAAAGGTTGTGTGCGCTAACCGCAATAGCCGAGTGCATTTTAAGACCACTTGTGCCTGCACTCTGGTTAAATACAGTTAGGCGGTTAGTGGTAGAGGAAATTTTGGGCTGTTCTAACAAGCTAACCCGGTTGATAGCGGGCGCAACCTCGTTTATTTCTTCTTGGGCGTAGGGATAATAGACCTCACGTTGGTTTCTAAGCTGCTGTTCGGCTTGGTCTTCCCACGTTTGCCGCCAGCGTTCTCGCAACTGTTCCCCAATAGCCTCTAAGGTATCCGCCAATTTTTCTGTTTCTATTTGCATACTATTTATCTCAAAAATCTTTCAGACCACTAAGCATCTTTTCAAGGGTCAAGCATATTATACAACAATTGCACCGAACCGCACTTCGCAAAAAATTAAGGTGTAAGAACGATTTTGCCGTATTGTTCACGAGCAATTAGACGCTCTTGAGCAACCTGAACCTGTTCTAACGGAAAAACCTTGTCTATGCTTGCGTTCAAACGGCCCTCGGAGGTAAAGCGCAATATTTCCTTCAAGTCGTCCTTTGTCCCGCCATAACTGCCGATGAGCATAATTTGGCGGTTATACAAGTCCCAAATGTTGACCTGTCCAGCCGAACCAGTCGTCGCGCCACCCGTCACCAGTCTGCCGTTAGCCGCTACACATTCAATACTGCGCGTCCAGGTAGCTTGCCCAATATGTTCTACTACAATATCTGCGCCACGTCCGGCGGTAAGACGACGTACTTCTTGCACAAAGTCATGCGTCTCAGTGTTAATCACCTGATCCGCCCCTGCTGCCTGGGCCTTTTCTAGTTTAGTCTGGCTGCTGGCTGTAGCAATCACTTGCGCCCCCCAAAGTTTGGCAATTTGGATAGCGGCACTACCTACCCCGCTGCCCGCCGCCAGCACCAGCACCGTTTCGCCGGGTCGCACCCCCGCTTTCGACACCAGCATCCGCCAGGCCGCCATTGTGGTCAGGGTTTGAGCCGCCGCTTCCTCAAAAGATAGTTCTTCGGGTATTTTTACCAGACTGCTGCCCAGAACTTTGACATACTCGGCAAAACCGCCCGCTCTATCCAAACCTAATAAATTGCTGTTGAGGTAGGTTATTTCTTCACCAGCTGAAGCATCGGCTTTGGGAAAATAGGGTGCGACTACTACAGGTTGTCCAAGCTCGAACCCCTTAACCTGAGAGCCGAGCAAGGCGACTTCTCCAGCGACCTCGCTTCCCCCAATATGAGGCAGGCGGGGCTGGGTGGGCGTTTGACCAGCTTGTATTTGTAAATCCAGTCGGTTCAAAGCGGCAGCCCGCACCCGCACCAAAACCTCGTCCGGCTCGATTTGGGGCAACGGCACGTGGGCAATTTGCACTACGTCTGGCCCGCCGAACTCGTGAAAAACTATCGCTCGCATCGTCTTTTCCATATCTGGTCACTATCTTTCTAATTTCGGTTTATATACGCAAAGACAAAATAATTTGTTTGCTGCTCACCAAACTTGCTTTAAGATATAATCTGCCCGTAAAAAAAAACCTAATTATATTTCCTCAAAAGCACCTTCATCTTAACAATTGCCGCCAAAATTGCAAGTTTACTTGAGACCTGGAAAGCACGGGGCTTAAAATTTCGTTTAGAGTTGGCACGTGCTATAATGACCTACACATCCGGCTAGAACAAATATTACTTAATGAGAGGTAGGATACAAAAATGTCTGCTAATGATGGGCCACCCTATGAGCGCGGTAGCAATGGACGTTACGATTTGAACCACAACGGCAACCATAATTCCGACGATCATCTTGAGGAGTTCGATGAGGAAGATGACGGACACGAACACGTTTATAACAATATTGTGCAGACGCGCAACCTGTCCGCTTATGCCGAAGCTATCCACGAAGTGGTCACGCTGGAATTTCATGACCGGGGCTTGAGCCTGGATTTGAGCTATGCCGAGGCCCAGGAGTTGGGCAAGGTGCTGGCCGAGGTGGTAGATTTCCTAAAACGTCCTAAGACCACCTAAATAGTTACCCTAAATAGATCAGTGGGGGTGCGACTGCGCTATCAATATCAGGATGCTAATGATAGAGCCAACCATCAGGTAAAGAAAAACCGCAGTGGTGAGCGCACCCTGTGTCCCCCGTCTGAACCCTGGAAACTTTTTTAACCAGCTACTAGAACGAATTTTTTCTTGTAAGTGGCCCACATTGCCCCAGGTCAGAGGGGTCAGAATCAGGGCCGCCGGAATGCCAAAAAGGGCCAGCAACGGAATGCCCGGTATCAACATTAAAAGCCCGATAAAAATGAAAAAGGGAACTGATAGGCAGCCAAAACTGTGCCCCCCGATGTCGTAACGGTCACGGGCCTCAAAGTCTATATCCGCGTCCACCTGTGCATTGATAAGTTGTTCGCGCCGCGCCCAGCTAAATTTTTCGGGTTGGCTGCCACCGTCCGCCACGGACGTGGCGGACTGGTTTGGTGTCACCACGCGCGTCGGGCCAAAGTTGCTTTGGGGTTGGGCCGCGCCGCACACCAGACAAAAGCGTGAGTTGGGCGGTATTTCTGCTTTACAGTTGACACAATTCATATTTTACCCTATAATTTGTCGAATCAATGTGCTAATATCTTCATAATTAAAGGGGCAAATCTTATGGCTGATAAAACTGGGATTGAATGGACTGAAGCAACCTGGAATCCATTGACTGGCTGTACTCAGGTCAGCCCAGGTTGCGCTAATTGTTATGCTAAAAGCCTGGCTAAACGTCTCAAAGCAATGGGTAATCCACGTTATAAAAATGGGTTTGAATTAACTCTGCACCCCGACACCTTGCAATTGCCTCTCAAATGGAAAAACCCACGTTTTATTTTTGTTAATAGTATGAGTGACCTGTTCCACAAAGATGTGCCTACTGATTATATCAAAAGAGTATTTGAAGTGATGAATGAGGCTTCTCACCACACTTTTCAGGTACTTACCAAGCGGCACGAGCGTCTAGCTGAAATCGCGGAAGCTGGTCTTGTAACCTGGACTGATAATATCTGGCAGGGCGTTTCAATCGAAAACAACCGCTTTGTAATTCGTGCCGACTACCTGCGACGTGTACCAACCAAAGTCAGATTTCTTTCTTGTGAACCTTTGTTAACCGCTTTACCGGATTTGAATTTGACCGATATTCATTGGGTCATCGCTGGTGGCGAGAGCGGTATCAAACGTCGTCCGGTCAACTTGGAGCATTTGCGGCAGGTTAGGGATTTATGTGTTGCCAAAAATGTGCCTTTCTTTCTCAAACAAATTGGTGGGGTGAGGCCAAAGGCCAACGGTAAAACGTTAGATGGAAATAACTGGCAAGAAATGCCCCGGTTGGTTGAACTTGCTGCTGTATCGTAGCCAGTTCCAGTATTTTTATTTTTTGTCTTGCGGTCCTGGCTCTACACAAAATTCGTTGCCTTCAGGGTCAGCCATAACCGTCCAGATGCCAGTCCAGGGACCGCTCGTTTCGTTATAGACCTTCACTACCTGCGCTCCTAGTATTTGTAACCGCTCCACCTCTGCTTGCATACTTTTACCTGGCGTAACATCCAGATGCAATCGGTTTTTTACAAGCTTGTTTTCGGGAACAGGCATAAAAAGCATACGCACCCCGCGCCCGTCTGCGTCTGAAACGGCAGCACCATCCGCGTCCGACCACTCTGCCAGTTCGTAGTCCAAAGCTGCCGCCCAAAACTGAGCCAGTTCACGAGGCTTGGCACAATCCACCGTCACATTGTGTATTCTCAGAGCCATAAACTACCTCTTACACGGCTAAGGTTTGCAAAAGCTCATCCGAAAGTCGGTGCAAATCAACGGTCGTGTTTTTAACTTCGTGGCTACCGTCGGCGGTTTGACGACTGATGCTATTTACTTCTTGCAACGCTCTGACTGCTTGATCAGAAGCCGCGTGTTGTTGCGCCGTTGCAGAACCAATCTCTCTGGTTAGCTCGTTCATCTGGTTCACCGCTTGCTGAATCTTCTCCACTTCTTGTGAGTTTTGGCGAATTACGGCAGCTAGTTCGTGGATAACCGCCCCGCTTTGATGGGCTACCGCTAAAGCCACCTGGGTAGCTTGTTTGCCATTCTTTACGACCTGGCCTGCTAATCGAATACCAGTCTCTACTTCCAGCAAAAGACCAGCTACATCTTTGCTGGCTTTGAGGCTGCGACTAGATAAAGCTCTGATTTCCTGAGCCACCACTTCAAAACGACTGCCGTATTCACCTGCTCCGGCAGCTTCAATGGCTGCGTTCAAAGCCAATAAATGGGTTTCATCGCTAATAATTTGTAGCAAGTTAATCACGCTTTTCATCTGGTCGGAATATTGGCTCAATTCGGCAAGCCCGCCTACTAAATCGTCATACCATAGATTGACTTGCTGGTTATTGTGGATAGTATTTTCGACTGCATCCAGGCCGCGCTCACCAATCTGGCTAACGCTTTGGGAAGTCAACTTTACCTGTTGCACCGAGTCTAACACCTGCTGGGCTGCCGCGTTGATATGGTTGGAGCGATTTGTAATATTGGCGGCGGTGCTGGTGAGTTCCACCAGAAAAGCCGTGACCTGGGTCAGAGCCGAGACCTGGGAAGTGCTGCCCTCGCTTTGTTGTTCGGCGGTAATATTTAGCTGGGTTGTAACTCCCTTGATAGTATGACTGACCTTCTGCCCAAATTGCCGTTTGTTTTCAATATTATCAAAAGCTTCTTTTAGCTGCGTGTTACGCTCGTTAATCAGCTTATAATGACGCACGCTAACCTCACATTGGTAGCACAGTACACCAGCGCATAACGCTACAAACAAAATGTGAAGCGAGTAAATACCCAAATCAGGGTTGGGAGCATAGACACTATAAAGGGTGGTGAGCAAACCGATTAGATGATGCACCGCCACTGCAATGGCAGCTATTACTATCACTCGCCAATCGTAATAAATAGCAAGTAGCACCAGCACAGCGAAAATATGGAAGTGCCATTCAATCAAACCATTGGATTGATGAATAAGTACGGCAGAGAAAATTACCAGACCGATGGCTATTACGCTTCGACTAAACAACGTGCCGGGTCTGAAACTGAAAGCGGCAAACGCGGCTATAGTCGCGCCCAAACCCCACCAAAAGGTATGTATATGCTCGGTACTGATACCCCAAAACAATACAACCGCTAGATGAATTAACATCACAACCAGGAGTAGGCGATCTTTGCCTTGTTGAACTTTACGTGACATAGTATGACCCTCCAACGACTGCGTTGTGTTAGACTAAAAAGAATTGTTTGTACGGAAACGCGGGAAAATCTATTGACGGCAACCAGTTGGCGCAATATCCAACAAATAACCCTGCTCCTTGTGGGACATTGCGCCAACTGGTTGCCGTCAATAGATTTGGTTTAGTTAAGCGTTAGCCAAAACCTGCACCAACGTATCAATTTCTTCTCGTGTGTTCATTTCTGTGCAGCAAAACAGCAGGCAATCAGCCATTTCGGGATAATAATCGGCCAGAGGCAGGCCACTAATGATTTTGGCCTCAAGACAG
Source organism: Chloroflexia bacterium (assembly GCA_038207455.1). Lineage (GTDB taxonomy): Bacteria > Chloroflexota > Chloroflexia > Chloroheliales > Chloroheliaceae > JBBQZT01. Next base: position 49,626 of record JBBQZT010000034.1, read on the forward strand.
GCTGCTCCCACTCCTGCTACCGAGCGATTACCAGTGCAGCGTATCACGAACTCATTGTAGAATGCGCCGTTGTCTATCAGTTCATAACCAGGCAGTTTGGCAATGGCGGACGCGGCGTAATGAGCTTTGTCGTAACATTGTTGGGAGACCTGACGCAGCCCTTGTTTGCCCATAGCCGACAGATAAATTGTGGCAATCAAGGCAATCAAACCTTCGTTGGTGCAAATGTTACTGGTGGCTCGTTCGCGCCGGATGTCTTGTTCGCGGGTACGGAGGGTCAAAACATAGCCCCGCTTGCCTTCTTTATCTAGCGTCTGGCCCACGATACGGCCCGGCAGGTTACGGATAAACTCGTTGCGGCAGGTGAAAATACCCACATACGGCCCGCCGAAACTCAGGTGCATTCCCAACGGCTGACCTTCGCCCACTGCGATGTCTGCTCCACATTCGCCCGGTGATTTGAGCAAACCCAGGGCAATCGGGTAGGACGAAACCACCAGCAGGGCGTTCCTGGCATGAGCCGCGTCACCCAGCTTCTGAACATCCAAAATTGTGCCGAAGAAATCCGGTTGCTGCACCAGCAGAGCGGCAGTCTGGTCGTCCAAAGCGGCCAGCGCGTCTTCGATAGTGGCAGCTTCTACCACTTCAATGCCTTGCGGCTCAGTATAAGTCCGAACCAGGGCGCGGCTATCCGGGTGAACGCTGCGTAGCACCACCACTTTGGGGCGGCTGGTCACGTTCACAGCCATAATCGCGGCTTCGGCCAACGCGCTTGCCCCATCATACATTGAAGCGTTAGCCACCTCCATACCATACAATTCGCACATCATACTCTGGAACTCATAGACGGTCTGGAGCGTTCCCTGGCTGACTTCTGGCTGGTAGGGGGTGTAGGCGGTATAAAACTCGCTGCGCCCGGCCAGATGCCCCACTACGCTTGGCACGTAATGATAATAAGCCCCCGCGCCCAGGAAGCAAGCGTATTCGTTCAAATCGTCGTTGCTGGCGGCAAGCTTGCTCATCAGCCGCGTTACTTCTAATTCGGAAAGTGGTTTGGGCAGGTCTAATTTGGGAAAACGCACATGGGCGGGGACAGTCTCAAAAAGATTTTCAATTGAAGCCGCTCCGACTCTTTCTAACATGGCCTGACGTTCGGCTTCGGAATGTGAAACGTAATTCATCTTTCGGTATGTTTACTTTCTATTTGCTAAATTATAGAGCTAAAAACCAACTTATTTCCCGATCATTTCCTTATATTCCGCCGCGCTCAACAAAGCGTCTAATTCGCTTTGGTCTTCGGCTTTGACCTTGATAATCCAGCCCTCAACATACGAACTTTTGTTTATCAGTTCGGGGCTGCCTACCACTTTCTCGTTGACCTCGGTCACTTCGCCACTCAAGGGGCTAAATAAATCGGACACAGTTTTGACCGACTCGACTACCCCAAAAGTGTCATTTTGCTTGACCGTCGCGCCAACTTTGGGTGTTTCGACATACACGATGTCGCCAAGCTCGTCCTGAGCAAATTCGGTGATGCCGATGGTAGCAATATCGCCCTCCATCTTAATCCATTCGTGTTCCTTGCTGTATTTCAAGTCTTCGGGAAAATCCATCTAACTTTTCTCCTTATTTTAATTGATAACTAACTCATGGTTTCAAGCCAAATCCCCTGGCTTTTTGTTGCTAAAGTAATTTGTAAAATTTGTATTGCCTATTTCAAATAGTGCATCTAAAGGATTGGGCAATGATTGTCGCCAAAGCCATTCTGGTTTGAGCCAGAAACCCGCTATGTTGCTTGAAAAATAGCGACTTTGTGAGTCTAATGGCATCACTTGATACTGCCCATTCGCGGCCAATTGATAAAAGGTAGCCGTATTTTCGGTAGCGTCTAACAGCCAGTATTCTGGCACACCGCCCGCTGCGTACTCACCAAATTTAGTT
>JBBQZT010000035.1:0-51451 GCA_038207455.1 Chloroflexia bacterium
GCCATTACCGGGCAAGACTTTGGAAGACTTCGTGCGGCTAGAGTTCAATACAAAAATTAGCTTTGGCGAGGCCGATTTTAGTTTTCACGAATACGCTAATGGGCCGCAAGGCCCGATAATCACGAAATAAAATGGAAAGAAAGCAATGGCTACATTCAAGTCAGGTTCAAATAGACCCACAAAACTTTACCGGGTGGCCGTGCGCCTCGGTCTGGTATGTTGGTTGGGGCTGGCAATAATCGGGTGGAGTCTCGTCTCGGTCAGAGCAGCTGGCTCTAGTACCAACCTGGATAATGTGGATACCAGCCTGGTCAATATAGATAAAATCACTGGCAACCCCATCAACCCGTTTGCCAAACTTTATATTACCAACAAAACTAACCAGAATGTGACCTTAATGGTGCAACCCGGTACTTTGCTACGACCTACTACCGAGACGGATAAATATTACGAACTGCTGCTGGTGGGCAAACAGCTAGACGTACCACCGGGCAAACAATCGGTTTTGGATTTGTACGGCTATCAGGGTGCGCTAGGCAATGGTGGCAAACAGATAGCCCCAGCAACCATCAACTTCCTGCCCGCGTCTTATGGTGAAAAAGCGTCGCAAACCGCCGCTAAAGTTTTGAGCCGGGCAAACGGCAAAACTCCTGGAGACAACGCCGTACAACTGGGGTTATGGATGGCTCTGGAAAATCTAAGCTTCGACGACCTGACCAAACGGATTAACGTGAACATTGGCGAGTACCGAAAAGAAGCCCAAAATTACGCCGACGCTGCCGCCGAGCCTAAGGTTACACCTGCTGTCGCTACCACCAGCGTTGCGGTGGCTACCACTCCGGCCCCCGGCACTACTACTGGCGGAGCGAGCGTAATCACAACAGACGCGGCTGTTACTGCTCCCGTTGATAATGGTAAAGGTGCTAAGGTTGATACCTTGTTGATAGCCATTATAGGAGTGCTAATAGTCCTGATGATAGTGCTAGTAATTATTGTGTGGTTAGTGTTACGCAACGCCAAAAACAAAGCTGCCGAGGCCGCAGCTGCTCCCAATAACGGGCCACCCACACCCGCCCCCTGGCCCTACGCCCAAAACAACCAGAACGGCGGCTATGCTAACGGGTTTGTTATCCCGGTGTCGGTGGTAACAGTCGCGCCGGGGGGGGCTAAACCAAACTTTAGCGATACCCCACCGCCCTTCAATAGGCCAAACCGCTACGAAGAGGGTAACACGGAATATGTGGGGCAAGTCACTCAAACTTATTCTAATTCTAAAGGAAGCAAGCCGCCCACAGAGACTGACGAAGCTGGCAAAAACGAACCAGCATACCAGCCGACCCAAAAAGATATGAGGGCCGCCGAACAACCAGAGGGAGAGACTGATCTTTTTGACCGCAACCGGAGAGGCGCACAAGACAAAGGCCCGGAAGACAAAGGCCAGGTCTTGCTACAACCGGAAAAAAGCCCTGAATACGAGGAGGCTTTGAAAAAAACTGGCAAAACCGGGTTTGCCATTGACGAGCGCAAACCCCGCTTGATCTTGAGCCGGGGTCGTATCAACTTGCTGTGTTTGGATGAGCCTAGCATTAGTTCGCCGCACGCTATTTTGGAATTTCGCTATCCGGGAGACGAGTTACGTATCTTCATCACCGACTTATTTAGTCGCAACGGCACTTTTGTGCTTAACTATCCCAAAAACAACGCCGATTTGCTACGCACTAATGGCCGCTTGATACCCGAAAAACAGCGCGATTTCGAGCTTTTCCCGGACGAAAATGGGCGGGTGCGGCTGCGCTTTGGCCTCGCTAATTTTACCTATTACTACCGCGAACGTCGTCTGGTGATGGATGGGCCTGGTGGACGACCAACCAGCTTTGATTTGCGTAGCCAAAAACGTTGGGTGATTGCGCGTGGTCAAATTGAAGTGCTGGAACTAAACGTCAAACACAAGGACGAGCGGCTTTACGATGGTGATACCCTGATTTCTACCCCCCACGCCTTAATCGAACTGGATGGGTTGCGCTTCAAGCTGCGCGACCTTAATAGCCGCAACGGGGTTTATCTGGAAAATAATCAGCGCGTCAGAGGCAGCGAACCCCAAATTTTGAATCTAGGAGACCAGTTTAAGCTCGGCCAGAACACCGCTTTCCGGCTGCGCGACCCTCGTCGTCGTCTGGAGGACATCAAAGACGCTTTGCCCGGTTATATAGTGGAAGCCAAACCTCTGGCAAGCGGCGGGATGGGGTTGGTTTATCGCTGCCGCCAGGCTAAGACTGGCAAAGATTTCGCCTTAAAGCTGCCGCACCCCGAAAAATTTTTGAACAAAGGGCAATATCTCGCCGCGTGGCAGCAGGAACAAGCCGCTCTGCAAAAACTTGACCCGGATGATGCGACAGATAAAGGGATTGTCAGCATCAGAGACTTTGGTATTATTCAGCAGCTGGGGGTACCGTATTACTTAATGGACTTTATAAATGGGGTGACTTTGCGCGAGATTATGGCCCACAGTGCTTTGCTCAACCAGGAGCAAACTATCTATATCATTACCAAACTAATGACTGCTTTGAAGTCGGTTCACGCCAACGCTGGCCTGGTGCATTGTGATGTGACCAGTGGCAACGTGATGATAGACCGCGAGGGCAAAGTCTGGCTGACCGACTTCGGGATTGCTACACCCATTGATGCGCCCGCCCCACCCTTCCTGAACAAGAATTTTGCGGCCCCCGAACTGAGCAAAGGCGAAAAAGTCACGCGGGCCACCGATATTTTCTCTATTGGGATGTTGATTTATCATCTGTCCGAAAACAAACAGGGTACGCCGCCGGAAATCGCCGACGAACCCGACACCAAAGTTTTGTATCGCAAAAGTAAGACGCAGCTTGATCCAGTTACGGCCCAGGTCGAACCGCAGGATGCCGCTAACAACAGCCAACAGCCAACGGCGGGACTGGAACAGCCGGGTATTGTAGATGGTTTCCCTCCAGCAGGGACGGGGAATTTGCGGCTGAAAGATATTCGGCGTAGATGTTTGCGGATTGCGCCAAACGAACGCTATCAAACCGTCGAGCTAGTGGAAGCCGAATTTATTAAGGCCGGGCTATACAACCGGACAGCGATTGAGGCAACCCGCCCGGTCATCCAGGGATTGGTGCGTTCTACCCTGAGTATTTTGAACCGCCTGTAAAAGATAAGTAAAAGTGAGGAGTAATAAGTTGAAAAAATCGCAAACTTTTCCGGTTAAACTGGCTCAAGCGGCCCGTTATTGGCTGCTGGCCCTGTTGCCATTGCAACTACTTTGCCAGATAGCCGCCTGGACACCCATGATTGCGCCCGCTGCCGCCGCCCAAACGTCACCCTTGCAAACCCAGCCTAACCAATCGGTTGGCCCTTTTGATATGCTGCTAATAATTGACGAGTCCGGCAGTATGTGGAGTGACACCGACCCCGAACCACCCACTGATCAAAAGAGTGGCGGGGGCAATCCCTTACCCAGTGGCGACGGTAGCAATCGGATTGTCAGCGCACGCCAGTTGATAGATTTACTCAATCTGGAAGGGCTTAAAAACACCCGGATAGGTATTTTGCTTTTTAGCGATGATGTTACTTTGCTTACGCCCAATAATCTGGTCAACGGCAAACCCTACCAAATTATCAACCGCGATCAGGATTTGAATAGCCTAAACTGCACCAGCCCAATTTTTGCCGACATCAGCAGCGAAGATGTTAATAAAGGAGCTTCAGCACGGCAGGCTCTTAAAGAAGCCTTAAAGACTGCTCATCAGGATTATCTCCTACAGAAGCGGAATACCTGGACCGATACTGCACGGGCTTTGAAAGTGGCCGAGCGGGTTTTCAAGGCTGGCAATAGCTGTAGGCCCAACCCCGGTAAAAAAGTGGCGATTCTGCTTACCGATGGCGTACCGGAAACCAGCCAACTCCCTTCCAATGGCGGCGCGAACCAGGCGTGGAAAGACCAGTATTTGCCGACGGTGTGGAGCGAATTAGCGGCTTTTACCGCCCGTACTTCGCCCGACCCGACCAGCCTTTTCACCATGTTGGTGACAACTGATGCTATCACTAAACAAAAATTAGGTTTGCCAGAGACCGCTGAAAATCCCTGGCAAAAAGCGGTCAAAGATAGTTTTGACCCGGTGCCACCACCAGCCGGACGTTGCCAGAGCCGTTATCTTTTTGTGCCATCTGCCGCTGAAATTCCCCTGGCTTTTTATAGTCTCAATAGTTGTTTTGTAGCTTACGATATAGCTCCACCCCAAAAAATTGAGCCAGGCCAGACCAAAACCATCACCTTTGAGTCCAATTATGCCGAAGTGACCCTGGAAATCAGGAAAAGCGACCCCAAATCCGTTGTGACCATCAAGCGACCTGTTGTCGAAGGTGGCCCAGCGGTGCAGGTGGTGGCCCAAGACGACAGCGTTTTGTTTGAGACGGGCCATTTTCCCACCATTGACCCGTATTACCAGGCCTACCGCTTTATTTTCTTCGACTCCGCCAAAACTCCCGGTTACGTCTGGCACGGCCAATGGTCGGTCACAGCCGATAATACGGCAGCCATCACCTACACAACTTTGATCAAACGCACGGGTCTGGATTTCGGTTTTGTCAGCCCCAAACCGGAGGTAGCAAGCTGGCAAGCGGGTCGTCCCATGCCCATCGTCGTCCAGGTGATGAAAAGCGATGGTGGTGGTAACAACAAACAGGCCGACACCCGCCCTAATCTGGTTAAAAACGTGACGGCCAAATTGGTGCTGCTGGACAAAAACGGTAATGAAGATAGTGCCTTCAACAGTGCTGCTTACACCCTCAAATTGCAGCCGGACACGAGTGGTATATTATACGTAGCGGCAGATGGTAAACCCCTGCCTATCCCTAAAAACGCCGACGACCAACAAAAGTATCAAATCCAGGTGACGGCGGAAAACGATAAATTAGATCAGAACGAAACGCTCAACATTACCAGGAAGAATTTTGTGCTTTCGCCTGGTTATTGGATCAATGTAGTGGAACCACAGCCCAAAGCCAGCATTGCAGGGGACAAACTCCATGTGCGAACGCAGTTGATGTATGGCGGCGACCAGGTGCCGGCTGGCAATAGTCTCAGTTCGGGCCGAAGCATCAAGGCTACGTTGGTGGGGGCCGACGGCAAACCAGGGGCGGCGCAGCCTTGTAATGGGATGGCGGATGGTAAAGACTTCGACTGTAACCTTGTCTCCCTTACCCAGCCAGTTGCACCCGGCAACTACACTGTCCAGTTGCAGCTTTATGACGATAAAGGCCCGGTAGAGTTCTCGGACGAAAACCTACCCGTGACCGTCACAGCGGGCGCAGCAGTGATTATCAATCCGCCGATTACGACACCGATAATCGTGACTCAACCTGCGCTCGGCCCAACCACTACTCTTGCACCAACCACACCAACGACTGTGGCCGTTACTACGCCAGTAGCTATAACCACCGCCACACCCCCACCACCGCCGCCACCGCCGACGGAAGAAAGCGACCTGACCTGGCTAGGGGTGCTACTTGGAATACTGCTGCTGGTAGCAATTATCGCTGGGGTATTCTTGCTGCTGCCGCGTCTGAACCCGCTTAAAGGCTTGAGTTATCGTACCAGCCTCAACTCAGCCATCGGTTCTACCAAACTCACGGGCAACAATTATAAACTGCCCTTGAACTACCAGGATAGTCAGGGACAGGGTTTTCAGGGTGGGAGTTTGCAGATTAGTGCCGACCAACCCAAACCCAAAAGTATCAAGCTGCGTTTGCTGTCTAACCCTGGCGGGGTTCAGGTCAGAGCGGACGGAAACGTGTTGGGGAACGCCAGCTACACCAGTCCCAACCGCGAAACCCTTGTCACCATCGGGAACACCAGTTATACTATAACTAACCCCTACGTCAAAGGTAGTAGCCCCCAACTACAGCCTGTCGGCTCGAATATGGGCTGGCAAGACCCAAATGCTACCCAGGGGCCGGGCAACCTTTTTGGTAATAATGGCAACCAGAACGGTATGAATAATGGTATTTTGACCAATCAGCCCACCCAGGACTTGAACGGGTATAACAATGGCGCAGGGGCTACGACTAACCCTGGCTGGATGCCACCGACTAACAACAACCAGCCATATAACGGAAGCAATGGTTATCCACCTCCCAACCAGCCTTACAACGGTAACAATGGCTACCCGCCGCCGCCCAACCCTTATAATGGCGGGGGCAATGCTGGCCCAGCACAGGAAACCGAACCCAGTCCTCGCCCTGGTGACATTTTTGGAGGTGGCCGTAACCCTTGAGTTAGCGGACAATCCAACTAATTAGGGTTCATGTATTATTGTCATTCTGAGTAGAGGCTCTGCGTAGCGAAGAATCTGTGGCTAAAGACCTGATTTCCCGCGTATGTGGGCTTTCAGCAACAGATTTCTCGTTCGTGCCTCGCTCGGAATGACACAACTAGGTAGGTGAATAATTATAAATAGACCTGATTTTACCGGACAAATGGGAGCGCGTGTGTAAACGCAAGCAAAAGACGGAGAATTGACACTATGAGCGAAAATTATAGCAGCTTTAGTATTACGAACGTGGAAGCCGAACGGGAGCGCGACGAGCAAAGAGTGGCGCAAGGCCGCACCGCCCCCGGCAACATCAAAACCGAGTTGCGGCCTACGCTGGTAGTCGGTTTGGGTGGCACCGGCCACGAAGTCTTGACCCATCTCAAGGCCCGCTATCTTGACTCCTTTGGCGACAAGGTTTTTGACCCCAAGATTTTACGCATCATTTCGTTTGACACCGCCGAAGAAAGTAAGACGGTGGAGAGCGAAAAAAACGGTTTGGTAGATTTGGAAAAGGGGCGCGAATTCGTCTGGATCGGCGGCGTACAGGTGCAAAGTATCTTAGCCAACATTGACCGCAAACCCTTTATCAAGGAATGGTTTCCCAAAGATTTTCAGCCGCGCAACATCACGATGGGGGCGCAGCAAGTCAGACCTTTGGGCCGCCTGGCTTTGTTTGAGAAATACGACTCGATTGTTAAAACACTGGCTTCAGCTATCCTTTCCCTGAGCAGTCTGCGGAGCGAAGGCTTGAGCGGCGAACATTTTGTAGTACCAGCCAGCACGGGCGTGAACGTGTGCGTGGTCAGTTCGGTTTGCGGCGGTACAGGCAGCGGTATGTTTTTAGATATGGCCTATATTTTGCACAACCTCTGCATCCGCCAGGGTATGCCTTTTTACCATATCAATGGCTATCTGGTGATGCCCCAGGCTTTTAGCACGGTGCCGGGCGAAGGTATCCAGGCCAACGCTTTCGCTGCCCTGCGGGAATTGGATTATTTTACCGAAACAGGCAAATACGAGGTCAACTATCCGGGCGACTCCGTGCGCTTGATTGGGCGCAAACCTTTCGACATCTGCTATTTGATTGATGGGGTCAACGAGCGGGCTAAATCTTTGAGCGGTTTGAACGAGTTAGGGCCGTTGATTAGCGAGGCCATTTTCTTGCAAACCGCGTCGCAGGTGGGCCAGGCCGACAAGAGTGCTTTCGATAATGTCAAGAAGTTGGGCGGGGTGGATAGCGGACGGCCCACCGCCTACAGCAGCGTCGGGACAGCCAGCCTGTATTTTCCGGCCAACTCCCTGGTTGAGATTTGCGCCAACCGCTACGGCAGACAGGTTATCAATGAAGGCTTGTTGGCAAACCAACCCAACTTCGGGGCGGTGCAGGGTCAGGTCAACACCTTTATTGCTGGTAACAACCTGACCGGACAGGCTTTGCTCGGCTCCATTCAACGGGCGCAAGGCGGCGCGATGCTAATCCAACTGGATGTCAACAGTCTGCCCGAAGTCGGCAACAACGAGATTATGGGTCAGCTGGACGCATTAGTAGGAAATTTCCGTCAAAACCAGCTAAACGGGCAGTATCGGTTGGTTTTGGAACAGAACCGCAACCAGTTAAAAACCGAGTTGGAAGCCAAACTGAGCCAGCAGCTAAAGCTTTACGTGGATGACCCCAAGAGTTACGGTTTGGTGTTTGGCATCGGCTTTTTGGACGGACTGAAAAACCAGCTAAATAATTTGACCGCCGGGCTTGACCAGGAGCGCAACAACTACAACTCAGCTTATGAACACGAACAACCGGATGTGAACAACGCGCGTAACAATATCATCAACGCCATCAACAGCAATCCCATCGGGCGGGGCGGACGGATTAAACGCGCCAAAAGCGAGTATATTGAGATGGTGGAGCGCAGTTTCGGGCGGTATTTCGAGGTGTTGAGCCGCCAACAAGCCCTGTCTTTGCTTTCGACCCTGTTGAGTTCGATTGGTACGGCCCAAACCAGGCTCAATAGTTTGTTGGAACATTTACGCGGGGCGGCGGACAACCTGAACCGCAAGGCGATGGCGCGGTTGCAGGAAAAAAGCAATTCCTTGTCGCCTCTAACCAAAGATATTACCGATACGGACGACGTTTCTACTTTTTACAATCGCTACGCGCTGGACAGTCGCCAGGCCGTTTCACAGTTGTTAGACCAAACGGGGGGCTTTTTCAACTGGGTCAATCTGTCTTACCCCGAAGTCGAGGCCCGCATCCTGGATTTCACTCGTAGCATCTTCAAGCCGATTACAACGGTGCGGATTAGCGATGTGATCAACGAAAAACGCTCTGACCAGACCCCCGAAGCGCGGTTGGACAAACTACTGCAAGATGCGCTGCCTTTTTGGAACTACGAGCAGGCCCGTTTGACCGATGCCGGAACGCTAGATGCCATTATGGTGTTAGGAGACGAAGATAGCAACCGTACCATCTTCCAGGCACGAGCAGCTATGAGCATTATTTCCACCCGCGACCCGCATCGGGTAATGGTTTTGCATACCAAACACGGGTTGCCCCTGTTCGCTCTGCGTCAATATCCCGATTATAAGGAGCGGTACAACTCCTACAAGCGGCGCAATGTTAGCCCACTACACCTGTTTCCGAGTCTGCCGTACAACGACGATAAGGGCGAAAAACAGGCGTGGCAGTTGTTCGCGCTGGGCGAGGCTTTTGAAATGATTAAACCAGCGGCTCTCAATGCCTTCGACTATATTCCGGGCGACAAGCTGGCAAAACCCGTGCGGTTGGGGATGGGTTTAGGCCAGGCGTTGTCCAACTTTGTCCAAAACGAGGAAATTCAGCGCGACCTGGAAGCGCGTCTCAACAAAACCTGGAGTGTAAAAGGCCAGGAATGGGCGCAAACCACTATCATGAAATATATCGAGCCGAGCAAACCTTTGAGCGGCAACGTGGCAAGTCAGGCCGAAACCACCCGTAACGAATTGCGAGTGTTGGCGCGAGAATATCTCAACGGCAAGGAACTCTAAGCTATTCACCGCAGCAACCAGTTGATGGCGCAGAGAGCACAGAGCAAGAGAGAGTTTTGTTCCTGTCGTTCCGAATGTAGGCTCTGCAATAGAATTTGTCACCCTGAACGGAGTGAAGGGTCTGTTCCAAAGCGGATATTAACAGATTCTTCGCTGCGCTCAGAATGACAATGCCAGAACTTCTTGCATACCTTTGTCAGGGTGACAACGACCCAGTAACAGTGTGATTTGGTATAAAACGGAAAGAAAGCTAATGACAGAACAGTTTAACCAAACTAACCCTTTTTACAGACCAGCGGCGGGGGACACCCAGGGCCGCCCCGATTATAGTTCGTTTAACACGCCGGACAATGGCAGTTCCCAAGCCATAGGTGCTTACAACCCCGCCGCGCGTCCAGCTAACTCTAGCCCGAATGCGGCCCAGTTGATCGAGGATTTGGTTTTGAATGTGCGGCGCACTATGGTTTTCGGATTGGGCAAACAAGGCCGGGCCGTGCTGGAAGCGTTGGAACAGCAGATGCTGGAACGCTGGGGCCGGGTGCTGCCTACGACAGCCCTGGTGGTAATCGAAGATAAAGATAGTTTGCAGCCCTGGTTAGACGGTTTGACCAACACTAACCGCAGCCGTCTGGAAAACTTTATTCCCGTGCCGTTGGAAATTCCCAGCCAGGAAGATTTGTCGGCTTTCGGGAAACATATTTCGGAATGGCTGCCGGTCCAGATCAAGTTTGTCAACTCCAACAAACAGGCGCACTCCCAAAACAACGACCAAACAAACGAGGTAGAAAATATAGACGAAGCGACGCGCAAGGCGGCTATTCTGATGCCCGAAGAACCCAGCGCAGAAGGTGACGACGAATTTGGGGCTTATGTCGAAGATTTGGATTATAGCGAGTTTAACGACATTGAAATCAACCAAATAAGGTTAGACCGCAAAGCCGCTCGATGGCGAGGTCGGGTCGCTTTGGTGGGTTCAAACATCAAAAAATCTACCTACGCTATGTTAGAAGATGCGATGAGGAAAGCTCATACTCGGGTTTCAGACGGGCGTAACGACAACTGGTTGAGCAAGCTTAACCTCAAAAATACGCCCAACCAATACGATGCTTACGTGGTGGCATCGTTGGACGACCCGGTGGTTAGCGGGATGGTGCTAGATTTCGCCTACCTGCTCAACTTTTATTTCCAACCGGGTTCGAGCCAGCAGTTGGAAGACGCGGACGCAGACCATCTACCCAGCGCAGACTTCCAGCGCAACACCGAACTTCCCGGAGGTTTTCTTTCAGACAAAGACTTTTTCACCCCCCGCGCCGTGATTATGCTACCCGATTTTGGCATCAGTAACGATAAGCAAAAAGCGGTGGCGGTAAACCAGTCCCAATCGAAGGCAGAGGCGGAACTGCTGGAGAGCTATCGGGCTTCCGAAGAAGAAGACGAACTGGATGTCCAAAAACGGGCCAAAGCCAGTGCCTACGCCTTCTTCCGGGAACTCGATTATTATATGGATAGTGCCTACAACAACGTGCGCTACGAACTGACCTACACCAGTTCCACCAATTCCACCGTCGTAGTACGCGGTACGCCTCCTTTCCAGGCGTGCTATTTGTTGGAGCGTACCAGCAGCGAGTCGTCTAATACTGTTTCGCGTGACGATGTAACCTACGTGGTCAGCGCGTGGCTACACCAAATGTCGGTAGGGCCGCTATATGGCTTTTTTGTGGCGGGCGAAGATGCGGCTACCCGGCGGGTTTATCGGCGTATCTCGGCCTACAACAGCCTCGGTCTAGCCAGCCTTAGCTCGCCTTTCAAAGCGGTGGGCGAATATATCGGCCTAGATCTGGCCGCGCAGTTAATCGGTGGGGTGCTGGCCCCACCGCCACCTTTACAGCAAGGTCAGAGCGACGCTGACCGCCGGGCGACAGGTTTTTTCAATCAGGAACAGATTGATGTACGTAGTCTGGTGGACTCGGTGCTAGACCCCGGTTTAGTCTTACCCGTGAGCGGTGCATATTTACAAATTTCCCCCGAAGAATTTGTCAGTTTTTCCGCCATCAGACCGGAGGAGATAGATGAGCAGCTAAAGCAGACCCTTTCCGAACGCACGGGTGAGCGAGTATTTCGCCCGGCCCTGAAATTGATAAAAAACCGTTACGAGCAAAAAAGCCAGCAGATGGACTTTAAGCTCAACGAGACTTTTAAGCAACGGTTGGATGGTGCGCCCACCCGCAACAACTGGGCCGTCTTGCAACGCACCGCTATGTTTTTGCAGGATTTGCAAAACTTAATCAAAGCGGAACAGCAAAAAGTCCAGACCGAATTCCAGCCGCTGGATCAAAATATCAACGACCATCTGACCCGTGCGGCTTATCGTCGCGCTCAACTCTACCAGCTTGCCAATGTCTTTGTGCCAAAAGCTTATGCCTGGCAGCTAATAGTTAGTGGCCTGATGATGCTGATTTTGACTGTCTTTGTGGGGCTGAACTTGCTGCTTTCTGTTGGTCTCAGCAGCAAAAATAATTTGCTCATCGGTCTCGGTGGCAGCGTAATCCTTCTAATGGTGGTGTGGGTAGGCTTCTGTATTTGGGAAACTTTTAATCAGTTGAGCAAAGCTCGTAACGATTTGGTGGACGAGTATAAGCTGGCTCTGGAAACGGTTTACCGCAAGGTGAAGCTCAAATATTGTCAGAACTTGTACGAGCAGATGTTAGGGCAGGTGGCGGGACATCTTAGTACGCTAGGTCGTTTTGACGCAGAATTAAGAAATCAACTGGCAGAGGCTACCAACCGCCTTAATGACTCAAAACTGAACCAGGCCATCGAACGTTCGGCCAATCCTAACTTGCAGATGGACAGTTCGGTGATGGACGTACCAAAAACCATCGGTTTGGTTAATCACTTCCTGGGTTTGCAACCCGACTCGGATTACAACCAACGTTTTAGTGTCTATAGTGCCAAGCTCGAAGCTTTCTACGCCTTTCAAGGCAGCCTTTCTAGCTGGTGTTTGGATATGTCTGAGGCCCGACCCGACAAAAACAGCCAGGCTTTTGGCCTCGCCTTGAAAATATACTGCACTAACGAGATGGAGGCGGTGGCCCGCAAACTTCGGCTCGAAGATTTGCTGACCAAAGAAGCCGATATGCTGACCAATCGGCCCGAAAAGGAACGGCTGGAACAACTACAAAAATTGTACAATATGGCCCACCCCCTCTGGCGCACCAACACTACCAATTTGGAGCCGAAACCGCCCGAAGAGTCCCATTACATTGCTGTCGAAAACGAAGACCGCTCCCCGTCGGAAGAACTGCTGCGAAACCGTTACAAACTAACCAAATTCAGCACCGGAGACTACCATCGCCTGACCATCGTGGATAAACAGGTCGGTCTGCCATTGTTGGCTCTGACCCAGCTGCCCGAACTACGCCGCGCCTACAACGAGTTCAAAAAAGGGGGCCGCCGTCGTTATTTGCATACCAGCAAGGCCCATATTGCCTTACCGGACGTGGTGCCGCTCAACGATGTTGATGGTAGCCCCAATCGGGACTGGTTGGAAAAAGATGTGCAGCTTTTGTTCGCCCTGGCCCGCGTTTTTGGCAGCATCCAATTTGACCGCGACTCCAGAGATGGCAAAACCAAATACTTCTTCACTTTCCAAGATAGATACAGCGATTTTGCCAGCAATCCTAAAGCGGTGGCTCCAGTCAAACAATGGCTTAGTACCACACGCGCCGAAAGTGCCGCCGATTTGATTGACAATTCTACCCACCAACAAATTGTGTTGGATAAACTGACCAAGCTGGATATAATCAAAAATCCGACCAAATTGCGTCAGCAGGGCAATCGAATTGTGGAATACCTGAAACTGAACGAGTCGAGTGGAGATTGCGATACCTGGGAGTTGGTGAAGCTGAGGCAATACCTGGATATGTTGAACCAGCAAAATGAGCAAAACAAAAGAAATAGCACTCAGGCCGCCTCCGATAAAAAAATGCAGTCCAGGCAGGAAGCAGCCCAGGCCGAAACCCTTTCTTTTTCAACCCGGAGGAGTTTCGACGATGAAGACGAGTTCAGTGTACCGGAAACAGTGGTGACTGCTCCTAAAACGGCGGGCAACCGCAAACCTAGAACAGGGGCAGAAACTGCGGGAGAAGCTGCCGACGGTTCTGGTACGCCTACGCTCCCCAAAACTCCCAGGCCGCGCAAAAACCAACGGGCCGACGCAGTAAATGTGCCTTTGGAAGTAGAAACCGAAGCGGAGTGATTAATATGAGTGACCTTTTTAGCCAGGACCCGACGGAAAGCAGTCTTTTCAAACAAAACCAAACCGAACAGGTCTATACTACTCCGGTGGAGCCGGATATTTTGTTTGGACAGCCAACTACCCAGACTGGCCCTGTCACCGCTGGAGATTTATTTAACCTGCCTGATACACAATCGCACACCCAAGCCAGGCAGACCGCGCCCAACCTGCACGAAGCGACAACCGAGTTGCGCCCCGCTTTTAACTCCTGGTCAGGCGGAGGACAAAACACAGGTGGGAGCGGGATTGTTACCGAAATGGCCGGGAGTATTCAGCCAGTTGTTGCGCCGTCTATTTACCACGCACCTTCGCCTTACTCGCTGCAATCAATTGAGTCGGGCCAACCCAGCCCGCAGATTTATAACGGGCCAATAGCAGGGCCACTTGTACCTTACAGTCCAGGTTTCAGGCGCAGACAGCACCGCTTCAACAAAAAATTCTGGCTAATCGGACTACTGGCAGTTTTTCTGGTGGGCGGGGTAGGCTTGTTTGGCGGCGGTCAGCTTTTGGGTATCGGGCCTTTCGCTTCGCCCCAAAAAACGATTGTGGGCAAGTGGCGTTACACTGATGGTAGTGCCAAAGGCGATGTTATTCAGTTTTTCCCTGACGGTACGGTGAGCGACAGAAACGCTTTTGGTTTAGCAGGCCATTATAGCTGGCCCGACAACCACAGCCTTAAAATCGAGGCAATTGGGCTGGCTTTGGTGGCCGACGTGCATTTGAGCGGAGACGAGTTGACCTTGAGCTATAACGGTATAACTTATCAGATGGAACGAGTCAAGGATAGTCTTGCCACTAAAACACCCTAGCTAATCTTGGTTGATTGAGTTCAACTTGACGTAGGGGTAGAAAACAGGTATAATCGCACCTGCCCTAGAGAACGGCATAATTATTTAATTTTATTATAATGACTAATTGGATTTTGGAGAGGTATAGAAGCAATGCCAAAGCGAACCTGGCAACCTAAACGTATTCCCCGCCGTCGTAAACACGGCTTTATGTCCCGCATGGCGACTGCCGATGGCCGGGCTGTGTTGGCTCGTCGGCGTGTACGGGGACGTTGGAAGTTGAGCGTGGGCCATGAAGCCCGTGTGCCGCGTTAATAATCAGCTTGAGAAAAGAAAAGCCGATACCAGGAAGGATGAGCGGTTTGCTTATCCTTTTTTGGTTACACGGTATCCATTGACTGAGCAATGTTCCACAAGTTTAGCTGCTTAGGCACCCCTTACAAAAGGTGAGCCTCCAGCAAAGCAATTTCAGCCTCGTTCAAATCGTATAGCGCATACACTAGCCTGTCGCGTTCGGCTACGCTCAATTCTGGTTCGACCAGTTTCAGCATTAGTGCCGCTTCCCGCGTGGGTGGGCCTGCCAATGGCTCAAAAGCCTGGGTTGGAAAAGCCAACTGCTTGACCGGATTGGCATAATAATCGTATTGTGCGCCTCCTACCAGTTTGGAATACGAACGAAACTGAAAGGTGGCTAACTGGCTACACAAAAAGTTAGCCGCAAAAACCTCCAACTTGTCCGCCAAAAGAGGGCTACTCCGCTTAAAGACTACCGAAATTACATCGGTGCTAAAAAATAAACTATCGGTATCCAGGGCAAAAGTGTTGCGCGGAGCTTTATAAGGCGTGACCAGCTTACGTTGAGCCTCAAAAACCGACCTTGCACGCGGCCATTGCAACTGCTGGTAGGGAAATTCCCTACTATAACGGCGGCGAGTATCGAGGTGGGTTTGATGAGCGGCCAGGTAACGAGTCAGGGCCGGATAATTCTGCTCATAGTCGGCGATACTCAAAGCGGGCGGTGGATACAATAGATAAAGGTCGGCCCAGGCAATATGCGCGGCAGCCCATAGGTGGAAGCTAATATCCGAATTTTTGATTGCCCGCCGTAATAAGCCGCATTCCAAAGCCTCGCTTTGGGCGCGTTCGCCAGACACAAAAAAAGCGCGGTCATAGCCAGTCTGAACCCCGGTGCGACATTCGGCCACGTGGCCCAAAGGTAGAGAGTGGCCGTTAATTTTTTGCAGCAGATGGTTCAGTTTATCCGAGCGATGTAGCCAGACCCAGGGCGCGGTTCCCAACTGCTTCTGCCCAATCAACTGCGGCTGTTCCAGGTCGAAAGATTTGGTCAGGAAATGATGGTCAGCTGCGGGCAGTTGTTTGGTGAGAAATAGCAAGCACACCGGAACATTCGCTCCGGAGAAAAGATTGGGTGCGCTCAAATTTTGGATTTCACTCATACTCGTAGCTGTTGCCAACCAGCCGCGCAAACGGGCCGCCCAAACCGCCGCCAACCAAAAACTCGAAGTCACAAAGCCCAGCCGTCCGCCAGTTTTCAGCAACTCCACCCCACGCTTGATAAAATAATACAGCAAATCGTTTTTCAAATTATAGACTTGCGGGTAGGCGTGAGCAAAATAGGCTTTTTCGATACCGCTATAATCGTTGAAACCGACGTAGGGCGGATTACCCACCACCGCATCAAAACCAACCTGGGATGACTCTATATCACTGGCGGAGGCAAAGATTTCGGGCCAGGCAGTTTGCCAGTGAAATGGAGCTAACTTCTGTAATTGCACGCCATCTTCGGGCGAATTGAAGATTGGCAAAGCTACCAGGGCCGCAGTCTGGGTCGCCTGGGTCAAATTCGGGTTGGTGACGGTACAATTACCGATTATACCGTTACCTACCTTGAGATGACCCGCCACCACCTGCCAGATTTCAGATGCTAAGGATTGACCGCCTAGCTCACGGCCACGCAACAGCAAGCTTACAACCGCCAAATCTCGTGCCTGGGGATTGAGGTCAAGACCATAAATATGCGCCAGAGCAGTAGCAACAGGAACTCCACCTGTCTGCACCAAAAAATCTAGCACAGCTACCAGAAAAATTCCACTACCGCAGGCTGGGTCAACCACATTGGGAAAGTTCGCCGTAAAGTTCAGGGGGGCTAAAGTTTTAGCCACGATGTCACCAGCCAGATAGAGCGGAGTGTAATATGCGCCGATACGTTTACGCAATCCAGGCCCGGCCAGACCAGTTTGAGAGGGCAAAGTTGTCAAAAATTCGGCGGTGAGTGCCGAAGTTGCTAGACTGCCGATAGCTCTTACTACCTGGAGCAAGGCGGTTTCGTCCCAGTTTGAAGCTGGCAGCAGGATTACATCTGTAGCAAGTAGTTGGTCGGTAGCTTGCCACCACTCACTTAAAGCGGTATAAGTGGAAAGGGAGGCCAAAGTGGGTAATCCGGTTGTGGTCAGGCTCAACTCCCAACCACGCAGTAATAGCAAGTGCAGCAGCAGTTGCCAGCAATAAGCGGTTTTGGCATTTGCCTCGGTATCCTGAGCCGAGGTAGGGGACGCGGATTTGGCGCGTTTAAGTGGGGATAGAGCCGTCAGAGACAGATTTAGCTGCGCTTGTAAAAAAAATGACGTGGCGTGGGGTGACGGCTCAAGGGCGGTTTCAAGCGCGACCAACCAGCCAGCCAGCCGCCCGGTCAGACCAGAATTTAGGGTTGCACGCGAGTGGGCCATAGCATTACGATGGGCCACCTGGCAAAGACCCACCCTCAATCGGGGTTGGCACTGGGGTTGGCCCGCTCTCCGTCGGTTTCTGGGTGGGTGGGGACGCAGTAGTTTTGGGCGGGGCTGTGGGAGCGACAGTGGTTGCAACCGTAGTCGTAGGCGGGGCTGTCGTTTTGGTAGGAGCGACGGTAGAGGTAGGTAAGGCTATGGTAGTGAAGACAGGCGGCTGCGTCGTGAAAATCGGGCGCGATGTGGCCGTGGGTGGAACGTAAACCGGACGCGGCGTAGCCGTTGGTAACGGTACGGGTGTAGCGGTTGGCGGCGGGGCAACCACCGTGAAGTCCACTGGCTGACCAATAGCCTGCTGGTTAAAAGTAAAAATACCTTCGTAAGCCCCAAATTTTAGGTCAGAGGCATTTTGCTCAAAAACCAGAAAACCCGCTCCATTTAAGCTGGGCGTACCGCTATTAATTGGCTTATCGTTAGGGGTGCGCGGCAAGCCATACAAAGCCACATTGAACTGTTTTGATGCGAAACCTGTCGGGTTGCCTAGCTTCAAATACATAAAGATGTAGTCGTTGGGCAAAAAGGCGTTAAAGATCTGACCTGGGTTGCCGTTGTTATCAATACTGTCGGCAGCAGCAAAAGCCTTCACGTCGGGCGTGGGTGGCGGTGGAGCGGCAGTAGCCGTCGGTGGGGGCAGGGCGGTAGCTGTCGGCAGAGCAGTGGCGGTGGGGGCAGCAGTAGCTGTTGGGGCAACTGTCGGCGTAGGCGCAGCAGTAGCCGTATCCGGCACGCTAGACGCAATCGGGGCAACAGTAACAGCCGGGGTAGGTGGGACAGTGGCCGGGGCGGTAGTGGGCGCAACGATTATAACGGGCGCGGTAGTGGCGGTAGGTTGGACGATAGCGGTAGCAGTTGCCACCGCCGCCCCTTGCACCGCCACATTTTTATTTGAACCTGTCAGCAGCCAAAAGCCCAAACCCACCAGCAGCAAAGCCACTACCAGCCCGCCAATCAACCAGGGCCAGCCCAGAAAAGCCAAACGCGAAGGTTCATCTGGATTAGTCGGGTTAATAAACTCGGAGTATTCCGGGTCATCAGCGGCCAATTGGTAAGGTAACTTACGGTCAGCTTGCCAAAGCAACCCAGACAGCGCGTCTTGGCCGTTTCCATTGCCATTTGCCTCCACCGGAGCAGGTCGGGCGTTGCCATTCTCGGCTGCCTTCTCGCGCGTAGGCCAGATTTGCAAGGGGGGTACTGGCGCAGCTTGGGAGGCAGCCTCGCTCGTACTGCCGTTCTTGCCAAAAATCATCTCGCCCAACCGTTCACCAGATTCAGGGGTTTTAGACGCGGCTATGGCTGGGGCTGCCACTTTAACTTTTTTGACTGCTAATTCCTCAGCTTTGATTTCTGCTTCGTCCGGCCCTAGCCATTTGCGGGCCAGCTTGCGATGGGCCTCGGTTTCGCCATAATTTTCATCTATCGCCAGCACCCGGTCATAAAGTTTAAGAGCTTGCGCCCAACGTGCCTGGGTGAGCGCGGTCTCGGCTTCCTGGTAGTCACGTTCCAGTTCTAGTTCGAGCATAGTATAAACGCGGTTCAGGGCGGCTTCTACTTCTTCAATTGCACCATAGCGGGCGGCGGGGTCTTTTGCCAGACAACGTAAAATGATGCCTTCCAAAATCGGGCCGATAGCCGGGTTATAGCGATGGGGACGGTCAGGGTCGCGCTCTTTAACCAGCTTGAAGTTATAGGCCATCGTCTCGTAGTCAAAATCACCCTTAACGGTATGGAAAGGCAAATAATAACGCCCGGTCACGGCGGCGTACATAGTAGAGCCAACGGCGTAAATATCGGCAGAGGGCGTGATACGATTGGAGCCACGCGCTTGCTCAGGAGCCATATAGTTGATGGTTCCCAAGTTCGAGCCACTTACGGTCACATCTATTTCGCGCCCGTCGTGGGGGTGATGGGCGATGCCAAAGTCCGAAATTTTGGCGTGGTCATCACCAGTCAGCAAAATATTACTTGGTTTGATGTCCCGATGCACAATATCGAGCTTGTGGGCCGCTTCTAAACCGTGACAGACTTCGGACATCAGCCGCACAGCCAGCAGCAAAGGCAGCTTGCCTCGTCGTTTGATTAACTCGGTCAAGTTGCCGCCACTGATGTACTGCATCACGAAGGCGTGTTCCTCTTCCAAAAGGTCAATCAAATAGACTATGTTGGGGTGTTCGCTGAGGCGGGCCAGGGTGCGCCATTCGGCCTCGAACAAACGGCGGGCTTTGGGGTTGGTGTCGTCGGTGGCAAACTGTTCGTGCAGCTGCTTAACCACTACGTCGCGACCCACTCGCAAATCTTTGGCCCGGTATGCGACTCCAAAACCGCCCCGGCCTATTTCTTCTACTATCTGGTATCTGTCCCGTAAAATGCCTTTGAGGGCCATAACTTACTCGATGTCCACTAGCTAGTCAACGGCGTTGTTTGGTTTTTTGACAACATACACCCAAGTTTGGCTTGATTATAACACAAAAGGTAGCTTAATTACAAAACCTACGGGCTTAGAAAAGCAAGGGTGTAAAAACATAGTCGCGTTCGCTATTTACCCCAAACACCGAGTCCCAATAGCGTGCGCCGCCATAACTTAAAACCAGATTTTTAGCCTCTGGTTTTAGCTCCCCGATGTTGAATTGAGACAGGATTTTCTCGAAGGTAGTTACTCCTTCGCCCAAACGTTGACGTTGTTCGGCTCGCATATGGGCGAAAAAACCTGGATAGCACAATATCAGGGCCAATGCACCGTATTCTCCGAAACGAGTGTGCGCTAACTCAATCAGTTGTCTGGCTTTGCGCGGCACATCCCGAAACGCTCCCGGCCCAAGCAAAGGGTCACGAAAAATCACCCCGATTTTCACATCAGCAAAACCATCTTTGAGCAAGGCTGGTTTGGGCTGCACAATCAAATCAATTTCCAGACTACGCCCACCAACGTGCTGGCCTTTGGCGTTAGAAGTCAAGACCTGAAAGTACGGCTCAAGTTTGGCCTGCACTCCAGCCAGCGTCTCGCCACCCTTTAGCTGTTCGTCAGCTTGCCAGTAATCCATACTACTCACCTCTTAATATTTATTGGCCCAAAACCGCGCCGATGAGGGTAGATTGGCCGCTTACAAAGTCGCGGGCGTTGGTAGCCTTCTTGCCCGCCAATTGTAGTTCGCAAGGTGCTAACCAGCCTTCACCTGTCGCAATTACTAGCCGGGGCAAGGTGGTATCGCTGGTCTGAGCCAAAAAAGCCAGGCCCGGCGCGGGTAAAACATTAGTCGGCTTGATTATTTTCACCACCGCATCCGCCAATACATCTGCCTGCAAAATTTTGAGCAACTGGCCGTTCCAGGTTGTAAAAGTGCCGGGCCAGGGATCATAAGCGCGGGTCATCCGCTCGATATAAGCTGCCGATTGTGTCCAGACGATGCGCCCCGCGTCCTTGCTGATAGTGCCAGTGATAGTGGCCTGGGCGGGGTCTTGCGGCGTGGGTTCGATCTGGCCGTTGGCCCAACCCGGCAAAGTTTCCAGTAGCAAATCCGCCCCTACGTGGGCCAGTCTCAGCATCAAGCTGGCCTGAGTTTCGTGGGGAGCAAGCGGCACGGCCCGACGTGAAAGCATGGGGCCAGTATCCAAACCGCGTTCCATCAACATAATGGTCACGCCACTTTCACTCCAGCCATCTAAAATAGCTTGGGCCACCGGAGACGCGCCCCGGTAGGCTGGCAACAACGAACCATGGACGTTCAGGCAGCCCAGGCGCGGCAGCTGTAACACCGAAGGCGGCAAAATCATACCAAAGCTGGCGACCACAAATAAGTCGGCGGACTGGCTAAACTGCCGCAATTGGGCCTGTACCGCTTGGTCACGAAGTTTAGCTACCTGCAACAAAGGCAAACCAAACTCCAGGGCCGTCAGCTTGACTGGCGGTGGTGTCAACAAATTTTTACGACCCGCCGGACGGTCTGGCTGCGTCACCACGCCCACCACCTGATGCCCACTGGTGGCTAAGGCCCGCAACACCATTGCACCAAATTCGGGCGTTCCCATAAACAAGATTTTTAGCGGCTCTGTCAATAAGTTGCCTTTCCTGGTTTTTGCACACCTGTGATTATAGGCCAGCCGCGCCCCAAAATCAAGAATTTCTGCACCACACTCTTTTGGCTTACTTGTTTGGCATTAATAACCGGGAAGGTTTATACTATGTTTACATATTTTTACCATAACCACTCACCTGTCACGGCCCGTAGGGTTGCGGAGGCACGAGGAATCTGTTGCTACGGTTCCGCTAGGCTGCAACTCATGGGTTTTCAGCAACAGATTCCTCACTACGCAGAGCCTTCGTTCGGAATGACAGACCTGGCTGAGTAGTTACCTTTTACCATAATTGGGTTGGTGATGAAAAAGAAACGGAAGATGTGGGCAAAGCTATGACGAATTTTTACCCTTTGAGATTAGAACCACAGCTAAAAGAAAAGGTCTGGGGTGGACGCTGGTTGATAGAGCAGTTAGGTCGGGCTGGGGATATGAACGCAAATTGGGGCGAAAGCTGGGAAGCCTTTTCGGGCAGCGTAGTGGCGAACGGGGCGTGGCAAGGCCAAACTTTAGGCGAACTTTATACCGTGTACGGCCAGACCTTGGCTGGGACGGTGGCCCAAAATTATCCACAGTTCCCGTTGCTGGTCAAATTTCTTGATGCGCGGGAAAATCTATCGGTGCAGGTTCACCCAGACGACGAGTTGGCCCAAAAGCTGGAAAATTATCGTTTTGGCAAAAGCGAAATGTGGTACGTAATGGCCGCCGAACCGGGAGCGCGAATTTTGTATAGCCTCAATGACAAAGCTAACTCGCAGGCGGAACTGGCGATAGCCCTTAAAAACGGTAGCATCTTAGAATATATTAACAGTGTGCCAGTACAGGCCGGGGACGTAGTAAATTTACCTTCTCGCACGGTTCACGCTCTGGGCGAAGGAATCGTGGTTTATGAATTGCAGCAGGAGTCGGACATCACCTACCGTTTGCACGATTGGGGGCGCACGGGCCGTGAAATCCATCACGAAAAGTGCTTACAAACGATAAATTTGGCAAGCCGCAACCTGCAAGTCACGCACCCTAAGCCCCTCAAAACCGAAGTAGGCGCGGCTTATTTTGGAGTGGCCGCAAGCCAGTATTTCGAGTGTAATTTGCTGGAAATCACGGGCGAAACTAGCTGGAGCGCGGCGGGCCGTTCTTTTGGCTTGCTATCAGTTTTAGGCGGGACGGGCCTACTGACCACCCCTGATAACGGTTTTGAGCAGGAAATACTTGGGTTGGGCGATACCTTCCTGCTTCCTGCTCACTTGAGTTATGTTTTTAAGGCCACAGGGTCAGCCGAACCATTGCGCCTGATTATGGCGACTGCGAAATAGCAACAAGAACTGAACCAAATTCGATGCGAACTTTAGACCGATGGGCGTATTCGCCTAAGTACAAATGGATTATTTTGACCGCCACCACTCTTTCCCAAACAACAGTGAGCGTGTGCAGTCAGGGAATGCAGTCGCTTGGCCCATATTTTAAGAACTCGTTCGCTCTGTCGTCCTTTGAGGTGGGTTTGCTGGTGACGATGATAGAAACGGGTCAGATTTTCACCTTAATTTTGTGTGGGCGGCTGGTTGATCATTATGGCGAACGCCGCGTGCTAGTTATTGGTGGGATAATGACAGGTGTGTTCGTGGCTCTGACGGCCCTGGCAAACGGTTTGCTACTGGCTTGCACTTTGCTGTTTCTGGCTGGCTGCTTTGCCGCTACCTCTGTTCCTGCTGGTAGCAAAGCCATTATGACATGGTTCGCCTTCAATCGGCGTGGCTTTGCGATGGGAGTGCGCCAGACCGGAATACCTCTGGGCGGGGTAATAGCCTCACTAACGCTGCCCCATCTGGCGGAAAGCGGAGGCTGGCAACTGGCCGTGCTGGTGGCTGGCACAATTTCGGTGATTGGTGCGATAATTTGCTATCTGGCTTATCGAGAGTTCCAGAGCCAGCTTGACGAAGCCATACCTATGTCAGTAGTAATTAAGCCGCCAGCCAAAATTGATATGCGCCAACTTTTCACCAATCGCAGTCTGCTGCTGGTGGGTGGGTTCGCTTTTTTCTTTATCGGTGCACAATACACTCTGACTGTTTTTATCGCCATCTATTTGAATAGCGAACTGGGCCTGGCCCTACCACTTGCCATCAGTTTTTTGGCAGTCGCGCAAGCCAGTGGCGCAGTGGGTCGGGTAGTATGGGGCTTCGTCAGTGATCGTTTCTTCCAGGGAAAGCGTCGTCCGCCCCTGATTATTGTCGGCTTTGTAGGTATCGGCTGCACTCTTTGGATAGCCGAATTGCCCCAGGCTGCTTCAAGCTGGCTGATTGGGCCTGTCGTGGCCTTATTTGGCTTTACGATGGTAGGCTGGACAGGGATGTACGTAGCCCTGACCAGCGAAATAGTCGGACGTAATCAGGCGGGCACAGCCATCGGTTTTAGTATGACCATTATTCAGTTTGGCAAAACCACTATTCCGCCTTTATTTGGCCTGCTCAACGATTTAACGCACAGCTTCAAGCCGGGCTGGTGGACATTGGCCGGGCTGATTTTGGCCGGGACGCTTATTTTGTTCCAGATACGCGAACAAGAGCGGGCAGAGTAGCAACAGGCAACCAGTAATGAGCAACGAGCAAAACAACCAGTGGCCGCGCTGTATCGCCCATCTTGACCTTGATGCTTTTTACGCCAGCGTGGAAGAAGTCGAAAACCCCGCTATTGTCGGACAACCAATTATGGTGGTGATGGGTAACGATACAATGGCGCGGGGGGCTATCGCTACCTGTTCGTATGCCGCCCGCCGCTTTGGAGTGCATAGCGCGATGCCCGTAGGTCAGGCCCGCAAGCTTTGCCCGGACGGGGTTTATCTGAGCGTGCGCCATAGTTTGTACCAGGAATATTCGCGCCGGGTGATGGCGGTACTGACCGAAATTACACCCAGGCTGGAACAAGTCAGTATTGACGAAGCGTACCTGGATTTAAGCGGAGCGCAAGACAATGTGGCGTTGGCCGAACTTTGCCAGCAGCGCATTACAAGTGAAATCGGCCTTTCGGCTTCGGTAGGGGTGGCAACCAACAAGCTGACTGCGAAAATGGCGAGTGGCTACCGTAAGCCGGGCGGTCTGACTATTATAATGCCTGGTCACGAAGCCGAATTTCTAGCAACGCAGCCGCTCGAAAAATTATATGGGATTGGCCCTAAGAGTGCGGCCCGCTTGCGTAATATGGGTTTGGAAACGATTGGAGACGTGGCAAAGGCCGACGCGCGAGTATTGCAAGAAACCTTTGGGCCGCGTTTGGGGCTGGAGTTACAAGAGCACGCGGCAGGGCACGACGACGGGCCAGTGGTAACGGAACGCGAAGCCAAATCGCTCAGTTACGAACAAACTTTGTTTGACGACGTTTCAGACCGCCGCGAGTTGTGGCGGCAAATCCAGCAAATGGCGCAAGGATTGGAAGACCGCCTCAAGACCCGCCGCCTGGTAGCCCGCACCGTGGCAATCAAGCTGCGCTTTACCAACTGGAAAACCATCACACGGGCGGAGACTTTGCTCGTTCCCACCAACGAAGCCGCCGTTATCGCCGATTCTGCCGCTCATCTGATGCGCCAATCCTGGAAGCGCGGCACGCCCCTACGTTTGATTGGGGTGCGGGTCAGCAATTTTGTGGAAGATGACGCGCCCCGCCAGCTAATTTTGCCTTCCCTGCACAGGTAACTACCTTTATTATCTGGTTACATACTGGCGATGATAATATTCCTTAAACTCGCCCGACTTAATCGGCTTCCACCAGGCTTCGTTCGCTTTGTACCACTCGACGGTTTGGGCTAGAGCCGTCTCGAAATCGTACTGGGGCTGCCAGCCCAACGCCCGCAACTTGCTGGTATCCAGGCTATAGCGGCGGTCATGTCCAGGGCGGTCTTTGACATAAGTTAGCAAATCTTCGCCCTTGCCAGTTAGCTCCAAGATTTTGTGAGTTATAAACAGGTTGGTGCGCTCGTTGCCACCGCCCACGTTATAAATCTCACCCACGCTACCTTGATGCAAAGCGGTATCAATCCCGCTACAGTGGTCAAGCACGTAAATCCAATCTCTGATTTGCTGGCCGTCGCCATACACGGGCAGGGCAATATTTTCCAAAGCGTTGGTAATAAAAAGCGGGATAATTTTTTCGGGATAATGATACGGCCCAAAATTATTGCTGCCGCGTGTGACTATCACTGGCACGCCATAAGTCACAAAGTAAGCATGAGCCATCAGTTCGCCGCCCGCTTTGCTGGCACTATAAGGACTGCGGGTTTCCAGGCGGTCTCCTTCGCGCGATGAACCGCTCGGAATATGTCCATATACTTCGTCGGTGGAAATTTGCACAAAACGGGCAATCTCGAATTTTCGAGCGGCTTCCAGCAAAACATAAGTGCCAAAAACGTCCGTCAGGATAAAATCGCCCGGCTCCTGGATGGAACGGTCAACGTGCGTCTCGGCGGCAAAATTCACCACGTAATCGCAGCCTTGCATCGCTTCAGCTACCACTTGAGCATCGCCAATGTCACCCTTCACAAAGCGGTAACGGTCTCCGTAGTTGGTTTCGATGTCGGCCAGGTTCGCCAGATTGCCCGCGTAGGTCAACTTGTCCAAAACTACCACATCATAGTCGGAATATTTTTGCATGATATAGCGGACGAAGTTGCTACCGATAAAACCCGCTCCGCCCGTGACTAAGACTTTTTTCAAAACTTTTTGCTCCTAAACAAAATTTACAAGATACCAACCCTGCTATTGTCACCCAGCAGCAGCTTATAAGCTTTGGGTTTGATGGGCGACTTTTCGACGACTACGTTGCGCCCGATTAAGCTATCCTCGATGCGGCCCTGGATGTCCACAATCTGACTGTTTTCCAGCACAATACTATGTTCAATCTCACTCTGGCTGATGGTGCAGTGGTGGTTGATAGAAGTAAACGGGCCGATATAGCTATTAACAATCCGACAATGCTCGCCGATGATGGCTGGGCCACGCACCACGCTATTAATTACTTCGGCGTTTTTGGCAATCACTACTTTGCCCGTAACTTTGCTATCGCTATCCACAAAACCTTCGACCTGGGGTTGTAAGCGTTCCAAAATCAAACGGTTGACTTCCAGCATATCTTCTTGCTTGCCCGTATCCACCCACCAGCCCTGGACGATACGCGGGCGCACATCATAGCCAACGTTGACCAAAAACTGAATCGCGTCGGTGATTTCTAATTCGTTACGCCAGCTAGGTTTGATCGAATTGACCGCCTCGAAAATATTTTTGTCGAACATATAAATGCCGACCAGAGCCAGGTCACTTTGTGGCTCACGGGGTTTTTCGACCAGCCGCACCACTTTGTCCCCATCCAGTTCGGCCACGCCGTAGCTTTGCGGGTTCGGTACGTGCTTGAGCAGAATTTGGGCGTTGTAGTCGCCGTTAGCAAAATCTTCTACCAACGACCTGATGCTTTCGTCTATCATATTGTCGCCCAAATACATTACAAATCGCTCGTTGCCCAAATACGGTTGGGCAATTTTGACAGCGTGGGCCAGACCTAACGGAGCTTCTTGCGGAATATAAGTTACGTCAATGCCCCACCGTTCGCCCGCACCTACGGCAGCCTTGATTTCATCCCTGGTGTCGCCAACGATGATGCCAATTTCTCTGATACCAGCTTCCACCAGACACTCGATGGCATAAAAAAGCACTGGCTTATTCGCCACTGGCACCAGTTGTTTAGCACTGGTATAGGTCAAAGGCCGCAAGCGTGTACCCTTGCCACCGCTCAAAATAAGACCCTTCAAACTTCGGCTCCCTTCGTATTCGTAGTTGTATATATTCTGGTAATAAAATGCAGATTGGCCTTGCAAAGTTGCAAAAATGTGATGAGCTTTATATACAGACAACTTAATTTAAGGCGTGGTGATAGCAGGTTTGGTTGATTTGTCCTTTGGCCGATTTTTACGAACTCTGGCCTTTTTGAGCGGCCTGACACGCGGCCTCATCACAAACAAAGTCAAAAGCAAAAATACTACTATTCCAATTACATAAGTTAATGCATAACCAGCCCAAAGCGGAGGTTTGCTAGTTTGAAGTACGGCAGCGTTGCCCGCCGCTCCACCCTGCCCGCGTGCAAAGTTCGGTGGGGCATAGTAGCGGGTAACGTTGCCGCCAAACAAGGCACTATTGGGGAAAAGCTGCAAATCCTCCCCGACTGCCCCGTGATAAGGGGCGTTGAGAGCCAGCACCGATCCGATAGCGGCCAGAGGATTGACCAGCAAGGCCCGACGCGGCACGTCAAAAGCCGGGTCCAGGTTCGCATTGTAACGGAGGCCAATCGGGGGCGTAATTTTCTGGTCTTGATTAATCAGGGCCACCAAACTACTACTAACTAGCAAAGTGCCGAAGGTCAAAGCCAAAATCACGCCATAACTGAAAATAAGGGCCAGGGCGGTGCGGTGGAACAAAGCCGAAAAGAAAAGACCCAGCACCGCAAAAGCAAAAGCCGTGAGCATTAGCAAAGCCATCCCGGTCAGCAATTGCCCAAGATTGACTCCGCCAAAAACGAAGACAATACAGACAAAAGGAAACGCACCCATCAGCAAAAAGAAAACAAAAGCCAGGGCCGCAAAAAGCTTGCCAAAAGCCAGGATGCGCCCATAAGCCGGAGTCAGCAGCAGCAAATCGTGGGTACGGCCTTCGATTTCACGGCTGACCGCACCCGCCGTAATCGCGGGGGTCACTACTGCCACCACCAGCAGCAAGAACAGAAAGATGCCCAGGAAAATATTTTGACCAATTTGAAAGCTGACGGTAGGGCCAAGATTGTTACCAGTGGGAGCAGGGCTGGTTTGGGGATAGCTATAGGACGAACCGCCGCCCGAACGCACATACACCAGAAAGATCAGCAGGCCCAGCAGCAATAAGTAACCAGCCAGAATTATGAAGGCGCGTGGCCCTCGCATTCTAGCCCGCATTTCTCTAATTGCAATCGGATTGATGCTTGTCAGTCTGGTCATAGCTATTAGTCCTCTCCCACAAACAGTTCTTCCAGCCCACTGCCACGTTGGGTAAAATGCGCCACCGCCACCCCTTGTGCAGTCAAATAACTCAAAAAAGCCGCACAAGTAGTTTCATCACCCTCAATATCCACCTGGATACGCCGATTAGCCAGGTCAGCTTTTAACGACTCAGCCTCCACCGAAGCGAAACCAGGGGCAATTGCCAGCGTCCGTTCGACATCGGCCTGGCTTACCACGCGCACCACCAGCTGCCGCAAATGCACTCCTGCCGCGCCTTTGGCTGCCACCATTTCGGTAGAGCCACATTCCAGCATCCGTCCGTGCGCCATAATCCCCACCGCGTCACAAATATCTTGAACATCTTGTAGGGCGTGGCTACTAATCACAACAGTCTTACCCATATAAGCTAGTTCGCGCAACAGTTCGCGCATTTCCAGGCGGGCGCGAGGGTCAAGCCCACTGGCTGGTTCGTCAAGTAGCAAAACCTGGGGGTCGTGTACGAGGGCGTGGGCCAGACACAACCGCTGCTTCATACCCCGTGACAAACCCTTGAGTAGCTGCTTGCGTTTGGTTTGCAAATCTACCAAATCCAATAGTTCGTTGACCAGTCGCGTGCGTTTTTTGCCGTGAATACCGTAGCAGGCCGCGAAGAATTCCAGATATTCGTCTATCTGCATTTCGGCATAGAGACCATAATCATCCGGCACGTAGCCAAGCATTCGCCGCACCTGCACCGGATATTTTCGTACCGATTTGCCATCAATCAACACATCGCCCCGGCCCGGTGGCAAAATAGTCGCCATAATTTTAAGGGCGGTAGTTTTACCCGCTCCATTCGCTCCAATCAGCCCAAAAATCTGGCCTTTTGGCACTTCCAGGCTCAAATCCACCAGAGCGTGATTGCGCTTGCCATCAAAATCTTTGGCAAGGTTCTGCACCTGAATCATGAAAGGGAGTGTGGAAGCGGCTGGGCTGGCACGGCGGGCCAAAACTTTTCCAAACATAAGTTACCCTTGTTTCCCGTTTTTATTTCTAATAGAAATAGTTTGTCGCGGCGAATTGACTCTGTTATACTAACATATAATTCAGGTCTAATACAACATTTCTTCGTTCTAGTCCTTGCCCAAGCGGTTTGCGGGTTGACAGGCAAGCATCGGGCGTTTAGAATTATTACAGATATAAAAGACGCTTCTGCGCCCAATTTTTTAGAAAGCTTGTTTGAGAATGGCTGACAATAAGAAAAAACGGAAATCCAGCATCAACCCCAACGCTAAATTTAGGATTATTAATCTGGAAACAGAAGCTCGGACAGACCCGCCAGAAACAGAGATGGATGAGGCAGAGGAATTAGTCGCAACTCAGGCCATACCGGAAGCCCCACCCCAAAATCCCGCTTTGAGCAAATGCTGGCGGCTCAAGATGAGTGAAGCCGAGGTTTTGAGTGTGATGGAACGAGCTAAATTTGGCGTATATAAGTTGATTCCGTGGGGTTCTAACTATACTTTCCTGGCAGCTTTAAGCGATGAAGCCAACGGCGGAGCCGAATATGCCGTAGTTTATAAGCCGATGAAGGGCGAAGCCCCATTGTGGGACTTTCCAAGTGGCACGCTCTACCGACGGGAACGGGCGGCTTACGTAGTTAGCCGGGCATTGGACTGGAACTTTATACCGCCAGTGATTATCAGGGATGGGCCGCACGGAGTCGGCACGGCCCAACTCTTTATTGACGTGGACGAGCAGGCCGAATTCCATACTTTCAGGCAACAACACGCTCATGAGCTAAAACGCATTGCCGTTTTTGATATGCTTACCAACAACGCTGACCGCAAAGCCGGGCATTGTTTGTTGGGTTTTGACGATTTTATTTGGGGCATTGACCATGGTCTGTGTTTTAATACCGTACCTAAGCTGCGGACGATTATTTGGGATTATAGCGGGCAACCCTTCCCCGATGATATTTATGAGGATTTGTTTAATTTTGCCACTGATGCTGGACGAATGGGCCAGTTACACGACGAACTGACAGACTTATTAGACCGAAGGGAAGTTGAGCTTTTCTTCCGGCGTTTAGAGCAAACCCTGGAAACGCCAGTTTTTCCTTCTTTTAATTCGCGCCGCCAGATTCCTTGGGGCTTTTTTTAGCCCACTTTGCCCCACCGGATAACTACTGCGCCCCAACTAAAACCGCCGCCAAAACCGGAAACTGCCACACGCATACCTGGTCGCAGGCGTTTTTCCGCTACCGCATCGTAAAGTGCAATCGGGATAGAGGCAGCACTGGTATTGCCATAGCGTTGCAGGTTTTGATAAACCTTGTGGTCTGGCACATTCAGGCGTTTGGCAACCCCGTCAATGATGCGGGCGTTGGCTTGATGGGCAATGATTAGATCGAGGTCTTCCAGGTTCAGGTCGGCTTGCCGCATCGCTTCCAGGCTGGCCGCCGCCATGCCACGCACAGCAGACTTAAAAACTTCTGGCCCGTTCATTTTAATATAATGTAGTCCAGCAGCCAGGGTGTCAGGAGAGGTGGGGTTACGACTACCGCCGCCCGGAATAATCAAACAATCGGCTTTTGAACCGTCGCTCATCAATACCGCCGATTCGATGTTTCCCAACGCTGGGTCGTCCGTCGCCTGAATCACCACCGCTCCCGCTCCATCCCCAAACAACACGCAGGTGCTGCGGTCTTGCCAATCTATCACCCGCGACATTGTTTCCGAGCCAATCACCAACACGTTACGCGCCATCCCGCTCATTACATAAGCGCGGGCCACGCTGAGAGCATACACAAATCCGGCACAGGCGGCTTCCAGGTCAAAAGCTCCGGCGTGATTCGCGCCAAGCGCGTGCTGTACCAGGCTGGCGGTGCTGGGGAAAAGGTATTCGGGGATAAGGGTAGCGCAGATAATCAAATCAAGCTTTTCGGCGGACAGATTAGCGTTTTGCAAAGCTTGTTTAGAAGCAGCCGTCGCCATCGTAAAGGTAGTTTCGTCTGGCCCGGCGATACGGCGTTGGACAATGCCAGTGCGTTGCTGTATCCAGGCATCGTCAGTATCCACCATTTTTTCCAGTTCCTGATTGGTCAGAATTTTAGCGGGTAGATAAACTCCCAGTCCAGTAATGGCCGCGTTCGGCATTTGGTTGCTCAAAAAGTAAACTCCCTCTTTAAATATTCAACGCAGACAACGCAGAGAATTTCTTATTTCTATCTGGCTAGATAGGTATCTGCTCAAAGCGTGAGGGGCGATAAATCGCGCCCCTACGACCCGAATTATTGAGCAGATACCTAAATAGTCACACCAAGTCTCAGCTATTATAACCTGTGGCGGGGTCTATTACAATGCCTGAAAGCGAGACCAAATAACAAATGTAGGCGGCGCATCCCCGCTCCCACATGGTAAGCAGTTTTTTATTATTGTGTGCAAATTAGTGGTGGAAGCAAAGTCTTATAAAGTTATTGAGGGCTTGTACCATTGGAATGGGCTAAATCATAGCTGCGGGACGAAGCCTCCAAATCCAACATCGGAGTTTGGTCGGCGTAGGGCTTGACCTCAAACCGCACGACGGAGCGCAATTTGGCAATAATTTCGCGGGTAAGCAAGGTTTCCTGTTCCAAAATCTCCAAGTCCCGCCCAGTCAGCCGCCCACCTGAGCGAGCCAGACTGACCAGACCCAGGATAGCGGTCAGCGGTTGGCCGATTTCATGGCTAATCGCGCGGGCCGTCATCATCGTGCCTTCAAAGCGGGCGCGTTCCTCGGCTTTGCGGCGCAACTCGCCTTCTTGCGACTTCAATATATGGTAAAGTTCGCGCACTTCGGCCAGATTACGGGCGGTCTGGCGTTGCAAGCGCAGGTTTTGAATCACCGTCGAAGTTTGGTGGGCAATAGTTTCCAGCAGTTGCAAATCGTTGGCAAAATAGCGATTAGCCTGGCTATGATGCACGGCCAGGATACCCAAAACTTCATTTTCGGCTACTAACGGCACGGCTACATACGAACCCCGTAGCAGGTTTTGACTGTCCGCGCCTGTGTCAGTAAGCTGGGCGGATGGGCGGCTTAAATCCCCCACCAGCAAGTTCTCTTTACGCTGCATTAAAGTTTGCAACAAATTCAACTCTGGCTGGCGCAAACCAGTATCGGTAAGCCCTTCCAGACTGCCTATTTTGAGGTTCAAATCTGGTTCGGGTTCTTCCTCAGCCGTCAGCTTCAATACGAAACGCACATTGGTGGCGGCAAAAAATTCAAGCAAACGCAAACGCAAAGTAGTTACCAGCGCGGTTAGTTCGGCAGTTTGGGCCAGATCGGAGCTAATTTGGTTGAGCAGAGCCAGTTCGGAAATACGCTGATGCTGGCTATTGGTGAGACGTACATTGTGCAAAGCCGCCCCGCAAAGAGTAGCTAACTGTTCAAACAATGCTACATTGGTTATATCAAAGTGGCGGCGCGTCTTTTTTTGCACCCCGACTATGCCCAACACCGTGCCGTTCCACTCCAACGAAGTATAAAGATAAGTACCAGGCCAGGCATTATATTGAGCAAACCAGGGTAATTTGCTACCTTCATGGTCAGGCAGACCCAGGGCGGGTGGTTTCGCCACATATCTCTGCACCGAGCCACGCGCGGCTAGGCATTGCCGCACCAAGGGATTGCCTTGCCAGCTTAATTTGTGAGCATTCAGCGATAACAAATGGTTATTAATTGAAACGATGGCGGGCAGTAAATCGCCCGATTTGATTTTTGGAACGTGAGGTAACTCGAAGTCGGTAGAGGTAGGAAAAAGGGCCAGCAAAAAGCTGTCGGCCCGCATCAGGCTGCGTACAGCTACTTCCAACCGACGATACAGTTGCGTCTCGGTCATACTTTCGCTGGCAAGCAGGTTGCGATTTAATTCGTTCAGTGCCCCAGTGCGAGCAGACTGACGGGTAGTCAGCCAGACCCGGCTTAATGTGTAAGTGCTGAAAATGCCTACTACTAAGACTAAAGCCAGCCGGAAAAACGCTGCATAAAGCGGTTCGTGCAGATCAGAGGTATAAACTCGATAAAAGCTTACACCAGCCGTCACGCCAAAAGCTAAGATTGTAGTGACCAGACCGCCTCTGATACCAAAAAGAATCAGGGCTTCGATACCTTCTAAGGCATAGATGGTGTAAGCCGCCCAAAAAGGGTCAGGGCCGTTGTTGATAGCAATCAGGGTGACAAAAAGGAAATCGAAGCAGAAGTTGACCCGTCCCCACCGCCGCAACAGCAGGAAATCGGTTTGCCGTCTGATTAAAGGCCACTGGGCCAGATACCAGACCGCGAAAACGCTTAAACTTATGTAGGCTACTGCCGGGATAAAGAATTTGCAAAAGGGGAATAAAGCTGCACAGATAAACGCACTAGCAATGCGGATTAAGATGGCACGTTGCTCGATAGTTTTTAGTCCCTCGTAATCATCTAACATTACTATATCCTGCTAACAGATGTCCAAATCATAGCAGTGATTATATTTTATCCCTTATTTGAAGTCAATCCTGTTCGATGTCATAAACCTGCCGCCACAAATCGAACGAGTGCATAAAGGCGGGGACTCCGGCAGGTGGTAAGACCACTTCCAGCACTTCGAGCATCTCCTGGGCAGTCGCTCCAAATTTTTTGCACATTTCCAAATGGGTTTTGATATGGGAGGGTTGGCTACGCACCGCCATCAACACGGCGGTAATCACCATCTCTTTGGTTTTCACGTCCAAAAGGCGTGGTCGCGTATAAGCGGCCTCTAGCAAACCGTTGTAGCCCTTCAAAAACTCGAAATCGTGCGCGGCCAGGGTTTTGTGCCAATCCAAAAGGTAGCCGCGCTCCGCCTCCATGTGGGCCAGATAAGTTTGTACTTCATCTAGGCCGGGGGCGGCAATTTCGGTTTCCGGGGCGTTTTCAGACACATCGGTTACTTCAGGGGGTGCAGACCTGACCGCTTTCTTAGACCCGGCTTTACTAGCCTTTTTGGGCATTTTGTTTGCTCCAGTCCAACAAAATCTGTTCTTCAAATTGAAAAGCCAGGTCAGGAGTGGCATGAGGCGAGAAAAAGGCCAGTTCGCTCACTTCTTCGGGTTGACGAGTCATAGTAGCCAGGTCTGCCGCGCTCACCTTCGCTTGATAAACCGCCAGGATATGCGGACTGCCATTCGCGCTATAAAGGCCCACCAGCCCGTCAAGCTGCACGTCCAGATTGGTTTCTTCCTTGATTTCCCGCTGGGCCGCGTCCTCGACCCTTTCGCCCCGGTTGACGTAGCCGCCCGGCAGACTCCACAAACCCTTGCCTGGGTCTATGTTGCGTTTGCCCAGCAAGATTTTACCAGCGTATTCGATAACCACCACTGTTACTACTTTAGGGTCAAGAAAATGGACGAAGTCACAAGCGGGGCAGGCAGGGCGTACCGCGTCAAAAAGCTGTTTTTCGACCAGCGGCGTAGCACACTGCGGACAGTAATTCATTTTTGGCTCGGCCACCCTAAAATCCTTCTATCTATAATTATGCACCACGGAGACACGGAGTTCACGGAAGAGGGAACAGTAGAAGGCAAAGCATTTCTTTCGTTACCTTCTTCTGAAATTACTCCGTGTCCTCTGTGTCTCTGTGGTGCATAGTTCGTTAGCGCACCAACAAAGTGCTGATAATGCCCAAAAGTTCTTCCTCTTTGTACGGTTTGACCAGGAAACCGTCCGCCCCCACTTCTTCGGCCTTTTGGCGATGCTTCAACCCGGCCCGACTGGTTAGCATCACAACGGGGATAGCCTGATACGCCGTGTCGCTCTTGAGGATAGAGGTCAACTGGTAGCCGTCCATACGCGGCATTTCAATATCCATTATAATCAGGTCGGGGGCGTTTTGCTGAATAGTCTCCAACGCTTCTTGCCCATCTTTGCTGGTACGCACCCGGAAGCCAGCCTTTTCTAGCGCGTTCGACAACACTTTGCGAATACTGAGCGAGTCGTCCACCACCTGGATAATCGGGGTGCGCCGAGATTTGGGCGGAGGGGGTGTAAGCGGGGCAGTGTCGCGGCTTCGCAAATCGGCTAACTCGCGCTCTCGAATTTCGGCCTCGGACAGCACCCGGCCCGTTTCCAAATTTAATAACTGTCCACCTGTGCGTACTCCACCCGGCGCGTAGCCGCTAATCTGACGCAGACTGCTGCGGTCAAGTAGTTCATATACATTCAAAATCAAGATAACCTGACCACTTCCCAAAATAGTCGCGCCCACTATCCCCCGCATCGTCTTGAGATGATTGCCCAAACCCTTGACTACCACTTCCTGCTGGCCTTCCAGATTGTCAATCAGCAGCGCGTAAGGTTGCGGCCCGTTTATAATCAAGAGCGGACGTTCCCGCCTCGCCGGACTGCTTTCTTCATCGGCCTGATTGTCCGACGAAATGCGGGCGTGAGTGGGCAGATGTAGCAAGTCGCTCAGGTTGTAGAGGGGCAATACTTTATCGTTGTAGCGGTAATAAATGCCCCGCCCGTTACCAGAACGGCTTCCGATAACCGCTTTTTGTTCCAGCCGCGTGGTTTCCTCGATCACGTTGAGCGGGATGGCATAGACATAACCCGCCGCCTTGACCAGCAAAGCCCGCGTGATAGCCAAGGTGTTGGGCAACCGAATACTAAAAGTCGTGCCGCGCCCCGCTTCGCTGGCAATCTCAATCGTGCCTTTGAGCCGTGCAATATTAGCCCGCACTACGTCCAGACCCACGCCCCGCCCCGAAATTTCGCTGATGGTCTCGCTGGTGCTAAAACCAGGTAAGAACATCAAATTATAAATCTCTTCCTCGCTGGGGTGCGCCTCGACGTTGAGGAAACCACGTTCGATACCGTGCTGCCTCAGTGCTTCAAGTTCAATCCCGTGTCCGTCGTCGCTGATTTCAATTATTACTTCGCTGCCTTCGCTGCGGGCTGCGAAACCAATCGTTGCTACCGCCTTTTTGCCACTTGCCAACCGTTCGGCGGCGGGTTCGATACCGTGGTCAACCGCGTTGCGAATAAGATGTAGTAAAGGGTCGCCGATTTCTTCAAAAATCGTTTTGTCCACCTGGGTCGTATCGCCCGAAACCACAAATTCGATTTCTTTGTTTTGGCTGGCAGCTATGGTGCGAACGGTGCGGTAAAGGCGCGGGGTCAGGTTGGAAAGCGGCACCAGGCGTACTTTTACCAGGCGGTCTTGCAAATCGTCGGTCAGGCGCGACTGCTGTACGCTCACGTTGTCCAGGTCGTCGCGCAAATTATCCAGTTCGCGTTGCAAAGTCGCCAAATCGCTAACCGTTTCGCTCATTTCCCGCGACAGGGTGTGGAACTCGGTATAGCGATCCATTTCCAAAGTGTCGAATTCTGGTTCAAAGCTGGAAAAACCAGTCCGCTCTCCGTAACTATTATAACCACCGCCGTTACCGTTGCCCACTCCTGCTCCAACTGGCACGCCTACTCCGGTACGGCTGCTTTTTAACAGTTCCACTTCGTAGCGCGTTTCCAGTTCTCGGCTGATGCGCTGCAAACGGCGTACCGAAAGAGCCATTTCCTCGACAGCGTGGTTATAGACCTGGTTGCGTTGCTCCAGCACGGTACGGTTAATTACCAGTTCGCCTATCTGGTTCATCATCCCGTCCAAACGGCTAATTGGCACCCGCACTGCCAATTCCATATCCAAACCTGCTGTCACGGCCAGAGCATTATCCAATTCAAAAACGGGCTGGCTCTCGCTAAGGGTGGCCGCTCCTATACTTGGAAGCAATTGCGTACCTTTGCGCTCGAAAATGACCGCTCCACCCACCTCTGCGTGGTCGGTAGTCTCCAACATCGCTTCGTAACGGGGACGCAAGGTATCCAGCAAAGTCGGGTTTTCGGCCAGACCCGCCGCCAGATTGCTCACCATTTTTTCAATCGCGTTAAAGGTGGCAAAAAGCAACTCGACGATAGTGGAATTTATTTCTAGCGAACCGTCAAAAAGTTTGTCCAGCAAATCTTCCATCAGGTGTCCGGTCTGACTGATAATCTGGAAGCCCACCATCGCCGCCGAGCCTTTAAGGGTGTGGGCGGTGCGCCGGATTTCCCGTATCAGTTCGCGGTTCTGGGGTTCGCGTTCCAACGCCGCCAGCCGACTATCCAGATTCTGGATATGTTCCTGAGCTTCGCTGGCAAACACTTCGGCCAGTTCCTTGTCCACCTCTACACCTTGCGGAGGCTGGTCTTCAAAACTACTATTGTTGTAAGTGGGGGCTGTGTCAACCGATTGCTCCTGGGCATAATCTGTAGAGTAAGCGGAAACAGCTTCATCCGCCACAAATTCGGAGACGGGCGGATTGAGTATGGCCTGGGCTGCCGCGTTATATGGCTGGAGCAAACGTAACAAATCCTGGTAAGCTATTTGGAGTTCGGGCTGGTTATTCACCCGAGCTTCCATTACCCGCAACTGGCTACCGATGGCGGGCAACTCCATCACTTCCGCCCCTTTACGCAGTGTCTCGGCCAGCTGACGGATTTCGACCTGAGCGGGCGGCAGTAGTTCGCCCTCTATCAAAATGCCCAATCGGTCAATATCAGCCTGCCCTTCCGCCAGCCACATCGGGCCAGTATCAAAGCCAAAACCCTCATCGTTGCCGTTTTCGGCATCATAAAAATCGCTGTCCGCCAACATAGCCGCTTCGTCCTCAGTCAAATTTTGTAAATCTGGCAATTCGGTCTGGTCTGGCTCAAATTGCGTCGCAGCTTCGGGACTAAAAGCAGCTTCTGACTCGGTGGCAACTTCGGCGTGGGAAAAACTAAAATCGGGTTCAGGCCAGTTGGTCTCGTTAGCCCCCGCCAACGCGACAGATGCAGATACATCAAGCGGCACGGGCGGCAGCAAGACTTCGGACGGTACGATAGCGGGGGGCGAAGCCGCCAAAAACTGTTCCAAATCCAACAAATCGTCCAGCGGCGGCAAATCCAGCGGCTCATCGTTGGTCGGGTCAGGTTCGGGCAAACCCGCTGTATCCAGAGAAGGGCTATCAAAACGGGCCGTTGAGGAAACGGGCGGGCTGCTCAAGTCAGCCCCAAGCGGAAGCTCACGCAACCAATCTGGCAGTTCATAAGGGGCAGTTGCGTGGCCCACTTCACCATTTTTAGTTGCGTCACCTTGCTGGCGTTGCTCCAATTTCTGGATAAAATCCAACGGCTGCATATCATCAAATGAAAACAGTTCCGCCGCCTCATCCAGCCAGCTACTACCTCTGCTGGGTTCTTGCTTTCCAATTGCGCTCTCTGGCACGCTCTGCTCGAACGGAATTGTTATCAACCCGTTTTCTACATCTGCCGACGGCTGGGGAACGGTTGCCGACTCAAAAGGATAGGTCTCCTCAACCGGTGGCGGTTCAACTGCGGGCTGGGTTGGTTCAGTCTCAACCGGAGCGGCAAAGTTTGGTTGGATTGTAGGGCTGGCCTCTGGTAATGATTGATGTGCTAACTCAACCGAAGCGGACACGGCTGGATCGGTTGTAGCCAACTCCTGCACCGGGTTGGCCGCGTCGTGCAATCCCGCCAACAACTTTTTGAGGTCAGCTACGTGGGATTGACAAGCCACCGCCAGTTCGAGCGTAAAAACGGCTTTCTTTTCCACGACAGGGGTCAAAGCCTGCTCCAACATCAATCCGTGACTGCTTACCTCGTCAAAACCCAAACTAGCCGCCGTGCCTTTGATGGTATGAGCCAGCCGATGAGCCACTTCCAGCGCATCTTTATCTTTGGGGTGGCTGGACAAACGGGCCAATTGGCTATCCAATTCGGGTAGGTAGCCTTCCACTTCTTCCAGGAATATCCCTAGTATTTCGCTATCGTATTCGTTACCGAGGTGCGTATCCATAAAAATGTTTTCTTCCTGTATAACTACCCGACAGCTTGCCGCTTTTTAGTAGAATTAGCTGTAGCGTCATTACTAACTATAGTTATCTCAGCAGGGGTGGCCGAAACGGGTGCGGCTGGCATGGTATCGCCCAACATCTTGTCCAGGAACGCGGTGTCGTGTGGCTCAAAATCCCAACCCGGTTCAATTCCCTGGATCGGCTCAAAGTGGGTATCCGAGCCGCCATCAGCCGCCGCCCCATCTTGGTTCATAAACTGGCTAAACTGGTCAAATTCCGAATTTGGAACTACCCGCACTTCGGCAGGAGTGGCTGGCACGGGCTGGTAGCTCATTTCGATACCTTCTCCGGCGGGCAACCGGAACGCGCTGACAGAATTGTTGAGTTGGGCCGCCGTCATTGCCACCATCGCCACTGCCTCGTTCGACTCGCGCCGCAGGATGGTAGCATCCTGGGTCAGTTGGGCAATCTGGCTCATACTGGCGGCGATACCCTGGCTGGTAGCGGTCTGCTGTTGCGACAGACCGGAAATATTCAAAATCAAGTTTGCCAACCGCTCTACCACACCCTCAATCGCGTTCAAAGCCTGGCCCGCTTCATCGGCCAGCTTAGAGCCGTCCACCACTTCGCGCGTACTTTCCTCCATCGAGACAACTGCTTCTCCAGTATCGTCCTGAATAGATTTTACCAGAGCCGCAATTTCCCGCGTGGCTTTCGCGCTACGTTCCGCCAACCGCCGCACTTCCTCGGCCACGACGGAAAAGCCCTTACCCTGCTCCCCGGCCATCGTCGCCTGAATTGCCGCGTTGAGAGCCAGCATATTGGTCTGGTCGGCGATGTCGTCAATCAAGCGCACAATCTCGCCGATTTGCTGCGAACTTTCGCCCAACCGCTTGATTTTCTTGGAAGTTTCCTGCACGTTGCTACGTATCCGATTCATACTCCCAATCGTGCGCGTCACCGCCAGGCCACCGTTGCTGGCATTGGCCCGCGCTTCCTGGGCCACCTGCGCCGACACGTTCGCGCCTTCGGAGACCTGTCGAATGGCTCGGTTCAAATCTACAATCGAAGTGTTGACTCCCAATATTCTGGTCGCCTGAGTTTCCGCCGCCTGGTCGGTGCGTTGCGAGTTGTAAAGCAACTGGTCAAGCACACCCGTCGTCTGGCTGGTAGCAGATTGGATGTTAATAATAATTTTACGCAGTTCCTCAATCATCAAGTTGAAGGAGTCAGCAATCGCACCCGTAATGTCCGCCGTCACCTCGGCCTGGACGCTCAAATCGCCCTCCGCCACCGTACTAATTTCGTTTAACAGGCGCGTAATTTGTTCCTGCATGGTATCGCGTTCTTCGCGCGTCTGAATAAGGGTCAAAGTGTTGTCAAACATCGCGTTCAAAGCTTCACCCAGGCGGCCAAGCTCGTCACGACCACGTACTTTGACGCGAGCCTCAAAATCTCCGATACCGATCCGGCCCAGCACGCGAGTGATACCACGTACCGGAGTAGTCAGCAGCCGGGCCATCAACAAAGCTACTATAACTACCAGGATTGCCACAATCAAAGCGGCTATCAGAGCGGTTTGGGTAATTTGGTTGGCGGCAGCTGCGTAAGTTGACTCCGGTACTACCACAAAATACGACCAATTCTTTTCGTTGAGCTTGTTGTAAGCGGCCTCGGCGGGTTGCCCATTCAAAGGTAGGCCAAAAAACTGCTTTTCATTAGTAGGCGGAGCCAACGTGTGCGCCAGGTCATATATGCCTTCGAGCGGAGCTTGTTGGGCGGGCAAATCAAAATTATCTGAAGGATAACGAGGCACATAAGTTCCGCGTTGCAACGAAGGCACTTCGCGTACCACTTTAAAAATATACTGTTTTAGGCCCGCGTCCCGGTTGCCTCCGGTACGGCTGTCGGCCAGCACAATCCCCGCGTCGTCCACCAACACGGTGAAGCTGCCTGAGCCTACCGCTTCTTTATCGTTTTCAACCAAGGCCCATACGTTGGTAATATCGGTTTTTTCGGTCAGGA
Organism: Chloroflexia bacterium; assembly: GCA_038207455.1. GTDB lineage: Bacteria > Chloroflexota > Chloroflexia > Chloroheliales > Chloroheliaceae > JBBQZT01. Next base: position 41,231 of record JBBQZT010000035.1, read on the forward strand.
CACCTAACACCGCGCCATTAGTCGAGTCGCGTACCACCGCACTATAATAAATAACAATTTGGGGCTGTCCATTTTTGTAGGCTACCAAAATTGGGTCGGAAACATAGCGCAAACCTTTGAGCGATTCCTTGAAAAAGGTCTGGTCTGTCACGTCATCTAACTCGCCCGCGGGGATGCTGCCATCACCAGACGAAGTTAGCCAAACCCGTCCGTCGGGACTGGCAACAAACCAAAAAGAGTCGCCCCCAACCCGCGCCCGTACCTGCATTTGGGATAACGCATCAATCAGGTTGACGTTGGTACGGGCATCGAGTGAACCTCTTTCGTTGGCTACCTGGTACATCAGCTTTACCAACGGAGCAGATGAGGCGGTTTGCTCTACATCGCTCAAACGGTCACTCACCAGTTTATTCAAAGCCTGGCTGGAGCGTTGGGCGGTATTTTCAAGGTTTAATTTGGCGGCCTGTAACAAACCGTCGCGGGCCTGACCCTGACCGATATAAGTGATTATGGCAAGGGGCAGCAGCGCGATTAACAAAAAGGCCAGCACCAACTTAGTAGCGATGGGCCAGTTGCCGGGGCGAAATATACTTAACATCGGAAACCTTCTCCTTTTAGAACGATTGTAGCTGTTACAGCCAGGTCAAATTTGTTATATTCTGTTATATCGTGTAGGCAGGCTCAAAACGTAACATCTGGGGCGAGGCAACCAGGCGGCGCAGGTTGAGCAGGGCCACTTCGCGTTTGTTTTCAGAGTCAACGTGAATACCGTCCAGATACGGCAGAGCGGGGTCACTGCGATAAGCAGAGGGCGTTTTTATTTGTGCGGGCTGCACGGATAGCACACCTTCCAAGTCGTCCACCACGATGCCTATCGTCAGTTCCGGGTTAGCCACCACCAACATTCGAGCCACCCCGCGCCCAAAACTGCTAGAGCTGCTGGAATTGGGAAGCGTGGTCTGACGAGGCATACCCAAGAAGGCCCGCAGATTGACGGCGGACAAAATAGTGCCGCGCAGACTGGTGATGCCGTCCAGCCATTCGGGAGAGTTCGGCACTGGCGCAACCGCTAGTTGACCGTAACGCACCACTTCTTGCAGAGTATCCAGGCGCACTCCATAACGATGCCCAGCCAGGGCCACCATAATATATTGAATAGCGGGTTGGGTTGGGGTGTTTGTGGGCGATTGAGCATCGAAACTTGAATTGTTATTCATTGCTTTGTTATCCGAATTTCTGCTAATACAAAAGGCGTTTGACCGTCGAAACCAACTCCTGACCAGAAAAAGGTTTTGCCATATATTCGTTCGCGCCCTGCTTGAGACCCCAAAACTTGTCGCTGGCCTCGTTTTTGGTAGTCAGCATAATCACGGGCAAGGTTGGGCGGCCCAGGCGCGTGCGTATTTCGCGGCAGACCTGAAAGCCGTTCTTTTTGGGCATCACCACGTCCAGCACCACCAAATCGGGGTTTTCCGCCGTCACTTTGGCGATAGCATCCTCGCCATCTATAGCGGTCACTACCTGGAAACCAGCTTCGCGCAAAGGATTGCCCATCAAGGTCAGTTCGGTGGGGCTATCGTCAACTATCAATATTTTTTGAACCATTGGGTTATAATAATCCTCTATAATAAAGTTACATTTTCCGCACTACGTCCTGCAAAAAGACCTCGTACATTTCCTGACACTCAAAACGCACGGTCTCGCGCCTAATCAGCGATACATAGTATTGGAAGCAACTGCGGATCAGGGTTCGCAGCCCACGTGAGGCTTCACGAGCAAAATCTTCGGACGAGGCGGTAGCATCGTTTTGGAACAAATCGTATTCTTTGAGCAACTTCATTACATTGACGCGCCCGTGCGATAAGTCCAACACTTGCAAAACGGTGCGGAACGGGGCAAGCTCCTGGCGCATAGCCCGGTTGGTCAAATCCTGCACGCCCCGTTTACCATTGATTTTTTCCACCAGGGACAACAGTTCGTTGACGAACCCGGCTAGCGTCAACAACATGGTTTTCTGGTCGCCCTTGCTTTTCTTTTGTACTTGCGTCCAGGTGGACTCCATCGCTCCAATCGAACCAATCATCTCAAACTGGCGTTCGTCGTCGTCAAACTGCGGGGCGGATGGTTCAGCACGGGGTTGAGGCGGACGGGGCATTTGGGGTTGAGCAAAAGTATCGTCGGGCTGGGCGGGCGGTTCGGCCCGTGACCCAATCAATGCTTCCAAAGGCAAGCCCGGCTCGGAAACGGGAGCAGTCGTATGTAAATCCAGATAAGCCTGGGCCTCGTTCAAATAGTGTTGCAAAAGCTGACCGTCGTGAGTGAGTTTGGGCTGGCTATCCGTCCACAAGCCCATAATTTCGCCGCGGAAAATTGGCATATACGCGCGTTCCCCGGCCAACTGGCTGGGTTTGCCGTTATTTCCAGCCCCGCTCCCAATACTAATCCGCACACAACCCGTATGGCTTTCTTCGTTGAGCAGTCGCAGCAACTCCTTGAAACGCAAAACCCGGATTTCCAGATGGGAATAGCGGGTGGGTGGGGTCAGCAGCGAGATGGCAGAACGCATCGCCTCGCCGATTATTTCGTAAAACCAGTAAAAGCGGGAGGTATTGGCATTCTGGTCAAGGGCAGTCCGATAGGCTTTTTCGCCTTCGACTAAAATGTTACCGTTATGATAAAAAGCGTGGATGAAGCGACCCCCCAAAAGACAGATGCCCAACGTAGCAAAACCGTCAGCTTCCGGCCCGCCCAATATGTAGCCTGTAAAACCGATTTCCGCCAGGTGTAAAAGTTCTTCTTCCAACTGTGGCCCGGTTGCCATTAGCGAGGTTGCCATCTGTTCGCCCATCGGTAGGCAAAACAGCCGCGTGCGATACAAACCATTGGCGGGCGGCGGCGGTGCCACCCGGTCTAGCGGCCCGGTCTGGCTGCGTTGGTGGTCTCCGTTGAGTTGGGAGGTGGCGTTAGGGCGGCCAAACGGCACGGGCGTGACTTGTTCGAGTGAGAAAGGCGCGACATTGCTCAAAGAAGCCAGGTCAAACGGGGCGAGTTCACTCAAAAAGTCGCTACTATCGGCCACCGTATGGGAGGAAACAGCTTTGACCTGGGTTTGGGGCAAACTGATTGGGTGGGCAGGTTTGGACTCCGCTCCGGCCAAAATTTGCTCGATATCTTCGCTGATGCTGGCCTGGGCTGGAATAATCCCTTCGGTGAAGCTGTAGTTACCGCTGCGCCAGGTCAAAACTTCGCTCACCGCGTCCAACCCGCTCACTTCCCCCCATTTAGCATGATAAAGCTGGCCGAACAGGAAATACAAATCTACCCGTTCGCCCTGACGGTTAAAATTCAACTCGCCACTCAGTTTATCGTGTTCCACCGAGCGCAACAGAGTTGATACATCGGTTTTCTCGATACGGCCATTCAAATTAAGGGTAGTATTTGTCGTCATGCTTTATCCTATAACAACTTCAACGCATTTGTCCCGTGTGTTTACGTACTACATCTAGTAACTGGCGCGGCTCAAAAGGTTTGGTAATATACTCCGTTGAACCAGCCAACTTGCCGCGCACCTTATCAAAGAAGCCATCTTTGCTGGACAGCATCACGACAGGAATCCGGCGGTAGCGTTTCTTGATAATCGAGCAGACGTGATAGCCGTCCATTACGGGCAGCAGTACATCCAACAGCACCAGGTCGGGCGGGTCGTCGGCGATGCTGGCAAGAGCCTTCATCGCGCTTTCGCAGGTGTTAACCCGGTAGCCTTCGCGCTTGAGCGTCACTTCTACAATTTTGCGGATGGTCGGGCTATCGTCCACCACCAGCACCAGTTTGTTTGCGCCAGCCACTTATGCAATCACGCTTTCATAAATTTATCAATGCCGTTTTCGCGCCAGACCCGCAAGGTTTCTTTGTCCTTGTTGTCTATCTTCATACCGATAGCATTGACCGGATAGCCATACCGTTTTTGAATCTCTTCCCAGTTGCGCCTGATTTTAGGGTCAATGTTCTTTTTGATGTCGTCGGCCATCGTGTCTATCTCCCCAAAGCCCCTTTTTAGTCCAAACCCAACAAACCTTCCAACTCGGTTTTATCGTTTTCCAAATCATCAAAAGGGCCAACCGCCGCCAGAGCCAGTTCGCCCGGCTGAAAAATCTCTGCCACCATCTCCATCACCTCGGCGGTGTTGACATTACGGACACCTTCAACCAGTTCGGCCAGGGGCAAAAACCGCCCGAAATACAGTTCTTGGGTCGCTAACTGGCTCATACGAGTATTGCTGGCCTCTGCTCCAATCAAAATCTCGCCGCGCAAGCGTTCTTTAGCGCGCCAAAGCTCCTCGTCGGTCACGGGCTGGTTTTGCAAATCAATCAACTGCTCCACCACTACGGACATCACGGGCAGAAAGTTGGCTGAAGTGGTAAAACCTTCCACCAGCAGCATCCCGGCATCGCGGTAGGGGTGATAGTTGCTGCCAATCTCATAAACCCACCCGCGTTCGTCTCGCACTTTTTGGTAGAGGCGCGAACTCATACCACCACCCAAAAGATTGTTCAAAACAAAAACCGCATACCGTCGCTCATCGCTATAACCTGGGGCAGGAGCGCCCAGGGCAAAATAGATGTGGGCCGAGTCGCGTGGACGTAACACCACCCCACTTTTGAACTTAGGGCTACATCGGGTGGGCAGCGCAGCAGGGTTTGAGCCACGCGGCAAAGCCCACAACGCATCATAAACCTGAGCCACAAAATCGTCGTGCTGGACATTGCCCGCCGCCGAGACAATTAGCTTGTCGGCGGTATAGTGCTGACTAAAGAAGTCTAGCAGCGTCTCGCGTGAGAAATTGGCTACAATGTTACGTCGCCCGAAAATCGGTTGGCCTAGCGCGTGACCGAACCAGGCCAGTTGTTTGAGCGTATCTTGGGCCAACTTATCAGGCTTTTCGTCCGAAGCTTCGATTTCCTGCAAAATCGCTTCTTGCTCTCGATGCAAGCCTTCAGCATCAAACAACGAATGTAGCAAAACATCGCCAAAAATATCCAGGGCGTAGGTACGATAGTCGTCCAGGACTGCGGCGAAAAGACAGGTGTAATCGCGGGTAGTAAACGCGCCCATCTGACCACCAGCCAGGTCAATCATCCGGGCCAGACTTGCCGCGTCGCGCCCTGTCGTGCCTTTGAATAACGAATGTTCGATACAATGAGCCAGGCCGTTATTAGCCAGCGTTTCGTCCTTTGAGCCAATGTCCAATACCAGGCCGATGGTCAAAGAGCGCACATCAGGCATTTTTTCAGTTACCACGCGGATGCCATTTTCCAGAACCGTTTTGCGATACATGGGTTTTCACAATTTTTACTACAGCCAAAGAGCCAGTTGCACGGCAAGCTTTCTCCATACAGAACGCGGGTTCTAGCACACCTTTTGCGCCCTATGAAGGATGTATTAAATTATATTTTACTTAAAGATAAGCCAACGGTCAAGCTTTTTTGGCTGCTATAACCCAAAAACAGGACTTTTGACTGTCAAAGTACCCTTATAAATAGGACTATCACTATTATAGACAGCGCGTCCCCAAGCCCGCTAAGATGCCTAACAAACAGATTGCGCGGACGCGGAGAAACACCCCCTAAAACTTATTTGAAAGGTGCGCTCCTAAACATTATCAGCAGACGGTTCGGTAGGTGTTGACAATTTGCGGGCGAAAGACGGCCTGTTTTGCTGGGTCAGGCGGCTGGCATTCTCGATTTTCTCCTGGTCACCAAGCTGGCGGTATTCCTCGCGCAAGATGGTTTTAATTATTTCTTGCGTCTTGACGGGCATACTTCCAATCTGGCTCAGATAAAAACCAAGTTCCGGGTCGTTCAAATCTGGTATCTGGATGGCCGATAGCTCAATTGGTGCTTCGGCCTTGCCACTGTTGCCAGCCTCCACGCTGTATCCGGCGGCCACGAGTGGGGCGATGCCTACGACACTAGCCAGAGAACGCAGGGTTTCTTCGTTTGGCAACACTTTACAGCCCAAGATGCGCCAGATAGTAGTACGATCAATCCCACTGCGCTCGGCCAGCCACTCTACTTTGTGTCCACCTTCTTCCAAAAATTCGGAGATATGGGCGGCAATTTGGGCTTTAACCTTTTCACGATTGGACTTCGGTATCTTTATACGATATGTATTAATTGCTGCTGACATTGTTTGTAACCTCTTTCCTATTTCTATTCTATCAAGCTTGTATCAAAAATTCTTGTGTTGATAATGGTAGCACACCAGATGTTACAATGCAACTCCGCAGTAACATCGAGAATACTTATTGGCTTGACCATACTGGTACACTTTGGATTATAAGCCAGGCCCAAAAGCTGCCATAGTAAGATAAGGTAGCTGATAACTTTAAAGGGGAAAAGTATTGATAAAGACAGAGGCAGCAAGCTTGAAAATCCATCAATTCTTGCCATTCAGTCAGGCGAACGGGCCGGGAACGCGGGCAGTGGTGTGGGTGCAAGGCTGTACGCTTGGTTGTCCTGGTTGTTTTAACGTGCCTACGCACCCGGCCGCAGGTGGCGAAACCGTGACTGTTGAGGTTTTGTTTGAACGTATCAAGGCTCTGCAAAATAGCATCGAAGGAGTAACCATTAGCGGTGGCGAACCGTTGCAGCAGCAAACAGGCGTAGCCCAACTACTGCACCGCATCAAGGCCGAAACCTCATTATCAGTGGTTTTGTTTACGGGTTTTAGCTGGCCTGAATTACAGAAGATAGGTGGGGGCCAGCCAAACACCTCTCCCGACTTGCCCCTGGCCCTGCTTCAGGATGTGGACGTTTTAATCGCAGGCCGTTACGACCAGACCCAGCATCTAGCCCAGGATTTGCGTGGCTCGGCCAACAAAACCTCCTATTTCCTGACCAACCGCTACATGGCCCAGGACATGGGAGCGATACCTCCGGCGGAAGTAGTAATTACTGCCGAGGGGGACGTGATTATGAGCGGCATTGACCCTTTGAAATGGTAATTATCTTGATTTTCAGGACTTTTGCGCCCATTAGGGTCAAACGTCCGCTTGAAAACATAGCACTGGTATATGCAAGCTATCAGGGTAGCTTGCAGTCCAGCGAACGATTACGCCTTTTAGATAGTCAGCCAAATACCTACTAGAAGTAGAGGCGCACTTGTAGGGGTGTGACACATCTTTTTGCAATCAAGTTCAAGACCAAAGCAGTTTTGTTCAAACCTAGCATCAGACCGCAAAAAGGGGTGCCACACCCTACTTGTAGCGATTTGTTGAAATCTGTCCTTATATGTGTTAATATTAGGTCGGATTATGTTTTTGTACTTACTTAGGGAGGTGAAAACAATGAAAAATTTAGCATACTGGCGGGCAGTCAAAAAATTCCAGGTTCGGACTTTGGCGAGTAAAGCCAATGTTAGCACTAACACCATTACTCGGATTGAGGCTGGCGAAAAAACCACAACTGTTACACTTGGGAAGCTGGCGGAAGCTCTCGGAATTGATGTCACTCAACTAGCAGAGTGGGAGCAGACTACTAATCAACCACCTAAAATTATCAAAATTGAAGCGGCTTTGTTGGCTGAACTAGAGGCCAGCGACGCGGACGGGGTTGAATTTAGCGAAGCCGAAAGCGAACTGGATACCGACGCTTTCCTTGACCGATTGGAAAGCCAAAGCAAACGACTTGTTGGTGCTGGCACTAGGTAGATTGAATGTATAAATTAAGTGGTACGGCCCAGTCTCAAATAAACGAAATAGCAGCGTACTGGTATAGCGTTTCAGGCAGCCGCGAAGCTACTAAAAAGGTTTTGATGGCGATACGGGCTAAAATGAAGCAGTTAGGAACGAACAGTGCAACTGGTACTCCGATTGAAAATACTTCATCTCGGGTAGGCTATGCTACTCAAAAAATGCGCTTTGCTATTTACTACCGCCAAACCGGGCCAAAGTCTATCAAGGTTGTAGCAATAAAGGACACAAAGCAAGAACGTCCCAAGCCCGTCGAATTAGAGTCCAGAGATTAAACCAGATGCGTCAGCAGCCTGAGCAAGCGAAATAAGTTCACCGACAGTCAAGGGGTCTATGGACATTATGGAATCTGAAATATTTTCGTTTGACATTTGATAAAAATAGCTGCACATTTATCTGCAAATAAACTTACGTGTCCCAATATTAACACGTCCCTACGTGGGTAGCAAATAGGTTGATTGTAACGGGTGTGGCACACTTTTTTCTGTGTGATGCTAGGTTTGAAAAGAGCTGTTTTGGACTTGAACCTGATTGCAAAAAGATGTGGGACACCTAATTGTAACGTTAGGCTAATGCTGTAGTTGATGTTGGGAAAATAAGGAGCAAATCCAGTAATGAAAATCCGTAAGCAACTGACCTACTAACTACATCACTTTTTGGAGTGTACTAACCGAGTGCGTCTGCGCTATCTTACGTTGAACAAAGCAGAATTAGTAGAACGATGGCTATCTCTTGAACAAAGTCTGGCCGAGCAAGATGAGCTTTTCCAAAGCCTCAACGACAACCTTCTGGAATGGAGATTACGGGCAGAAGTGGCCGCCCTTGTTCCTCGGCGACTTCGTGACCGTGGTTATAGACCGATTTGACCAGGCACTTCAATGAAAAACATAAAGGTAATAGGCCGTAGGCCCAAACCAAAAACGACTTTCGGCCTCGGCGGTAGCGACACCGGAAGGTAAGGTGCTACGCCACCTGCAAACGAGTTGACTACTACTCATTTATGCTCTTATGTCGAGCGAGACGAGTTATGGTTGATTGTTTGTCCTTTTCCTACCGGTTGAGGTTGCCCGGTGAGGGTGGCCTCTTAAAATTATAACAGGCGAACTAACGGGACAATAGAGTAAAAGTTTGTGTGATGTCCAAGTTGGGACCTGAATAGGCAAAGAAATCAGTAGATTTACAAAGTCGGCTTAATGCAGTTTGCCAAACTCGCTTTTAGTTGTTAGCATCAGAAAAATATGTAAACAATGGAGAAAAATCAGTGTCAACTTTAGTATTGTTAGTCGGTACCAACCCCCTGCCTAATTATGTGGTAGCCAAATACTTGATCAAAAAAGCTGGCAAGATTTTGGATAAGATTTTGCTTATTCACACGGGCGGGACTAAAAAACAGGGGACTAGAAAACAGGCGGAGCGTCTGCAAAAGTTCTAAACGATGTTAAACATCAACCTTCTTTTCCAAAAGCATTAAGTGATCCAACCAATGCCGATAAAATTTATGCGGACGTAAAGAATTTTATTTTGACGGGAGGCATATCTCGTGACGAGGAAATTCACTTTAATTATACAGGTGGACGTAAGACAATGGCGGTACCCGCTCACCGTGCTATGCGGGAACTTCAAAAAGATGGCTATTCCAGGATAGCTTTTTCTTACCTTGACCCAGCATCACTTGTTCTGCGTTATGACGATGGCACACGAGAACCAGCCCCAGATGCTAACGGTCACGCTGAAAAGCTAAACAAGTTAGTGGGTATAGCTACACAATAGCGTGATGCTCCAAAACAACTGAAGATTTGCTTTTAGGTGGCCTACCCCGTTTTTTTGGCGGTTTGTAAGGTGGTGGCGGTACTTTGTTCCAGAGCAACTCGCCCCCACTCCACAGGTGGTCTGTTAAACCGCTTGCCATCGCTGGCGTAAATTCGACCCAACGTTTTGCGCTACGCAGCCAAGACAGCCGGCGCAAGCTGTGATGTAGCTGGCAAAAGTTATAGCTAGTGCCGCCTAACCACATAGCCCACTGCACGTTCTCTAACTTATGGTCAGCTTGGCGACTACGCCGACAAAGGATACCTAAACGTCGGCGAAAAGTAGCATTGAGACGTTCAATGTAGCTAGTGTTCAATTCCTGCTTGCCTCCGTTGGCACTAAAGTCGATACACTCGGCTACATCTTCTGGCTCGCCTAACAGGAGGTGGCGAGTAACTTCCATTACGTGTTTGGCGCGAACGTGTTTGACTACTTGCCCTAGCATCAGACTGGGCCAGGTAACTAAGCGACTACGCCCCAGCTGCCCTTTGCTACGGGGTAGTTTAGTCCTGAAAGCGGAACTATAGATGGTCAGGTTTGCTTTTAGAAATTTGAGCGCGTTTTTAGGCTCACCAGCCAGGCTGTTTTTCTAAATTCAATTGTGAACATCTATAGTAGCTTTAGGGTAGGCCGCCAAGCCATCTGTCACCACCAGCACGATT
>JBBQZT010000036.1:0-51240 GCA_038207455.1 Chloroflexia bacterium
AACGGCGATGATGTGTGGTCACACCTGAATGATGGCGATGCCAAAGGTTTCGTCAGCCGCACCGCCCTGACTGTCTTGCATTAGTCCGCCTATTACTAAATCTGAAATAGTAGAATTAATGATAAATTAAAAAGGCACTTCCATGATTCCATGACTGGAAGTGCCTTGAAAACGGAGAGTGACTACCCCTTTTTATCCGGTTTTGGCTTGACCTGAATTAGAGGTGGCTGATTTTTGGCTGCCGAGGTTGCTACGTTGCCAGGAGCAAAGTAACCATCTATATCTACCAGGAAGTCTATATTCGAGGTTACGTAGATATTGAAGCTGCCATCGCTACCCAAACCAACCGTAAACGAGTTTGGCACTACCTGTACGGCTACAAAGTTCAGGTTAGATACATTTGGTAAATTCGCGCCCCCTGGATAAAGCGTAGCGTAACCAGCATAACCACCGCTATTAACCACTGTCGCATTACCCACCAGCGCAACTGCCCCGTTCGGCACGTTTACTCCCAGATAGCTCAAGTTACGCCCTGAGTAGTTGTGACTACCTGTAGTTAAAGGAGTGCCAGGGTTATAGAAAGCGGGATTGCCAGACCGTGTATCCAGCAACCGGATTGGACTGGACATACTCCGATAAGTCAGACCCGCTCCATTGCTATCCGAGCTATCCGCACTGTAATAGCCCGTCACATCTACGATAAAATCAACGCTAGCCGTACTGTAAATGTTGAGGCTACCGTCACCTCCAAGGCCAACTGTAAACGAGTTGGGTATTACCTGACCCGCTACATAGTTGACATTGGAGACGTTGGGCTGCGACCCGCCCCCCGGAAATAGCGTGACGTAGCCGGCCAGGTTGGTGCCGTTTACCACCGTGGCGTTCCCCACCAAAGCCACCGCTCCGCCAGGAATGGTGACACCTTGATAGCTAAGGTTGTGCATTAGCTTATTCAAGCTGTTGCCACCCGCCAACGGACTGCCCGGTGTGTAGTAAGCGGCATAGCCAGGGCGGGTATCCAGCAACCGAACAGGGTTGGGCAAGGGGTGATAATACAAGCCGCCAGAGCTAGGAGGAGCATAGTAGCCAGCAATATCCATTACTACATCAATGCCCGATGTGCTAAAGATATTGAAGCTACCGTCACTGCCCAAACCAACCGTAAACGAATTAGGCACTACCTGACCTGCCACATAATTGACATTCGAGACCAGCGGTTTGGTTGCGCCACCAGGATACAACGTAAGGTAGCCCGCCTGGTTTGTGCCGTTGACCGCAGTGGCGTTGCCAACCAAAGCGACGGCATTAGCTGGAATATTAACACCCTGATAGGTCAGATTACGCCCATTGGTATTGCGGCTAGAGCCACCGACTAAAGGAGTGCCGGGCGTATAGTAAGCCGCGTAACCAGGACGGGTATCCAACAGCCGAATTGGGGTAGCTAATGGATAATATTGCAAGCCATTGAGCGCAGTAACGTTGAGGGTTATATGAACTTTGGCCGAATTATTGGCATTTGTATTGTCAGCTAAATTTATATCTGCATTGTAAGTGCCAACCGCCAGCGTTGGTTGACCTGCATATATAATTAGTTGTAGCGACGAATTGGCATTGATTGTTCCATTAACAGCGTTAGCTCCTAGCCAACCAGTTGGCCCTGAACCAAAATCTGCGTACATCGTCCAGTTAACATTATTACTACCAGTGTTACTAAAGGTGATATTTTGGGTTGGACTGTCACTACCTACACCCATTGAATAATTCAGTTGGGTTGGACTGACACTCAAAGTTGCGGCTAAAGGTGTAGAGCTTACACTAAAACTAAGACCGGAACTGCCATCGCCCTGAAAGTATGAAATTGTTAACGGGATTGTAGTAGCACTGGTATAAGTTATTGAATAATTGTAACAGGTCAGACCTTCCGTCTTCCACTGGTCAATCACGTGTGAGCTTCCCAAATAAAGTCCTACGCCATCATCCCCACAAAGGGTGAAAGTATAGTTAGCTGGGGCAAAGGTATAAGTGCGTTGATAACGGGCAGCCCAGTGATCAGTAAAATTCATACCTGATTGAGGAAAGGGGGCTGCGCCACTCCAACTATAGTTAAAATTCAGATCTGCCCCTTCGTTTCGTACTAAGCTTGGCCCACTGACTAAATCCACGTTATTATAGTATTGTGCATACCAGGTATTACCATTTGCAGTAGGCCACTTGGTAATTGTAGGATTACCATTATTCCAGATTACATAACCATTGGCAAAATTAGACTCATAATCGCCACTTGCCGGGATAAATTCATCGCTAGTGGGTGGCCCTAATTGACCAAGCGGGCCATTCTGTTTAGTTCGATAATAGGTGTCAATGCCCCCGTGTGTGGCAAAAGCCCGCACGTTAGCTGATAATGGGCCTGTACCTTCATCATGAAAAATACTGCCGTTGGTAAAAGGTTGCCAGGTTACTTTTGAATTGGGGTCATTGTTGTACCAGCGTACAATGTCAGTTGGTTGTCCCATACCAACAACTCCGCCAACCCGATTATAAGCCTCTTGATAGTTAGCAGGATAGCTCGAACCTTGCCCAACTGTAAAAGGAGGTGAACAAGTTAGGGTACGCGGCGAATTAAAGAACTCTGCGAAGCCACTGTTGTCACTCCGTACCGCGTAACCATGAATAACGTGTTGCTTATTATCTTTCAGACTAGCGGGTACTGGAATTAAAAAACCGTGCAAACCATTGTCATAACTAACACTTTGTGCTATATCTGACCGATACACATTAGCAGTATAACGTCCTATAAGAGTACTGCCATCGTAAAAATCAACAGGAGTCGAGGTGCTGGGAGGCGCATTAGGGTCGTATGCCCAACCCCAAAAATTGCTACAATCAGCACTATCAAAGCTACCTGCCAAACTAGCCGTACCAACCATGATGTTAATGCTGATAACATCCCCAAACCCCGTTAGATTTTCTACCCCTGCGTGAAATTGCTGCACATAGTTGCCCTTTGTGTATCCAGCAGGAGCTTGCAATGGAATAGTAAAGGTAGCAACATTGCCGGGTGACACGCTTGACTGATCCATTTTTAGCCTATTAGTGCTAATCCAGTCACCAGCATTTACCCAGAATGGGCTAGGAGTGTCGTTCAGTGTGCCTAGACGCACAGGAGTTGCACTACTTCCGTCTGGAAGCCAGGTTGCTGTTCCAGTATTCTTTATAGTAACGGTAACAACCGATATACCACCTCCTGGCGGCAATACCACGCTACTAGGGTTGACAGAGACTGTTGAGGCAGCGTAGGTCGGAGGTGGATTTCCACCCCCATTGTTGTTAGTCAAAGTGACATACGTAGCAATGTTGCCACATAGATTGTTACCATTAACCGTTACTGATCCTGTTGGACAGGTCAACATATTATAGGCATTGGGAGTGTAACTAGAACCATCTCTGTCAAATTGAACGTGAACGTGCGAACCATTAGGCCCACACGGATAGGTAGAGCCAGTATAACCTTGCTGTCCTAGTACAGTTGTACCAGCGGTAACACTATTACCATTAGAAACGCTGACATTAGCAAGATGATAGTAATAACCGTACCAGCCATCAAAGTTGCCATTATATTTGACTAGCACATAATTACCAAAAGGTATTCTATAAGTAAAAGGGTCTTGTGTGCCAGGAGGGATTGGAATTTGATCACAATTTATACCATTATTTTTGTTTCCTACTGCTGTTCCATCTGCAATCGGTGCAATCTTCCCATCATTTGAAACAAAATCAATACCACCATTGCCACCATCGTGTCCACCTTGTGTAATTTTACCAGTATCACCGTAAGGCCACGGCAGAGATGGAAAAGTAGGATTGCCTACTGTCTTAGGTGAAACAGTAGCTCTTGTAGTTGTCGGAATAGTAAACCACGTAGTGTAAATTGAGGTAAACGAATCAGACGCACTACTGATTTTCTTGACCCAATCTGCTTGAGTATTATAATGAGCCAGGAATGCTTGTACAGCATAAGTCCCAGCGTTCAACGAGGAAGAAGCAGACAATATAGAACCATCGTTAAATTTCAAAACAGAATTGGATGAATAACTGGCAGCCAATTGACCTAATTCGTAGGTAGCAGCAGAAAATTCGTCAATAAAGCCACCGTTACCAGACATGGCTAAAGGATGAGAAAGTTTTGCTGGGGAGGGGTTTATATCAGTTATTAGACCAGTTTGTAGTTGAGTCAGCACTAGCAAAACTTGTGAATTTACTCCTTCAAGCACATTAGTATCCTGTAACAGTTGTGCAACAGTTTCACTATTGCCAAAGAATGTTGCTTGATAAGATTTGAGTATGCCAGGTTGTTTGTCCAAAAAGGTCTGAGTTTGTTGTAACAAGAAAGTGTAATCAGAATAGAAGCGGCTGTCGTGAATCAACGTGCGTTCCAGTTGTAATGCAATAAATTTCAAGCGGTTCTTAGAACAAGAATTAGAACGCACTTTAACAATAGAAAAGCCGCACGCACTGCCTAGAATAAGCCCCTTCTGGTAAAATTTGGTTACTGAAGCTAAATTTTATCCAAGAAAGGCTTATTCTGTGTCTAATTTTACCATTAACCCACGCCGTTTTCAGTTGCTATGCGCCCCGCTCCTCACTTTTCTAAATGCCGCTATCCTGGGCCAGCGCAGCGACTGGCACACCCGTAAATTCTCGGCCCGCCAGCATCTCTTACTGACCCTTTTTGCTCACTTTGTCCACGCTCCCAGTGCCAATGCCCTGCTCGAAGAATTAAATGAGGTAGCTGGCCCTAATCGGGAACGTAATTTGCGTCAAATGCTTGGTTTTGAAGGGCTTGAGGTCGGAACTGACCAGCCGCTACTGCTCAATCAATCCAGTTTTAGTCGGGCTAACGCCCATCGTTCTTATCGGCTGTGGCGTTACTGTTTCGGTAAGTTATGGCAAATCGCTAAACCTCAATGCCAATCCCGCCATTTAGCTGGATTAGGTCAGTTAGTGGCAGTGGACGGTAGCTTGTTTGACTGTCTTGGACGGATGATGTGGGCTGCTTATAGCACCACTTCCCACAAAGTACGCGGTCATTTCTTCTTTGATCTGGATGGGCTACCCGATAAATTAGTGCTAACCGATGGCAAAGGTAGCGAACGCCAAATATTGCGGGAACACTTACGTCCCAACGTCACCTTCATTTTTGACCGAGGTTACAATGATTACGCTCTTTTCGCTTATGCTACCAAAATTGGAGCCTTTTTTGTTACTCGTCCGCTTAAAAATGCCGTCTTTGAGCTTGTGCTGGAACAAGTAGTCACTCCCTCTCAAATGCAAAAAGGAATAGTCTGTGATCAAAACATCAGTGTGGAGGCTGACGGTAAAGTCACTATTCTACGCAAAGTGAGTTTTAAAGATATTGGTGAGAATGAGTGGTGTTACCTGACCAACCGTTTCGATTTAGACCCGCTTACTATTGTGCATTTGTATCAATATCGTTGGCAAATTGAATTGTTCTTCTGGTGGATCAAACGCCACTTACAGTTACGGCATTGGTATAGTGAGTGTGAGAATGGCGTATTAATCCAATTATATGCCGCCCTAATTGCTTTTCTATTATTAAAGTTGTACAGCCTTAATTGTGGCAAGGCTGAATTTCGTCAGATGCACATAGATTTTGTGCGCTGGTGTCAGCGTCATCTGTTTGAGCCAGTCCAATCACCCGACATCTGGGCTTATTTGTATTTATTGAACTGTAATAGCACGAACGTTTGTACGTGACAAGTTTATTGCATTACAACTGACCAAAAGGAATAAAAGAAGGCTATCCTACTTTAGATTTGGCCGACATTTATGCTGTAATCAGTTACTATTTACATCACCGAGCGCAGGTTGAAGTATATTTGAGCGAACAAGACACAAAGGCCGCCGAAGTACAGCAGAAAATTGAAGCTCGTTATCCGACTACAGAAATTCGCGCCCGTATGATTGAACTACGTGAGCAAAAACGTCAGCAGGGTGCTTGAGATACCCTTTTAGCAAAAGTAATTGGAGCGTTGAGATATGCCAAAGATGAACGAATACAACACTGTTGAGAAACCGCTGATAGAATGGTTACAAGATTTAGGCTGGACGTTTGTCAAGCCGGAAGACCTGGAAAAATATCGGCCAGACTTGCGTAACCCCTTGATATTACCTCTTTTTCGGGAAGCTCTGCTCAAGTTCAACGCGTTTCTTACAACCGAGGCCGAGGCTGATAAGGTAATTGACCGTTTGAAATTTGTAATAAACGACGGCGATAATCAAGAATTCCTGGCCTGGTTACGCGGCGAACGTTCTATCAAGCTCAAGCCCGACGACAAACCCCAAACCGTGCGTCTATTAGATTTTGAGAATGTAGAAGCAAATGCCTTTATCGTCACTAATCAATACCGTATGGAAGGCGGCCCGGCCCACGATGTTAGTGTGCGGTGTGATATTGTACTATTGGTCAATGGTCTGCCGCTTATTGTAATAGAAGCCAAGTCTTTGACTGCCAGCCATAAAGATATTAGGGAAGCGGTAAAGCAGCTCAACCGCTATCAAAAAGATTTTCCCGATTTATTCGCTCCCAACCAGTTTAATATCGGGGTGTACGAGCTAGGTTTGAAGTACGGGGCAACGGGGGCGACCCGTGAAAGCGATTATGCCGAATGGAAAAGCAGCGCACCCCATGATATACCAGCTAACGAGGCGACCAAACAAGCAGTCTATGGTTTGCTAGACCGGAGCAACCTACTCGATTTAATCCAGAATTTTATTGTATTTGAGAAACGCGGCAACAAAACTACTAAAAAAGTAGCGCGTTACCAGCAGTTCTACGCCACCAATAAAATCGTCAAGCGGGTTCGGAATGGCGAAGATAAACGCGGTTTGATCTGGCATACTCAGGGAAGCGGTAAAAGCCTGACGATGTTGTTTACCGCCTGGAAGTTACGCCGTGACCCGGCCCTTAGAAATCCAACCGTTTATATTGTGATTGACCGCAAAGATTTGGATACTCAAATATCTGGCACTTTTTTGGCCTGCGATTTTCCCAATACGGCCCGCGCCTTTTCCACAGATGACCTTAAAAAGCGGGTGTTGGGCGATACCCGCGAAGTAGTGATTACCACCATTCAGAAATTTCAGGAGTTCGGCGAGAACGGTTTGATAAATGACCGGGATAATATTATTGTTTTGGTGGACGAGGCCCATCGCAGTCAGGAAGGGGATTTAGGTAGTCGGCTGCAAGCTACTTTCAAAAACGCTTTCTTTTTTGGTTTCTCAGGCACGCCGATTGACCGCAGCGACCACAATACCCATCGCACTTTTGGGACTATACTGGCCGATGGCACAATGGAACGCTACCTGGATTATTATTCCATCAAACAAGCTATTGCCGATGGCGCAACCGTTCCCGTGCATTATGTAACCCGGCTCACCAATTGGCAGGTCAACGACCTGGTAATGGACGAAGCGTTCAATCAAGAGTTTGGCGATTTGACGACGGAGGAGCGCGAACAACTTAAAAAGGAAAACGCTACCAACAAAGTCTTGATAAACCATCCCAAGCGCGTCCGAAAAATAGCCGAAGACGTGGTAAATCACTTTCGTCAAACTATCATGCCCAATGGTTTCAAGGCTCAACTGGTGACGTTCAACCGCGAGGCGTGTGTACGCTATAAAGCTGTATTGGATTTACTGCTGGGGCCGTCTGCCAGCGATGTAATTTATTCGCCCGGTCTCAACGACGAGGACGAAGATATGCGCCGCTACCACTACAGCCGCGAAAAGCAAAACAACCTGATTGAGCGTTTCAAAGACCCTAATGACCCTTTACAATTTTTGATAGTGACGGATATGCTACTCACGGGTTTTGACGCACCCATTGAGCAGGTAATGTATCTGGACAAGCCTCTACGCGACCACACCCTTTTGCAAGCGGTAGCTCGTACTAATCGGCCCTATCCCAACAAACTCAACGGTCTGATTGTAGATTACTACGGTGTTTTCCAGAATTTACAAAAAGCCTTGAATTTCAATGAAGATGAAATTGAGGATGCCGTAATAGATTTTGAGGAACTGCGCCAAAAATTCCCACTCCAACTGACCGAACTGTTGCAGATGTTTGATGGTGAAATCCGCGATGGCAGCAACGCCTCGCTTACCACCTGTTTGAATAGATTGGACGACGCGACGGGTAAGAAACAGGCTAATTTTGAAAATGGTTTCAAACGAGTGCAGTTATTATACGAAACTCTCTCACCCGACGCTTTTTTGGTGCCATATTTGGACGACTACGATTGGTTGTGCCGTTTGGTGATCGCTTACAACCGTCGCTACCGCCGTGAAAACACATTGGACGTATCCATATACGGCGAAAAGACGCGCAAGTTGATTTATCAAGATAGCTCCGTCAAGGAGATTGAAAAAGCTTTCCCGGTTTATCAGCTGGACGAAAATTATCTGATCAAAGTAGATGATTTATTGGGCGGAGTAGAGGCCAAATCTATCGAAATAGAGCAAGCCCTAAAAAAAGAATTAGACTTAAAATTAGGTAGCAAGCCGATTTACGAAAGTCTGGCCGCCCGGTTGGAGCGGCTCATCAAAGCCAGAAGGGAAAACACGCTGGCAGCAGTTGAGCAGATGCAGCAGTTAAAGTTGTTAGTGAGCGACATAGTGGCGGTGGGCAAAGAGGCTTCCGCCCTAAATTTGAGCGAAGGTGAGGACGCAAATTTTCAATTGGTACGCAAATACGCGCCCGAAGCTGTGACCCAGGAGCGTTTACTAGCTTTTGTGCGCGACTCAGACCAAAAGATTAAGGGTCTAACTTTTGCAGGTTGGCAAAGTCAGGGTAGCGTGGCCCAGGAGATTGAGAAAGAGCTTACTTTATTGATTTTGCTAAATTACCGGGAGCTAAATCTTTATCCTGGCAAATATATGACCGAAGCGATGGCCTATGTCACAAAATATTATTAAATAGTGAGTAGGGTGAATTTTTATGCAAACGGCGATAGCAGACATACACGAACAAGGCGAGGTTATACTAAACGGTCAGCTTGTTGGTTATGCAGTCAAACGTAGTAGTCGCGCCAAAAATTTGCGGCTGGTAGTAGATCGGGACGGATTGATAATAGTGGCCCCCGCTGCTTTTGACCTGACCGAACTTAATCCGCTACTCCAGCAAAAAAAGCAGTGGCTGCTCAATCAATTTCAATTTTTCAAACAGATTGCCAGTAGCCGTCCTCCTTCGGTCAGCCCGCCGCCCGAACCGCAAGCGAGCCTGGACGCGGGTATTGCTACGCTGCTCAAAAGTCCGCTATTTTTCTTGGGTCGGGAATGTCACATTATATTAAATATAGAGCCGCATCAAGCCATACAAGTTCGGCTCAAACTCCATAATTTGTATTTGACGGTGCCGGACGAAAAAGTGGCAGTGGCCGCTCTGGAAACGTGGTATCAACGCCGCAGCCGCCAGTATTTTCACAAACGCACCGAAGAATTGGCCCGTGTAATTGGAGTGACTTACAACAGCCTACAAGTGCGTCCGCTCACGAGACGCTGGGGCAGTTGTACGAGCAAACGCAATTTGAGCTTTAACTGGCGGCTGATAATGGCTCCGCCTTCGGTAATAGATTATGTTATCATCCACGAGCTTTGCCATTTGATCGAGTTAAATCATTCTAAACGTTTTTGGGCCATTGTGGCCTCGCGTTGCCCAACCTATTATAAAGAACGCCTGTGGCTTAGAGACTTTGGAGATGCCCTAACCTTAAACTTGCCAGCCAGATAATACACTATTTGAGTTACGTATAAGGAGAAAAAGGTGAGCAACTATCTACTGTTTGCGCCCTGGGGTAATAGAGTAGTGGAAGTCAAGCCTGATGCTAAAGGTCAGGTGGTACAAACCTATCGTAGCAGTAACTACACCATAGAGGTTGACGATAAGATTGTACTGGTACAAAGGGTTGAGAGCGAACCGCAGACTTTCTTGCCTTTTGCCTTCAAGGTAGTTATTGTGGCTAACCAAACAGCACCATATAAAATTGTTCTTCAACTTGAAGCTCAATATACCCAATCGCTCGAAGTAAGCGAAATTTCGGAAAGTAACAGACCTGCTTTTAATCGTAGTGCTGACGGCAAATTTTTTGAATTTACTGCTTTAACACAAGAGCAATACGAAAACTTGTTGGATGAGTTAGCTATTACTCCTGAACAAAAACTGCTAACCCACGTTCAAAGTTACATCGCAGCTAAAGGCTACTACTTTAGTGAGGAAACCGTCAAAAATTATCATATCTGCCTCAAAAGCCGTCCTTTTGTGATTCTAGCTGGTTTGTCCGGCACTGGTAAATCCAAGTTATCGCAGCTGTACGCCGAAGCATTAGGGCATAACGTCGCTAATAAACGTTATCTGCGGCTGGCGGTGCGTCCTGGGTGGAACGACGACCGGTATCTGTTAGGTTATCTCAACTCCATTACTGGCGAGTATGTAACCGAACCTGCCCTGGACTTTTTGATGCGGGCCGCAAACGACCCAGATAATCTATATTTCCTATGTTTAGATGAAATGAATCTGGCTCACGTCGAATATTATTTTTCGCAATTTTTAAGTGCGTTAGAAGAAGATAATCAGGCAGAACGGCTCATTCCTTTGTTAAGTGAAAGTGTGCAGAAGCAGCTGTCCCAGATAGGTAAAAGCCTGGACGTGCCTGCTGTAGTAGTTATACCTCCTAATGTGCTGTTTACAGGTACAATCAACGTAGATGAAACTACCCAGCCCTTGAGCGATAAAGTAATAGATCGCTCTAACACTATCGAATTCTTCCAGGTTGAACTTGATAAAATGCCCACTCCTCAACCCTTACCGCCTGTTCCAGCTGTGCCAGTATTTTCAAAGGGTGTCTGGGCCGCTTATTGCTCCCGTAACGGAGATGGTAGTAAGAGAAGTCAGATCATAGAAATCAACCAAGTTTTGAACAAAGCCGAGTTAGGTTTTGGTTATAGGATTTTGCGTGACATCGAAATTTATCTTGCCAATAGCAAAGGTCTTTTAGACCTGGATGTAGCTTTCGATTTACAAGTCAAGCAACGCATTTTACCCCATGTGCGCGGTACTAAAAATAGTATAGTTGACCAACTATTTGTTGATTTAATCCATTACTGCCAGGTTAATAATTTGCCCCGCTCCGAAAAACGGCTAATAGAAATGCAGGTGAGGCTAGAACGCGATGGCTATACCAGTTTCTGGCGGTAATAATCCTGACAGTTGGTTAACCCTAAATGGAAAACCCTTGAGTTTTCAACCAGGTCAGGAAAATTTGGCTGCCCAGGCCCAAGAATTCAAAATCAACAAGTTAGAAATCACCAAATTTGCGCCCCGTAGTCTGGTAATCAAAGCAGACAAGCAGGTATTGCCGTCAAAATATGCGGGTTATTGGGAATGGCTGCCCAAAGCTTTTGCGGGTATCTACGATATTAAGGTCTATGTAGGCAACCGCAAAAGACCTTATGTTACCAAAGTGCGGGTGCTACCCAGTAATGTTAGCTTTGAAGCATACCAAATGATGCTAAAAGATATTAGCCAGATGAGCATGGATTTACTTTTCTTTTTTAATTCCCCTTCTAGTGAAAAGACGCTGCCCAAACGAGATTGGAGCAAAGCTTCTGCTTTTAATAATTATGAATTAGTCAAAAGTATGATGCAAAGGCTGGAAGATATTATAGCCCAAATTCGGCGTAATCCGCATCGTGTTTTATGCAAAGTAAGTCAGCCAAAGTTTTTGCACGAAGTAAGCGATTTTTCGGCTACAGAAGGGGTAGTAAATGGCCCTCATATTAAAACACCTGCCACAATTAGCGGGCGGTTGCAAAACCTCCAGCTACCTCAAACCTGGAATATCGCCCAAAATACTCTGACTTACAACGTTTACGAAAATCAACTACTAAAGCACTTTTTACAGCATCAATTGTTTTCAAAATTACAAGTGATCCGAATAGCTGCTAAAGCCGAAAAAGTAAGATATAAACAAGATTTGACCATAATGCAAGCCAACAATTGGGGCGGTCAAGGGTATAAGCAGCAAGATATTGATAAATTGACAGAAATTATAGATGATTGCGAACGTATGATAAGGACTTGCTTAATTTGGAGCGGCGAGTCCTTCCTTTTGTCAGTCAAGCCGATAAGCGTAGTAAGTAAACCCAGCCAGGTACTGCAAAAGAGTCCCCATTACAATCGTTTCTACCAACAATATTTGCTTTTCCAACAAAAACTAAAAATCAGCTTAGAGGTAGATAATTTTGTTACAAATGTAGCCCTTCGCAAAATGTCGGACTTGTACGAAATTTGGGCAGTCTTTCAAATGACGCATTTGATTTTGGACAAATTGCTGACAGCTCACTACGCTTTTGTTTCTAGCCAGGGCTTTTACGAGGTGGACGCTCATCGTTTTCAATTTGAGGTACGTAAAAACGTTGCAAGTATTGTGTTAGCTAAAGAAGACCTTGTAATAAAATTTAGATATGAACCTATTTATGAGCCGCAAAGTACGTTGGTAGAAGGTTTAGGGGTATATGCAGCCAAAAGACGCACGCCAGATTTGGCGATAGAAATATGGCAAAACCACAAAGCGGTTAAGGTAATTATATTTGACCCTAAGTACAAATACAAACAAAAAGGGCAGCGACAAATTTGTTTGCCCCAAGATTTGAACAAAATGCGAGAATACAGAGATTTGATTTGCTGGAAAGATTCGGAGAGTCACAACCTGGAATATATAGTCTCCAGTGCTTACATACTTTATCCAGGTAATGTGGAAGAGCATCATCCACAGATGCCAAAAATAGGGGCAATCCCATTTAAGCCAAACGATGATGAAAACGAAAAGAATTTAGTAAGTACCATAATTGATGACATTTTGGTTGAAGCAGGTTTAGCTTAATATTATTATGCTCACCCCTTTCCCTAATTCCTCAATTCTCAATCCTAGTAGCATAAATCTATATCGTTGATTTTCCGAACAAATTCCGAACGTTCTCCGAATTTTCCCCTTGTTTCCATAAAATCTATCTATTACAATGTATTCAAAGCTCGGCTTATAAAGTGGTTTTACAAAAGGCAAGTGCTTCGAAGCTATTAACCTACGCATCCTATACAAGCGAAAGGGCTGGCAATTCTGTTCGCCTTTTCAAAAGGCGTGGACTTGATGGTTGAGGTAGCAGGTGTTTAGAATTATGGAATTGACCACGCCCTTGTGTACCAGAATTTTAAGTAGTATGCCGAACCAGTGGGTACTATGCCCCCAATTGGTTTGGTCAGAACTGCAAAATTCTTTGCCACCGAGGGAAACACTCATAGGGATGAAGACCTGTTATTACGGTATGCCAGACCCTCGATTATGAAGTAATAATAAGCAGCCAATTTAGCAACTAAAACATAGCTATCCTTACCAGCAAGCCAGTAGCAAGCTGGCAGAGGCTTACTTTAGTGCGCCCAAAATAATGAATGAAGGTATGCAGGGACAAAGCTTTGCAGTTTGCAGCCAGCATACCAAGCAGAGCTAATTTCCATTGATACCAACGAAAGCCAGCACAAACCCTTTTCCCGACACAATTTAGGTGCAATTCAACGCGAACTCTAGCCAGCACCTAAATCTTAATTTGAATCTTAGAGCCGTGGAGGAACGAAAAACCAAATGCTAGATACCAATAGTGCAAATGCGACTATCTTTGACCAGGAGATTGCCGAACGCGAACGCTTACAACGGGAGCTTGAGAACGAAAAAGAACAGATTTTACAGGGTCAATATGCAGTTGTTTTGCAAGACGGCCATACCGTCAATATTGATTTAGGCCGTATAGCCGTTGGTGTGGCAACCAGTCAGGGGCAGGCCGAAAAGCTATTGGCCCAAACACTGGCAGAAAATCCTATAGTTCAAGAAATTGCTAATTCGTTCCGAACCATACAGGAAATCAAAGAAGAACTAAAAGCTACAGGTGATATTACGTCGGGCGACCAACCCAACCCAACTCAAAAAGATAAACAGCCACGAGGTAAGACCCCTAAAATTGTGGCCGCTAACGCCAGGTTTAATTTTGCTGCTAAACGTAGAAATCGCCTTTTAGGGGCTTTGCTTAGTTCGTCCTGGCTACTTTTGATAGGTCTGGCCGTCATATTGTACTTCTTTGCAAACCCGTTTCTAAATATATTTTTCAATTCAAATAACGACCAGCCAGCCAATACGCCACTGCTTGCTCCAGCCACTACAATACCTGGCTCGACGTTTTTACCAACTGTAACCATTCCCACCGCCTCAGCTCTGGTGAAAAATGTCGAATACAAATACAAAAATACAGCCGATAGCAGTACAGGGTTAGCAATTATGAGTATAGCTTATTACCCAAATCGTGAAGCCCAGGTAGAAACTATCCCGGCCACTGCTACCGCTTCAGTTACCCCCACAGCCACAAGTCAGGTAGGACAGCCTTCAACCGACGCGGGGGGATTGAACGGGCCACATGGAGCATTTTCCCCGCCCGCGTCGCTTGCCAGTGAAGTGAGTAATATTAACACCCCGATTGAGCGGGCTGTAATGCAGGTGAGCGGAAGCGGAAACGAAGGTGCTACAGCTTCAAATCTGACATCGTTGGTAACGTGGCCGCGTCCCAATCACGTCTTGCACATGGGCGCATACCCCGGCGAGATAGGCAATATGGTTTTAATGGGCAATCAACAGCCTTTGAGCGGTCTGAGGCTACTTGACACAAACGACACGATTACTGTTACAGACCGGGCTAAAAATCAATTCGTGTACCGTGTCATAGCCCTTAGCCAAAACGGGCAGCCGGAGCGGGTTGTAAATCTAGCCGTGGATAGCTGGCTATTCGACACCAGCAATTACGCCACGTTAACCATTATCACGACTTTGCCCCAGCCTCAATCAGCAGTAGCCGCCGTTCCAGCGCAGACCACACCAGGAGCAGACAACGACCCACCTAGCCGTGATGATTTTCTAAATCCTAACAAACTAGCATATCGGGCAGTTTTGGCTTATTGGATACCAAGCCAGGGCGGGCCAGCCGGAACACCAGTAGCCGTACCGCAATCGGCCTGGTCAGTGCCACCACAGCAACCACAAATAGCTTCTACTATCACCACACCGACCCCAACACCCACGCCCACCCCTGCACCTATTACGCCTGCACCCACTCTAGACCCAACTAAAGGAGGAGGTGATAACAACCTTGGCAATCTGCCTGGACTGCCGGATACAGGCTTAGGCGGCGCAAGTTGGTCAGCACCACAGTGGTGCGCCCCTAGATTTACAACGTGTGATGTTTCCAATTAGCTTGAAAATAAGAAGAAAAGAGGAGACTCCAAAGTGGAACAATCAATAAGAAGAAGTACACCAGTAAGCGCGGCCCGCTTAGTCGCCTTTTTTGGTGCAATGGTCTTAGTTACAGCGTTGGGTCTTATGCTGCTAACACCGAGCGGGGCAGCAGCCTATAACCCCAACGACTATGCCGACGCGAATCAGGCCAATACCTCGACGCTTAACGCCGATGGCTGGTACACCGTCCCTATCATACATCTAAGCGTTTCGCCTGCCCCTACTCAGCCCGTCTCAGTTGACCCAGGAGGTAAGTTTGCTGCCGCTTCCAACGCAATAATCGGCATTATTCAAGGTATTTCGATAGCCGGATTAGTCTTGTTATTAGCAGGCGGTTTTGGAACGATGATGTGGGGTGGGCTTAACGAGCAACTAAGGGCTAAATCGCTCCGTATTATCGGTTTTGCCTTTATGGGCTTTGCAGGTTTGTTCTTACTAGCCGCTCCGTTGAGTACGGCTGTTTTGAACGCTTTTGGGGTACAAGCCCCTTCAGGATCATAAATTTTGCTCATTCAGACTACAACGGTAACGGATAGGAGTAATGCAGAGGTGAAAATCAAAACCAGACCACGCTTACCTAAGCAGAGGCGGACGCGCCAGCGCAAATTCATCAAACTATTATTAGTCACGGGTTTGCTAGTAGCTACCTCGTTACTGCTGTCTGCTTGTACCTATCCGGGTCAAGACCCGCCGTGTCAGGGTGTGAATCGAGCAGGGGCGGGTTGCCCCATTTTAGGCACAATTGGTGACGACCCCAATGGTGGGGATTGGTACGTAGGTTGGGCCTTAAATATCGTCAGAACCATTCTTTCAAGTATCGCTATAGCCGCCGTTAAAATCGGGGTAGGCATCTTTTATGTCATCTTCTCTAACATCAGTTCCACCGATTTTGCCGCCTGTAACCTGGCGGGGGCGAGTTCTACCAGCCCGACCTGCGCCGTCACCAGCGTTTTTAATACAGTACGGATTATAGCTTTCGCTTTCTTGCCAGTCATCATAGCCTGGAAGATTTTTAAAAGCTACTTTGTGGGAGCTATTATTGAGGAAGTCCATGAGCCGTTTATCCTAATCGCGTTCAAAACCTTTTTAGTGGCGATAGTTCTGTACTTTATGGATTATATCGTGACCGGGGCGTTTGGCTTACGCAATATTTTATTTTCGGCCATTATCGGTGGCCCCCAAACTTTAAGCAATTTGGGAGCGGGCATCGTCAACAGCGTTGGTTCAACCGACCACGTAAATAACATTGGTTTGCTGCTCTTCCTGACCTTTATTTGCATAGTCACGGGCATTGTTTATATCTTTTTAGGGTTGGCCTTTTTCTTAGCCACCATTATCGTCTTCATCTTGTTTGCGTTAAGCCCGTTAGCTGAAATCGCCTTCTTGACCGAGGAATTTAAGGGTTGGTTTTACAAGTGGTTGGAAAGTATTCAAGCGATGCTGATTGCGCCCATTCCGACGGCTATCTGCTTCGCCTTAGTCAACGTCTTAACCGGAACAAGTTGTATTGCTTCGTCCAACGGCGACCCTAACCAGCTTTTGTGCATACCGCAGGCCCATGACGATATTGCCGGGTTCGTTCTGAAATATATCTACATTATTAGCTTCCTGGCAATCGGAGCTTTAATGAGCTTTAAGATTGCGGGAGGGGTAGGCGGTCTTTACTTAGGCATTGCCAGTGCCGGATTAGGACATTTGAGTGGTACGATCAGTGGCAGAGCCAGGGCGCGAACCAAAGAAACCACCGAGGACGGCCAAACTGATACCGCCACCACCGGCCCGGTTGGAAGTAACCTTACCCGGGCCGGGTCACGCACCAACAGCGCACCCGCAAAGAGCCGCGAACAAGAACAACTAGCTATGCCAGAACCAAGCATTAGCGGTCAGTCTGTAGCGGTCACCAAACAGCAAGACGAGTTAATTAACGCCGTGCGCGGCCTTAGCCAAACTATGAGCGGCTACGGAAACGGTAGCAGTCCTATTACGCCTGTAAATGCCCTTAGTAGGCCCGGCTCAATGTCAGCTATGGGGGGCGGCTTTGATTACCAAGCCGAGCGCAACACCCAGGCACTTATACACTACGCTGGTAGTGCGGTAGATATAAATAGCCCTTATTTATCGTGGGGTGGCGCATCATCTCCAAGAGCAACTACCAGGCCGAACCAGCCACCGCCCGCTTTACCCCCAAGCTTTGAGGAAGAATACCCGGAATTAGGCCGGATGCTGGCTGAGTTTAGCCCCGAAGAATACGGGGAAATCAAGGGCGAGTTTGAGCAGGCATACAGTAACCAATTTCAGCGTACTACCCGTTATGCTAACAGCCCCACCCAAATCGCCAACCGCCAACCTTTCGAGCAGTCGCCTGAATACAAAGACTTTCAAAAATATGTGGAAGATAACTACCGTCACCAGTCGCCAGAGGCTAAATCCGAGCGGCAGCTTTTAGGCCGACTGCGTCGGGAGTTCCATCAAGAAGATTACCAGCAGATAACCAGCGAATATTACGCCAAACGCAATCACCAACAGGAGCGGGTTACACGCTTTGCACCCGCTAACGATAACCTGAATGGAGTGAAGTTAGAAACGTTTATGGAGTCGCCCGAATACCAGGATTTTCAAAAGTATGTAGGGGACTATCGCAAGCGAGTGGCTAGTGAATACCCCCAAGTGGATTATTCCGCTCCGGCCCGCCCCGCCGTTGATAAGGGTAATGCAAATCAGTCACCAATGAATTGGCCCGAAGTGCAAAGCCCAGCACCAGGCCGTTATGACCAGAATGTTAGAGGAGTTTATCCAGAGCTACAGGAATGGCCCGGCGCACCCATGCCCCCACGTCCACGCTACCGCCAAAGATTGAACGACCAGGAGAGCTTTATTAAAAACCCAATCCCGATGCCCTTTGGCGGCTTAGAGCCAAATTTAGAACCAAAACGGGCAGCCGAGGCGACGACACCCGCCCTAACCCATTAGCCCATAGTAAGCTAGTGCATTTTGCCATCAGCACTAGAGCAGCAGAGGAGATAAAACGTGGACGACGATGAGAATTTGGAATACCCGATACCCGCGCCATCACTAACCAAGCGCGACCCCATCTTTTTTAACAAGTTGTCGTTTCGAGAAGTAGGGCAGTGGGCAGTGATTTTGTTACTAATGTATGGTGCTTTCAATGTCCCGCTACCCCTTGCCATACCGTTTCGGATAATTATTGCAGGGCTGTTGTTTATGTTAGGGCTATTATTTATTCACAGTCCTATCAATGGGCTTTCCGGCATCGAGCATTTCTATATAGGTAGCTTATTCATTTCCGAAAAGAAAGCCCACAAGACGGTTGCGCCAGTCAACATCGAACTAAAATTAGGCCGTAAACCGACTTTTGATATTTTTATCAAATCCTCTTTACTAACCACAAATGCCAATGGGTCAAAAGAACACGTTGGTGCGGTTAAGCAGGTCGCACCAAAGGAGACAGCTACTGATGAGCAAACCTGATAATAAGAAACAATCAAATATGAATAAATCTGTAGTGGGTGCCTCCGCCGACTCCGGCACTGATACACTCAGCGTACCAGCCGCAACAGGTACATTGCTGGTGGAAATGGAAAAACCAGCCATCCAACCAGAGCCACCAGCCTCAAATGAACCCCCTAAGCAGGACGAGGACACCCAAGCGGAGTTTTTGACTACGCCAGAAATTTCACCTTACGCTAATGTTGACCAGGATATTCTAATCCTACAAAAAAACAAGTATGCCGCCCTACTTCAAATTGAGGGCGTGGACATGAAGCTTAGGAGCGGCGAGGAGCAACGCCGCTTGATCCGTCGTATAACCAAACTGTTTAATTCGATGGAAGGGCCATTTAGCTTTTACGCCACGATTGAGCCGGAGAATATCCAACCTTTTCTTGACCGCCTCGAAACTAACCGCCGCACCGAAACCGACCCGAACTTACGCCAGGAATATTACGTTGAGGGCGACTACACCCACAAACTTGAGCGGGAAAACGGCCTGACCAACCGCCGTTACTTTGTGACGGTGCAGCCCAGCCCCACCGATTTGAAAACGGGCCAGGAACAACAAATGAACGGCCTCGGTGTGGACAGCCTGGACGAAAAGCGACTTACAGTCGTGCAAACTATTAAAGGCCGCTTCCAGGTTGCCTTTATGGGGTCTGACCCCGACCTGGTTTTAACCACCGCGCAGCGCAGCCGCCAAAAAGCTCAATTCCAATTTCAGAAACGCCATGATAAGAAAGTACCTCCCGTGTTGGCTGACGCTTTGCATTTTCGCGCTCAAAGCTTTGCTGAAGCTCTGACCCGTTTAGGTAACAAGGCCCACGTAATGAAGGGGGATAGTCTGATTGAGACCTGCGCCAGAGCGATGAATAGTCCGCTTGCTGGTATCACCGACTACGAGAACCCTTTGCACCGCATTGGAGCAGCCGAAACCGAAGAAGGCAAGGACTATCTACGAATTGGTGACGATTATATTGGCTGTATTTACGTGACCAGCTTTCCTAAAGCCGCTAAACCCGCCGCCCTTTTTGAAATTGTGCGCCTCAAAAATGTGCGTATGAACATCGCTATGCACGCCACTCCTATCAACAATAAAACCGCCGACAGCCAGCTTAAAAACCGCGAACAGCTACTACTCGCCGTCAAGTCCAACGAAAATAGCGCGGTGGGTAACGTGGAACGCAATTACAAAATCGAGAGCTTGCGTTCTTTGCGTAAAATTTTGGGACGTGGCGACGGCAGGATTTTCCGGGTAGGGATACGAATTGCAGTTAAGGCGAAAAGCCGTCGCCAAATGCAAACCGACCTGCGAATGATTGCCCAAAAGTTAGGTGAGATGGGTTATGGCACGGCCTACGCTACCAAAAACCAACGTCGGGCCTACTTCTCAACTATTCCGGGTTACGACCAATTAGCCGAGCTAAGTTTTATCTCTGACCGCACGATCCACCCCAATATGACTGGTGAGAATATCGCCACCCTGATGCCGAATCCAGTAGCTCAATATATCCAGCCAGGCGGTGTTATTTTAGGTTATAGCAAATCGGATGGCAGTATCGTAGTTTTCGACATTTACAAGGGCCAGAACCGCCATTTTATTTGGGTCGGCGAAACAGGCGCGGGCAAGACCCTGAGCATCTTAGCGATGATTAAGCGGCTCATGTTGGACAACCAGGATTTGGAAGTTTTCTTTATTGACCCCCAGGGCGGAGTAAGACCTTTTGCCGAGGCTGTTGGCGGCACAGTCATAAATTTAGGGCCGGAAGGCAATGCAGTCATCAACCCGCTTGATAAGTACCTCAAAAATGGGGTAGGGGATAGTGTGGGCAAACTTTTAATCTTTCTGTTTCCCCTGTTCGAACTAATGGTCAGGGCCGAGCTAGGCCCGAATCAGCGCACCTCTATCAGCCGGGCGGTCAAAAAATTGTATAAGCACTTTGAGGACGGCGAAAGTATGTTACCGACTTTGGCTCTTAGTTTTGCCAAACACCCCATGTATGAACCGTTACGCCCCTACTTACTGGACTTCCAGGAGCAAAATGGCACAATTCAGCCCGGCATAATGACCCAGCTTGAGCAGATTTACGCTTACCTCAAAGCCAAATACAAAATCCCGACGACAGGTTGGGTTAAAGGCCGACCAAACGCTGTGCGACCCAAACGGCCAATTTGTCAGTTGGCAGATAACCGTTACTGGTACACCGGCGAGGGCGAAAATCAGGCACCTTTCGAGTTTGAAACAGAAGACCTAGCAGCCAGCGAAGGGGGCAAAAGTCGCCGGAGCAAGCTGACTGCCAACCGACCCGCGCCCGTCTGGTATCCCGCCCCCAAATGGTACAAAGCTCTAGCCGACGAGTTTAGTCAGTTAGTGCAGGAAGCCCATCTTTTCGACGCGCTGGACGAAACCACCCGCGCCACCGCCATTATTGACGCATTTAGCGAGTTAGCTTTAGGTATGCCTACTTTGGTCAGGCTACGGCCATTTTTGGCAGCCGAGGGCGAAATAAATTTGGTATCCAATTTAGAGCAGTTTACCGACCCTGAAATCTTCGGCAACATCTTTGAAGGCTTTACGAACGTCAAGTTGATGAAAAAGTTTATTTCGTTCGACCTGTCGGACTTTGACGACGACGATTTTTTGAGGCCGATACGGATTTTCCAGGTCTCGAATTACACCTGGAACGTAGCCCGCGCCGACAAAAAGATACGCATCTTTGGGATTGACGAGATGGCCGACCAAGTGCAGAGCTTTCCCAGCGTGGTCCACTTTTACCGTCGTTTGTGGCAGCGAGGGCGGTCAAAGGGTTTGATAAATATTGGCATCTTCCAGAATTTCGGACCTGTTTTGGACAACCCAGCAGTTTTACAGTGTATCGAAAACTCTGATCGGGTGGTAATGATGCGGCAATCGGAGCAAGCCACCCACCGCATTCGTCGCCAATTTAAGAATATGACACAAGGCAAGTTAGACACCTTGATAGATGCAGGTGAGGGCGAATGTTTAATGTTGATGGACGGCCAGACCGTTCACGTCCAGATTGGGATTGCCGATAAAAACTTGAAAGCCTGGAACACCCAACAACAGAAAACCGAAGATACACCTGTAACTAATGAAGTTGTAGCCACCGAACCTAAATCCAGAAAAGGGGTATAAACAGCTTTGGCTAAGGGACATAGTACAACTGAAAAAGTGTTGGTCGGCACAGTGGCGGGAGCTTCCTTGCCAGTGCTAGGTTGTGTAGTGGTAGCTATCGCTTTCGTGGTGATAGTTGCGTCGGTAGCAGGTTCTATTTTTGGCTGGTTATTTGGCGGGTCAGCCCCACAAGGTCAGGCTAATTCCAACCAACCGCCCCAGGGGACGATTGCCCTTTGGACACCCACACCGCGCCCGGCTGATTGCGATATTACGCCTACACCAGTACGAGTAACGGTGCAGCCTACCGTCGCGCCGGGTACGGTCACTCCGCCACCGCCCACACCCACCGCCCATGCTGAGTTTTTGCCCACCCTTACCGCCTGCCCTTTGCCAAATTTGCAAGGTACACCCGACCCAAATTACCCGCCTGCTGGTGGTGGGGCTGGTATCGCTTACGATATTCGCCAACCGTGCAATATTAGCGCGGCTACAGCCGACGATTTTCTTAACCTTTGGCCTAACGAGGACGGTAGCCCTAACCCGCTCCACCCCTACATTGCTCAAATTCACGCCTTTGGGCAGCGTTATGGCATTTGCGAAGGGTACTTCTATGCCTGGGCCGCGCAGGAAAGCGGCGAATGTACGACTGGCATCAGCCCAGCAGCTATTGAATGTGTCAACATTCTCTGGACACCGGGGGGCAATTGTGTCAGTCATATTTCCGCCGTCGGCCACGACTTTTGCGGTTATGCCTCTTGGATGGACGCAGCGGAAGCCTGGTTCAAGCTATTAGCTACCGCTTACATTCCGACCGGAGCAACCACCGTTGACGAAATTGTGAAGATTTACGCTCCTTGTTCGGACAATGGGGGCGGCAACAGTGTAGATTGCCCGTTCGCCCAAACTTATATCACTCACGTTGAACATTGGATTACGGCCAACTTCTATATTGACCCAGGCGCAGGTACGTCCGCCGAAGGGCCGCACGGCAATCCCTTTGGCACGGGGGTAGCTTATACCGTAACTCAAGGCTTCGGCTGTACCACCTTTAACCTTGAACCTTATAGCCAGGTGTGTGCCGACAATAGCGCGGGGGCGATAACCCACTTCCATTCCGGCATAGATATAAGCACAGACGGCGACCTCAACCTCAATACGCCAGTACGCGCCACCCTTACGGGTTTAGTTGTGTTTGCTGGCTTTACAGACGACGGTTTTGGCAACCGAGTTATAGTTGAAGCGGGCGAGTTCAAGGTTATTTTCCCGCATCTCAAGAGGACTTTAGTGACGCAGGGCCAGCACGTCGGCTGGCAGCAAATGGTGGGTTACGAAGGCAGCACGGGCAATTCGAGCGGCAAACACGCCCATTACCAAATTTGGCGCAACGGGACGATTATTGACCCCGCGCCATATCTGGCAAAGCCGTAAGCAAGTAGGCAAAAGGAGCATCAAAAAATGTTGAGAGTAACCACAAAGTTGATAGTTACGGCTTTAATCCTCTTCGGAGGCGGAACGTGGGCGAATACCGCCGCCGCTGCCAGCCCCACCCCAACTAGCCAACAGCAGATTTTAACGATAGTGGTCAGAGACTCACACGGTCAGCCTTTAGCTGGAGTAACTTGCGAGGTTTTAAGTAATGGTTGGGGTAACAAGTCCGGTCAGGGCATTACAGTGATTGCCAGTGGCGACACCACTCAGGACGGTCAGGTGGCTTTTGACGTGACTAAATGGCCTCATAGCACCTACTCCGTAAATTTCAAATCCACAGACCACCTGAACCCGGCCAACACCTACTTTGCGCCGGAATATAACAAGCAGAGCCAGGCTTACGCCGAGGCCATTTTTGGCGGTGCAACCGAAACCAGTTATTTTGTGGTAGGCAGCGATGGCCGGAATTACCCGGACAAGGCCAAAGGCAAAGGCCCGCCGGATTATGACACCAACGCACCGGGCGGAGATGGCGGAGAAGGCAACGTTCCGCCCGGATTTACGCCAATTTCAGGTCAAGCTTATCTAGCAACGGCAATGGCAGGAACGGTTAGAGCGGTGCAGTTTGGCACGCCCAACCCAACAGTACCGCAACCAGCCGCCCCCACGAATAACACACCACAAGGTGCAATTCTGGCAACAACTATTTTTGACTTGCCCGCCGCCACCAGCACTAGCAATACTACGAGCCAAGCCGGAGCGGGGGCAGCTTCTTCCGTAATGACCCAATCAAACAATACCCCGCCTGCACCTGCACCTGCTAATAATCAAGAAGGTGGAACGTTAGCCAGCACTTTATTTGCCGGATTGTTAGCGGTTTTTGGCGTGACTTGTTTGGTTCTTTTCTTGATTTTTCGCGCCCAAATCTATCGTATCCTTTTTACTTTCGCAGGTATCCAGATTTATGACAAGCCGCGTACCCCAAAACGTCGCCGTCCGGCTAAAAACAAAGCTGGCAAAGGCAAAGGAAAGAGTGGCCCACTCACGGTCAATAAACAGCAATTACCCGGTCAGGGTGTTGACCCAACCAAACCGGAGGAGGAATAATTAATACGATGCCAAAGATAATCAAGCTACCAAAAACAAGAAAGGACAAATTAAACGGCCAGGGGCAAATCAGTCCGATTGAGCAAGCGATAACTTTGTTGTTAGCCGTCAAAACCGAGGATATTTTACAGCTAATGCTACCGGGCGCGGTGCAGGACAGCAACCGACGTTTAGCCCAAATTGATACCGAGATGCACGGAAACGACCAGGAACTAGCCCAATTATACGCCCGACGCGATGAAATCTTAGCGATGCTGGCAACGTCGGCCAGTGCCGTTAATACGGAAATAGGTAGCAATCAAGAAGAAAACGATGATGATGACGACGCACCCCAACTGCTTCTTACAGCACCGGGTACATCTCATTTTGTAGGTCAGGAGTAGAAATATCATGCAGTCAAAATCAAAAAAGAAATCAGCCAGTGTAGCCAAGCTGTTGAAGGTCGGTATCGTCAGAATAATTGTAATCGGGCTATCGTTAGCCGCTAATTCCCTGATAAGTCTCAACCAGGTACGGGCCGATGGTCAATGGAGCGTCCCGCAGCGCATTTTGCCCTATGCCGGATTAGTTCGATTCGCCATCAATCCACTTAATAAAAATGTTACCTACGTTACAGATAGTAGCGGGTACGGCGTGCTAACTGGCAACGAAGGAAGCGGCTGGTTAACCGGGGCTTTTAGCAAGTTAGGCAACGATAGCCCGGCTCTTGACCAAAACCCTAGCGTGGCCTTTTCTAACTTTGGAGACGAGTTTGTAGTTTGGGGCGCACGCAATGCGAACGGCCAATTTAATGTGCTTTTCAGCCGTCTTGCCCCCCAACAGGTAGCTAATCCGGGCATACCGCGCAACTTGACCAAAGAGATTTATGGCAGCGATAGTCACGTCACGGGAGTTCCAGTCGTAGGCTACTCCGAGCAGCAAAAGAAGCTGTTTGTTGTTTATGCTGAAAACCCCGACCCGGACGTACCGGGTGACAGACCAATATGGGAGGTCGAAAGTGCCGATTTCGGGGCTAAGTGGAGCAGCCCGCAGCAGTTAGGCGGCTTACAGGGATACGCCCCTGCGTTTCCTGCGATGATTGTTGACCAGGCGGGCAAGCCGCACGTCTTTTATGGGGCAATGGCCTCCGACGATTCGCATAGTTGGCTTTATGAGCGAGTCAGAGACGCGGCGGGCAATTGGAGCGCACCCCAAGAAATAAGCGGAGGTAATCGCAGCCGCATCTTTAGGCCACGTCCGGCCCTTGCGTCCACTGGCGACATCTGGTTAATCTGGGCCAGTGACCCGCCAGCCGGAGTAGCGGTTGACAAAGAAGCCACCGTTGCCCGGTGGAACGCCAGTTCCGGCCAATGGCAGCATTGGAACAACGTCAGCCAGGGCGCGGGGGTAGGCTTTGCCGCGATTACAGTGGCCGAAGATGGCACAATTTGGGTCGCCTGGACAAATATAGCCGACCATAATCTGTCTAACTGGCACGTGGACTTCACCACCAGCCGCGACAACGGTAGCACCTGGACACCTGTAACCAGAATTTTTAAGAACGGTGATTGGCAATGGTTACGCAGTTTTGATATTGCGCTAGCCGCCTCGAAGCAGCAAATCTATTTGGGTATTTGCGCCGAGAGTACAGACCCCAATCATATTCAACAAGCCAGCCTTTTTTTAAGCACCATCCCGCAAGTGGCCTACGGCCCAATACCAACCGCCACCGCCGTACCACCTACCGCTACCGCCACCTCTTTGCCACCAACTCCAACCGTCACCGCACCTGCGATAGCACCCATCAACCCAACTTCCACCCCTACCAGCGCACCCACGATTAGCAACCAGGCCGGAGCGAGTACAAATATACCACCTAACCAGGCCCAGGCAGCGAGTCCTACTCCAGTTATAGGCAATCAACCAGCCCCGCCAGCTATCGCCACCTCTACACTCCCCGCAGACATAGTGCAGGCCACCAGTTATGCCCAAAACCAGGCTAACGCTGCCAAAACGCCTGTTCTTATCCAAGTTCCCATAGCTATGCAAACCAGCACCGGGCAAGGACCAGCTTTGGTATTACCCACCGCTACGGCCACCCCTATCGCTACCACAGCCACCATCAACCCAACCGCCGCGCCCGCTTCAACTACAATTTCAGCCGCCCCAACCATCGTCGCACCAGAGCCAACTCAACCAGCAGTCACCCCTAATCAGGCGACGGCCCAGGCACAGGGTAGCACACCTACTAATAACGGTAGCAATCCAATACCACCCATTGCCTTTGCTATAACTCCCTTCGCTTTGGCTCTAGCTGGTAAAGGCGCAATCAACCTTTGGGGTCTCTTGATCCGAAAGCCCTAATAAAAGCTCAAAGGAAACCGCTAATGATTCACAAGTTCGTAAACGTTAATCAGTACGAATGGGAAAGCTTGGAAGAAGGGCAACGTTTAGGCGGAGAACGAGAGGCCCAGCTTTTCAATAAGTATGAGGCTAAACGTAACGAATTTTGGGTAGTGGGCAATACTAACCCCGCAGTCGCCGCCGAGAACTTACAAAAAAGACTGGACGCAGTTTCAGAGTTTGAGGAATGGGAAAAGTATTTCGGCATCTATCAGGAACGCACCGATCAAAGCCCAAAAGAGCGATTAATATTTACCCCTGAGATAGACTACAGCCAACTTGACCGTTCGCCCGATCCAATGCAAGACTTACTTTTCTCTCGGCAGCAAATTGACGCAGCCCGTCAGCCCAAGCCACAAAGCCAGGAGGAATTGAGAGCCAGGATTTGGATTAGCTTGACAAATGACTTGGCGGATTATTTGAATCCTGAAACTGCTTTTAAGGATATTACTGACCACGAAGAAGACAGATATGGCCCGGTTGTTACTCAGCATTTGATGGATGCGGAGCAAAAAATCAGAGTAGGGTCAATGGTGCAGCTTTACCACCGTAGCAAGTTCGCTTTTCCCGATGAAGGCTTTGAGAGCTATTACGAGGACGTTGCCCAAAAAGGGGTTGGTTTGGTAGAAGCGGCCAGCGACTATTACCCACTACAAAAAGAACAATTTCAAAAAACCGGGGTACTTCAAGAGCTTGAGTTAGACAAATTGAATGAATACGCCAATCAGGGCGAGGTTAAAGAAGCCGCCTGGAAAGTAGCAGTGACGGCAAAACAAGGATTGGCAGAGCCAGCAGTACCTCAACTAACTCCCGCTGCAATGCCACCAGTAGTTATTGCGCGGCCCGTAGAGTTACCAGGTCAAGTTGAAGTGGCTCAAATTAGTGTGTAGCTTTGAGAGAAAGGTGAGGTAGGTAAAAATGCTTTATAGATTTGATTACTTTGATGAAGGCTGGTATTTGCCAGCTTCGGACGAAGAAGTTGAGGTCAAAGGCGGTGGCGAACCCGAAGCCCAGCTATTAAATCAGTTTGAAGCTTCTGGCAAGGAATATTGGATAGCCTCTGCGGGTTACGAGGAAGCACATTTGGCCTTTACAAATAAGTTAGAAGCCACCGACGAATTTGAGCAAATCGAAAAGCAAGCAGGCATCTATCAAGAACGCAGTGACCAAAGCCCTAAAGACCGCTTGCTTTACACGCCGGAAGTGTATTGGCAGGGCAACCCGATTGAGGTTGAGTTAGTCCAAGACTTACGCGAGGAACTCGAAGCCGCGCAACCCCCAACTTTAAGCGCAGACCCAGTCCAGGCCCGCGAGGAGTTATGGGTCAGGCTCAACCAAGCTACCATCGAATATTTAGAGCCAGATAAGCCTTATTATCAAGACCAACTACCTGCCATCAATAAAAAGACAGCCCTAATGATTGAACTCTATCATAGCAATGGACTGGCTTTTCCTGATACCGCATTGGAAGAATATAGTGGTAGCCACCATAACGGCGGCAACAAGGACGAGGTTAGCATGGCGCAGATGGCCCACGAATATTACCCCATTCAGGCCAAAGATTATCAGGAAAATCACCAAGTAGCATACTTGCGGGGCGGCCAGAACCTTACTCGCCAAGAATACGCCCAGGCCGAGGCGTTCGAGGAACGCCAGGACGAAGCTAAAGAATTTAAATGGATAGGCGAAACTTTGGAACGCATATTTTAAGAAGGCGGTTATTTTAATGCTTTTAGGTGAGCTTAAAAGGCTTTTAGGAAGCCCGCTAAGGTTGTTTTCGACCCTAATTTGTGTTCTTGTACCATTAGCCTTATCGCTGGCCGTAGGTGCAGACCTGTTACAGACCTGGATTTATTCGACAAAACCAGGCACGATTACTAAGGCTGATCCGCGCCAGTCCATTTTCTTTGTAGATTGTATCAGCCACAACCAGGCTTGCACTGGTACAGCCATCAAGATGAGGTTTTGGCCTTTTACGGACGCGCCCCTTTATCCAGTGCAACCAGCGTTCGGTATCGGGCTATTTATTTTCGCGTTTACGGCCTTTGTATCAATTGGCAATCCAAGAATTAAGACTATGAGCAGAACGCTTGCGCTTGCTTTCGGATTTAAGGGACGACCAAGTAAAGCAGCTAAACAGGCCGCGCAGCTTATTACCCAGGACGAAGACCAGGCCCGTCAGCTTGAGGATTTAACCACCCGTCACAAACTCGAGGAAATTAAGCAACCTACCACTACCATTCTAGGGCGCACTTACGAAAGGGTGTGGAATCGATATTTGGCAGTCTGGCATCTGGCACGAAACGGCCAGATGGATTGTTTCTTAACCGAGCGACATCTTAGCCGTTCCCTTTTGGCGGTGGCTCCTACCCGGAGCGGCAAAACTTACAATTTGGTTACGCCAATTGTTTATGCGGCCAGGCGGTCCGATTGGGCAGCTATCGTTTTCGACCCAAAAGGGGATGATTTTATCCGTAATATCTTTCACGCCAGCTTTTCAATGCTACCAGATGAAAGCGAAACCAGCATCAGGCTTTGCTTAATTGACCCTGAATTAGAGCCGGGTAAAGCCGCCGAACAGTTAGCCGAAGGGTTAATCAAGGAAGGCAAAGAAGCCTTTTTCCACGAAAGCGCACGTGAAGCGTTCAGAGCTTATATGTTGGGCCACCGTTATGCCCAGGGTAAGTTTCCAGAACTGGCCGACATTTTGGAATATTTGGGCAATGAGAGAAAAAGTAAAGGGCTAATTAGCAATCTGGAAAAGATTTTATACGACGAGGCAAAGGACGATAACACCCGCTTAAAGGCGCAGGACGCAATCAATATGCTGACTGTTGCCGAAAGCCGTCGTCAGAGCAAAGGCGACGTTTTAGGCGGCCTTTACAATGCCCTATTACCGTTCGGTACGCACCCCTATAGGGAATATCTCACTACCGACCCGACCCAAGGCGTATCCGTGCGAGAGATGGTAATTAAAAAATTGGTAGTACGAATAGCTCTTACGTCCGACGAGGGAGACTTAGGCAAAGCGTTAGGCAGACTGATTATTACCCAATTTACCAGCTACGTTCTAAGCCCTCGGTGTGACCGCCGCTTCCTAAAACTGATTGTGGTAGATGAAACTCACAAATTCATGTGTGATGCCCTACGTAAAGGGTTACCCGAAAGCGCAGGGCGCAACGCTGGTTACATTTTAGCCTTGCAATCACTAGCCCAAATCGTGGACAAGCAAGACCAATCTATTATCTTTGGCAACGCCAAGAATAAATTTGTGTTCGCCGGAGTTGAGCCTAGCGATGCCGAAATGTTTGCTAAATTTTACGGGGACTTAGAGCTTGAATATGTGGGTACAAGTAGCAATATCAACCGGGGAACAAGCATCAATCGGGGGATTAGCACCAGTATCAGCACCAACCGCAACAGCGGGAGCAGTAATAATAGCGGGGTTAGCAGCACTAGCAACGGCCAGAACCGGGGAAGTGGGAGCGGCAAAAGCAAAAGTTTGACCGAAGGTACAGCCGAAAACACCGGGGAAAGTACAGGTGAAAACATTAACCATAAAATCCGTAAGGTCTGGTTAGAACGCGAGATTACCACCATTCCCCGCTTTCACGCGGTCTGCACGCTGGATGATGGAAAGGGAAAAGCATTACCCGAACCCAAGCTTATAGAATTTGTTGATATGAACGAGCGCACCGAATTTAATAACAACCCAGCAGCCTCACGCACAGCAGTTGCAATTGAGCCGTCCAAAATGGTTAAGACTGCTATATCGCAACTTCCTAAAGAAGTACGGGAAGGCTGGAAATTAGGGGATGAAACTTCTGAACTAACCGATAAAGGTACAAAGGGTAGTAGTGATGGTGCAGCTGATAGCGGTAGTCCACCGAAGGGACGGATAAAAGTTAGTAAAATGCCCGGTGTAAGTTGGAAAATAATTAAAGAAACTGGAAAATTAGCGCAGAAGTTTGATAAAAAGGCAAAAGGCGAACAGCCAAAAGCTGAACAAAATGTGCCGACGGTAAACGTGCAAAACGCAGCGGTGGTTGGTGAAACTCAAACACCTACGCAAGCCACTACCCAGCCTGTAACCGATACGCGAAAAATACCAGGCCAGCCCACATCTACAGAGCCGGCAGCTACACCGAGCCAAAATACTAGCCAGGTGCAGGAGCTTCAACCGGAGAAAACCAACCCCCATTCAGCCACCTCACCACTATCACCTAAGCAAGAACAAGCAAACGCAGGTTCAAGTCCGCAGACGGCAGCTAACCCTATCGTGAGCGAAATCAGAGCTTTGCTAGTAGCAAGCGGGATTTATGAGAGCGAAGCTGATAACCTGGCTAAAATAATCATTCGACACAACCGTGACGCAAACTACATTAAGGGGTTATTAAGTGAGCTTGAAAATTCTAAAGGAGTTCTTAATAAGACCAGCGTGCTTGCTTTCCGTATTAAACGATTAGAAACACAGGCAGGAAGTAATCAAGCGTAGGTTAAAAAATGGCTACCAAAAGGGTATTCAAAGCCAAACAAATAGTGGAGCGTGACGAAAAACTTATGCGGTTTATCGGCCAGAGCGGAGTTGCTAACCTTAACCAAATCCACAAGGTTTTTTGGGAAGGACGACAGGTGCGTACCGCCCAGCAAAGGTTAGCACAGCTAGTCAAAGCGGGTTACTTAGTGACGGACTTCACTGACGTTAGACAACCAGGTGAACAAATTTACGGCTTGACCGCAAAAGGCAGGAATGAATTTAGCAAGCTGGAACAAAAAACCCTAACAATTGGACTGCCCAATAGAATGGAAATGGAGCAACAAATCGAAGCCCAAGATGTGCGAATCACACTTGAACAAGACTTCGGCCAGCGCGGATTTAAATTAGCCGAATGGAAAAGCGAGAGGCGGCTGAGGGCCGTTCAGACTACCCAGGTAGTCAAAGAAAAAATTGTCGATGCGGAAGCGACCTTTACTAATAAACAAGGTCAATCAGAAAATATCAAAATCGAAGTTGGTGGGAAATACTTTGGTAAGATGCTCACTGAAAAGGTTAAAAGCTTTAGCTCAAATACGGGTACACTTATTTGGGCTACCACCCAGGCACACGCAGGAAGAGTGTTAGCAGAGATACAGAACCAGGGCGTAACAAATATTTCGATTATGATTGTATAAAAGGTGGGGTTACTGAACAATGTTAGTAAAAAGTGTAGAGATAAAAAAACAACCAAAATTAACTGCTAATAAATCTAAGATACTCAATTTTCTTGTTCAACAAAAATTCGCTACCACAAAGCAAGTCTGGCAGTCTCTACAACCACATAAAAGCAGGGGGCATACCTTTGTCGAGCTTAGAAGAATTGAAAATCAGGGGTTGGTTATTAGCTTCAAATTTGAACCGGAGTCAGGTAGTAATGGAGAGCTATGTTGGCTAATTACTAAAGCTGGTGCTAATTTAGTAGGGGCTAAGTTCGATTCTACCAACTACAAAATACCAAGTCGAGAAAGCATCGAGCGAAAAGGCTTGTATCTTGAAATCGAAAATCAGGTAGGTTATGCCGGGTGGAATTTCCTAAAACCAGTGACTTACAATTCTGTACATCCGATGCCCAATAAGACCCCGCAGCACTGGAAACTTATTGATATAGTTGACCAGATAGAAGGCGCGGCCATCGAAGCAGCTATCAACCGAGATGAAGATGTAACTACCAAGATTGCAGACTTCGAGGAAGGGCGACATAAAAGAGTTGTGCCACTCCAAATAAACGATTACGTTATCTTCCCACCAGAACAAGATAAAGCTTTTGTTTTAATCGCTTGTCCTAAAGGTGCATCAGTAAGATTCTGGAAAAATAGGATTAGCTTGTATCAAACCTTGACTCGTAAGATTAAAGTTATAGGGGTTTTCGTAAGCCAGTCCCACGCCGACGCATACCACGTGCCAATTGAGGCATCAGGTATCAAGTGCATTGAGGTGAGCCAGGTATATGATGAAATGCAGTGTGCCAATGCTAATTAAAATAGCAAACTTTTAGGAGATATTTGTTATTCAGCACGTTATTCAACCCCAATCCACCGAATAACACCCCGGATGACACCTCAGATAACATCCCGAATAACAGCGACGGACCGCTTGTCGGGCTTCGCAAAGCCAAATTCGCTATCGCTCATTTAGGGCTTTGCACACGGCCCGTAGCTTGGCCCGTCGAGCAGAGTGCCTGTCGCTCGTCTATACGAAAATTTACCCTGATGGGGCAAGGGGCTACGCCCTAAATTTCCGTGCCGAGCGTGGCACTCTGCGAGGCTTCCGAACCACTGCCTTGTCTCTTGGTACTAACCTTCAGCGAAACTAGCCTGAGACATTCTAGTTTATCAAATCCCAAATCACTCCAAAAGTAAAGTTATTTATTCTACGTTTATTTGGTATTGCTAAATTTGCTTTTTTAAGGTATGATTATGCAGATTACTAGAACCTTTGTATGTTGGCTTTACTTATTGGGTAAAAGTGGTTGTTAAAACGTAGGAATAGCTTGTGAGCTAGAAGTGGTGAATAATATGCCTGATATTGATGACGTGGGAGAACAAGTACGTTATCTATTGGATACGTACCGCAAACCTAATGGGGATAGGTACGAATACAAAGAAATCGAGAAAGGCACCAATGGAAAATTAAAATATATGTCTCTGTGGAAACTGGCTCACTCACAAATAAAGGAGCCTAAGCGGGAGACACTTTATGCACTTTCTGATTTTTTGGGTGTTGACCGAGGCTTTTGGAATACCCGGATAACTGAGTGGCATCAAAGAGTCGAGGCGGAAAAGAACAGCGTTTCCAAATCGCTCCAGAATATCCAAATTGTGACCGCCCGCTATTTGGAGCTTTCACCGGAGCAGCAAGAAATAGTTTTAGATGTTATTGAATCTTTGGCTAAAAGAAGCAAAAACAAACAGAGCCACTAGAACCAGGTAGATTAGATATGAGAGATACTGGGGAGATTACTGTAAGTGATTTGATTGACCAGGCTCAATACTGGCTAAACTGGCTGGGTATTGCGGAAC
This sequence comes from Chloroflexia bacterium, assembly GCA_038207455.1. Taxonomy (GTDB): domain Bacteria; phylum Chloroflexota; class Chloroflexia; order Chloroheliales; family Chloroheliaceae; genus JBBQZT01. The sequence goes on from JBBQZT010000036.1 coordinate 34,030, forward strand.
GTCAGAATGTCACTTTGGAGGAAGTAGTAAAAAATATAAGCCTAAAAAAAGGCAAAGAAATTGATTTTGAAACAGGCGAAATTCCGCCTCGCTTCGGCATTGGTATGACAACGATTGAAGCAGGCCGCTATTTAATTGGCCTTGACGAGAAAGTTACCGAGCCGCTTTTATTAACTGGAAAATGTCACGAGCTTGTCCACATTATGTTTGGAGATGTAGAAAAAGGGGTTGTCCGTCGAATAACGAGTTGGAGCGAACAAGGAGATGGTGAACGAGTAAAATGCCATATCGAGCTGCATATTGACCCAACTAATGAAAAAATTGTTGAGTACGTGGCAGAATGTATAGCTGAAAAGGTCAGAACATTAGAGGCCCAGGTTGGAAACGACCTCTTTCTTTGGCTAGATTAAACTTTGGAAGGGGTTAAGTAAATTATGACACTTTTCACTTTAGCAGATTTGATAGCGGGGCTTCTAGCTGCAATATATACCTACTACAGGGTGAAGCGAAAACCTAGCCTTATTGCCACCAGAGCTAATCGTTATCTGACTTTCAGTAGCTTTCTAGTGTTTGTAGTAGTAGGATTAGCTGCTTATGGTATAGTCGAGCGAAGTAATTTAGCATTTTTCGGCTTTTATCTGGTTTTATATCTTCAAATCTATTGTTGCCTTTGTTGGACTGGTCTTACAAACAAACCTGAACTTGCAGGGAGGTTGATAATAAGGCCGAAAGTGGCTTCAGTAATGGTTGTAGCTATTTTATTCCAATTGCTGACCTTTAAGCTGGCTGGTTCCGCTCTTGACCGTGTTGTATTAGGTGAGCCAACAGAAGTTATAACCAGTTTTTGGCTTTGGTTGGGCATAATGTTTGCTGCCACTATTTATACAATTACCTTGCTCATGTTTTTGTTTGAAACTATCCAGGCCCAAAGGAACGTAACTGACACTTTAGATTTACCTGGGTATTTCCAGAAATACCGCTACACTGGTTTTGCGCTGATAGCGTTTGGGAATATGGCTTTTTTCTTTTTGATTTGGCTAGGCTTTCTAGGTTTTAAGCTTTTGGATAGTCCGGCTTTTTACGAGGTAACTCTACACATCCGAGATTGGGTATTGTTAGGACTGCTTGCGGTCACAATTCCGCAATGGTTTGTTGATAGGCAAGTGTTTGATTTCTTTGAGCGGAAACACCAAAAAAGGTTAGACTTATATTTAGAACAATTGCGGCCACTTTATGAGTTTTTGATCCAACATTTTCCTTCCCCATTTACAACTAACGCTTACAATTTTTGCGGCATAAACTCCACGGCTTGGTTAATAAATTCCGTCGTAAAAACCATTACCGATATTCGTATGCGGCTATGGCGGGCCGAAGCTCAGCAACATTCGTTGTTGAAAAATATTCCCATCGCACAAGTGGGTCATCCTCCAAAAGCCAGCTTGCAAAACGATGCGGAATTGTTCCGACACTTTTTAGAAAACGAAGCGTCAATTAGCGAGGCGATTGAGTTGCTCAATCAAATCGGCAAAGTAGCAGTCAATGTCCCAGGGATTGCACTTCCAAACTCAAAAAACGCTGAACAACTAGCTGCTTATTACTCAAAATTAGCAAAAAGGCTTAAACCTCAAATCGGAAGGAGGCCAGTTAGTGTTTAAGAATGCGACGACCATAGGAATATCTTCTTTTTCTATCTTACTCTCCTCGATTGGCCTCAAGCTGATAAATAATGCGGCGAAGGAGATGGAGGATTTTAGTCAGCAGATGCAGCAACCGCTTACCAATGTTGGTGACTGCCCTTTTGTTTCGGTGTTAGTACCCGCCCGTAACGAAGAAGCCTTTATAGGTGAATGTTTGGTTTCAATACTTCATCAAGACTATCCGCAGCTTGAGGTCATTGCAATTGATGATAATTCAACAGACCGCAGTAGCGAGATACTGGCGAACTTGGTCGTCCTCTATCCAGAACGATTACGGCTCGTTTCAAGCTCCGCACCCGTTGATGGCTGGCTAGGGAAAAATAACGCTTTATGGCAAGGCTACTTAAAAGTCAACCCGGCGACAAAATGGCTTTTATTCGTAGATGCCGATACTCGCTTATATCCAGAAACAGTAGGCAAAACCATAGCGTTTGCTCAGGATAAAGAATTTGATATGGTTTCGCTTGTACCTAAAGTTAAGTTAAACGGGTTTTGGCAACACGTAGTCTCCCCTGAAATACTAAAATTTTACACTTTCGCGGCCACCAACCCGTTACACCGTCCTAAACCGGGTTCGGTTGACGAGGCAACGGCAGTTGGCCCATTTATTTTAGCCAGACGCGAGGTTTATGCAGCCGTTGACGGGCATCGCGGCATTAAGAATCAGGTAGTAGAAGATGTAGAATTGGCCCGCAGGTTTAGAGCCAAAGGATTTACTACAGTTCAAAAATCAGGTTTTGACTACTTAGAAATGACACCTTATCAGGATTTAGCTGATCTATGGGAAAGCGTAGCTAAAAATTTATTTGTCGTGGCCCGACGAAGTTGGCCGACAGTAGGTTATGTGATAGGAGTTGAGCTACTATATGGAATAGTACCTTTCGGATTACTACTGGTTAATTCGAGCAAGCTTTTAGGTAATAAACGAAGTAACAAAGAAAAACCAAGCCTAACGTCCTGGCTGTTCAATTTGGGAGCAATTGTCTTATTGCTAGGCACAAACGTTCAAGCCTATCGCATTGCTAGATTACCTGGTTGGTACGGTTTGTTTTACCCATTAGCGGCAGTATTTGCTTGCACTCTTATGCTCGATTCTGCCTATAGAACAGGTGTCAACCATTCAACGACTTGGAAGAACCGAAGAATTGAAGTCAATTAGTCAAAACTTGATTTAAAGTAGCACTGGTGGCAAACCGGATTTGGTTAGAATAAACCTAATTGCTTTGGGCCGTTGCCAACTGTCAAATTTGGTAAGGCATTAGAAAAAGGGATAGGAGGGGCTAAATGTTAGAGTTTCAAGGGCATTTGAATAAGCTAACTGCAAATACTACAGGCTATGACAATGCTAACCTGTTTCGCTTCAAGGTACAGGGTTATTGCAAAAGGGTAGGTAAGCGACAAAAGGCATTAGCATACCTACTAGGCTACAAACCAAGCTCATTTAGTGAGAAGTTATATGGCACGGATAACGCCGTACTAACCCCACCAGAAATCAAATTGATTATTAAGACCCTAGCTGAATGGCAGGCCATCAATTACCGCCTCGAAGCTGTTGAGCTTTTGAACTTAAAAAATCTAACAGAAAGAGCTTTTACCCAAAGTGAGTGGAACACTTACCCGCTCAACCAACTTGATTACCAATACGTCACCTCACTCAATCTATTACAAAGTTAGACCGAGCCGAATAAGAACTCAAAGTATCTGAAGGTGCTCCCCAAAAACACCCTCTTAGATTTAAGATTATATGCATAAAAAATTATGTTTATGATAATCGTCTAGTAAGGAAAGCTCAAATGAGTGATGATGTTCGCACATGGATACACGCTCAATACGAAATGCCACCGCAATTTTTGAAATTGTGGGAAGCCAACAACGTCGAGCAAAATGATGAATTGATGAATAGCTGCTCCTTTATTAACAACGAGGACAACGGAGAAGCAGCTTACTTCAATATCACCTCAAGCTTAATCAATTCTCTTTACGAGGACGACCCCGCCTGCGCCTCATCCCAGTAAATACTTGTTTATCCCCTCCGTTTTCTTTGACCATTGTGGTAAGAGGCGAATTGGCTTTATGGATTAGCGATAGGCGTTCTAAATCTTGTTGAACATAAATTTGGGTAGTAGTGATAGATTGATGCCCCAGCATTTCCTTTAGGTCAAAAACGTTGACCCCTTGAGCTGCCATCATCGTGGCGAAACTGTGGCGGAGTTTATGGGCGTGGAAATCTACCCCGCTACTTTTTTCTAGCCTCCTTATAAGACTACCAAAGCCGTAATAGGAAAGTGGCCGACCATCCTCAGTCAGCCATAGCTCGTTATAAGGCGTATCCCCCTGAAGGCTGCGATAAAGCTCTAAGTAGCAACTCAGAGCTTCTAGGCAAGCAGGGCTAAACATCGCCCACCTTTCGCCAGTTTTGCCTTTTACACGGCAACGTCTCTTGTCTAGCTCTATATTTATGAGTTTGAGCGAGAGCAACTCGCCCCGGCGCACACCACTATCTAATAATAAAGCAATGATAGACAAATCTCGACAGCCGTTGTAGGTCTTTAATCGCTCGGCTCTAGTCAATGCTGCAAAAATAAGCGACAAATCTTCCGAGGATACATTTTTGAGCCGATCCTGTTTATGACGGTTGGTAAACTTGACGCTCTTATTGAAAGGAGTTTGCTCAATATAACCTTCCCGTTCTAACCAGTTGAAAAAAACCTTGACGGTTCGACCATAGGAAGAAATTGAGGCAGGGGAAAGGCTTATGCTTTGACTGGATTTATTATTAGCAGGGTGGGTGATTCCCCAGCGAAAGCTTTGGGGTTCTCTGAGGTAAGAAGCGAAAGCGCGAGCTTCTTTAGTAGAAACGTTTTTGGGGTGCGCTCCTAACTCGGCAGCATAATGATGATCCCACCACCACCAAAACTTGAAAAGCTTATCGTGATAGTCACTAATTGTTCTTTCTGCAAGTCCATCGGCGCGACAAGACTCTATCCACGCCTTAATTAAGCCACGAAAGGGGCAACTTTCGGTAGTTAATTTTGGTGCGATAGCCAGATTAGATTTATTCGGTTGAATAGGATAGGGGGGGTGGGTATCCCCTTTTCGATCCTCGAATTTACGAGTATCAGTGGTTTTTGTTTTCAAATTCACCCCTTTTTCTAGTTAAGAAAAGGGGTTGCAAGGCACACTTTAAGGCTTCACAATGGGGGAAAGATGAACCGCCTCAGAGTCGAACTGAGAACCCACTGATTAAGAGTCAGTTGCTCTGCCATTGAGCTAGCGGTCCATTTCTGTTTTTGTTTGTGCTTGGTCTGTGATTGATTTCAGGTGCATTATAGCGGATTGGCATTTAATCGTCAAGTAGTTAGAGTGCAAAAATCTGGTTTAATCGCCTTTCAACTGATAGAACCCCATAGTGCAAAGTGTGCCTAAGCTGAATTTTAGCGTAGGAGAACTATCTGGTGCGTTTTTTTGAGCCACATTGGTTCGATGTGTTAGCTTGGCGATATTTTGAGCTATTTCCGACATTCGCCTTTACTAACGATGTTTCGCTCCTCTATACCTCTACTAATCGCGTCATTATTGGCACTAACTATTGGCTGGCTTCTCAAGCGAAGCGGGCCAACAATACTCCTAACCAGTATAGACCAAAAACCGGGACTGCTACTAGGGTTTGGTTGAATGGGTCAGGGGTGGGGCTGATGACCGCGCCCGCTACGAACGAGATTACAATAGCAAACCGCCACCATTTCGCCATCCGTCTCCAGGTGACAATCCGAATCTTTGCCAGCAAAAACATAAAAATAGGAAGCTCGAAAGTAAGACCAGACCAAAACATTATCTTGCTGGTGAAGGTGACAAAATCCTTAAATCCTATCAAGTTTTTGACTTCATCTGAATTGAAGCTGTTTAGGAATCTAAGCGCAGGCGGTAGCACCAGATAATAAGCAAACAATATGCCTGCTACGAAAGAAATGATTACAAACGGGATGAAAATCCAAACGCTGCGCCGAACGGATTTTAGCAGCCTGACTTCTTCCTCATAACCCTCTTGACCGGGGTGGGTTTCGGGTTCGAGGGCCGGAGCTAAAAACGCCATAATTTGATAGACAATAAAGGGACTGGATAGTAGCAGGCCGGAGTACAATGAAAGTTTTAAGCTTATAGCAAAAGGATCAGTAATTACATAGTTAGTGAGCACATCTGCTCTAGGGGCTAAGTCCTTAAAAACACTGATTAGTTCTTTCTGAAAAAAGAAAGAGCCAGCACTAGCGACCACAACTATAATAACGGTGGCAATTAATCGGTTACGAAGCTCTACCAGATGCTCGAAAAAGGTCATCTGGCCGCCCTGGGTAGGTTGGCGTTTGGGGGCTTTTTGCTTTTTTACTTTTTTGATGCGGGTTTCCTGAACAGAACTCATCGGGCCTTTCCTTTATTTATTGGCGCGTGAACCAGCATACCCGCCACGTTTGCTGATACGAGGCTTGCGGCTGGTGACACTTTCAGGACTGCCACCATCAGCTGCCGCGTCTGCACCCAAATTAACCATATCGTAGGAACCAAAGGTTTTTTCGTATTCAGAAAAAGGCATTCCCTCTTTGATAATTTCCGTTTCCGTCTCAGGCTGGTTATCTCTAAAGCTGGCGGCCTCGACTTCGATAGCAGGGGCGGTGCTGACTAGGCTGATGGTTGAGGGTGCATTGTTTAGTTGTAGGTAATGGATACGGGTAGTGTGCATAACCGGAGTGGGTAACGTTAGCGGCTCAGGATTAGACGTAAAATAGGCAGGCAGGTTTAGAGGTGCACTCTCGCTTGTCGGCTCAACTTTGGACACCAGCGTTTCAGCCTGGGGTGTGCCTGGGTTACTAACTACGGTTGTGGTAATGTTATCACTCACCACGTTTTTAAGCAGGTTGGGGTCAATAGTCAGGGCGGATTTGACGGCGGCGGTTTCGGAGGTGATGGTACTGGTTATGTCGCTAAAAGCCCCTCTTACCTCATCGCGCACTTTGACGATGTACTGTTCCAGGCCGACGGTTTTGCCATCTTCATCCTTGATGTCCAGGGTCAATTCGCGGGAGACCTGGGTACGCACCTCCTGGGACATTTTACGGAACTCGTTGACATATTTCCCAGCGGTGCGTGCAAATTGCGGCAACTTGTCTGGCCCAAACACAATCAAAGCCACTACCATTATTAAGATGATTTCTAAGGGACTTAGCCCGAAAAAGTTTATGTCCATAACTTCAAAACGTTCCAAACGCTACGAGCAAACTGCGGCAGTTTGTCCGGCCCGAATACTATCAAAGCCACTACCATTATTAAGATAATTTCTAAGGGACTTAGCCCGAAAAAGTTTGTATCCATAACATCTTAAATTGCTCCAATATACAATAATAACTCAACCAGCATATACCTTTTTAGGCCAGGACGCAAGCCAGATTTGTAAAATTATGATTAGAATTAGCAGGCAAAACAAAAGCCCCCACGTCAGCGCATAGGGGGCTAGAAGCTTGATTTGGTGCTACCAGAAGCTAATCCTGTTGGTGTTCCTGAATATATTCTACCGCGTCACTGACAGTGGCAATTTTCTCGGCATCTTTGTCTTCAATTGTAATATGGAATCTTTCTTCAAGCTCCATAATCAACTCGACCAAATCTAACGAGTCGGCGTTGAGGTCTTCCACAAACGACGCTTCCATTGTCACCTCATCGGGTTCAACGGCCAATTGTTCAGACACGATTTCCTTCATTTGAGTAAGAATTTCTTGCTGGGTCTTTGCCATTAAGTCTCACCTCTTTCCTTTATTTTTCAAATATAGTTTGGCACGGGAAATTTGGGCAATAGAAATTACTTTCAGCAAATAAGGTTTTGGCCTATTCGCCGCCCGTGCTGCCTGGATATAAGCTAAAGCTAGGCCACAATAGCCCAACTATGATACCTGTTATTATGATGGGGCAAAATTTATTTTTCAAGCAGGTTGCTCGCCGCCACTCTTTTTGTTGAGTTGGGTGACGATTGTCCCTAACACGCCATTGATAAAGCGACCACTACTATCACCACCAAACCGCTTTGCCAGTTCAATCGCCTCGTTGATGGCAGCCTTTACTGGCACGTCCTTTTTGAACATTAGCTCGAAAATCGCCAGCCGCAAGATGTTTTTGTCCACCTTCGCCATTTGGTCAACCGGCCAGTTGGGGGCGGAGTTTGAAATCACCTTGTCTAACTTTTCCAGGTTCGACATTACGCCTTTGACCAATTCGCGAGCGAAATTGGCCGTCTCTGTCACTAGCGAGTCGTCTTCAACCAGATGGCGTTCCAACACGCTATCGGCATCGTGTTTGACCGAGTCGCTTTCAAACAGGGTTTGGAGAGCCACACTGCGGGCTAATCTGCGTACACTCATCGTTTCCGTATTTTTGTTACTCCACGTTCTGGATAAAAACGTTTATTTGCTCGACTGGCATTCCTACCATCTGTCGGATAGCTTTAGAGACGCTATCTTGCACCTGACGGCCCACTTCGCGCATATTTTGGTCTTTGCTGACGATCACATACAAATCGGCGTGGACGCTGCCTTCGCGCACTTCGATTTGTACGCCCCGGTGTTCGGCGTGACGACCCGTAAAAATACGCCCGCGCAACCCGTTACTAGCCGCACCTGCTACCTCACCCATCCGTAGCACCCCAGCTACTTCCAGCGTAGCGGCGTTGACGATAGCGGCTAATACACCAGGAGCAATCCGCACGGTGCCAAATTTCTTGTCGAGTTCCGCCGTCATAAGCTTATTCCTTGCCTGCCGCAACCACCTTTTCCACAAAGTTCAAAAAGAAGTGGCCTGCCCGATATTCGGGGTGGGCCAGGATAGTTTGCTGGAAAGGAATGCTGGTTTTAATGCCACTGACCACCGTTTCGTGCAAAGCCCGTTCCAACCGCTCTATCGCTTCCTCACGGGTATCGCCGTAGGCAATTACTTTCGCCAACAGGCTATCATAGTGGGGCGGGACGGTGTAACCACTAAACAGATGACTATCCACCCGTATCCCGATGCCACCCGGCGGGACAAATAAATCTACCCGACCCGCGTTGGGTCTAAAATCGTTAGCGGGGTCTTCAGCGTTGACCCGGCACTCGATAGCGCACCCTTGCATTTTAACGTCTTTTTGAGTGAGCGTCAAGCGTTCCCCTGCCGCGATACGTAGCTGCCATTTGACCAAATCTATCCCCGTTACAGTTTCGGTGACAGGGTGTTCGACCTGGATACGGGTGTTCATTTCCATAAAGAAAAAATTACCCTCGGCATCCAATAAAAATTCCATCGTTCCAGCATTAGTGTAACCGACAGCTTTGGCCCCCTTAACAGCAGCTTCCCCAATCTGGCGGCGGAGTTCTTCGGAAAGGTTGGGGGCAGGTGCTTCTTCGATTAGCTTTTGGTAGCGACGTTGAATGGAGCAATCACGTTCGCCCAGATGAATGACGTTGCCAAAATTGTCGCCCAACACCTGTATTTCGATGTGACGAGGGTTACGTACATAGCGTTCGAGATAAAGTTCCCCACTGGAAAAGGCTTTGTCGGCCTCGTTGCGGGCCAGGGGAAAGTTGCGCTCTAGTTCGGTTTCGTTTTCAATGATGCGAATACCGCGTCCACCGCCGCCCGCCAGGGGTTTGAGCATCACTGGGTAGCCGATTTCCGCCGCCAGCCGTTTGGCCGCATCAACATTGGGCAGGGCTGCCTCCGCGCCTGGTACGATGGGCAATCCGGCGGCTTGCATAGTATTACGAGCGGTGGTTTTGTCGCCCATCTTTTCGATAACGCTGGGGCTAGGGCCGATAAAGGTCAGTCCGACCCGTTCGCAAATTTCGGCCAGATAAGGGTTCTCACTCAAAAAACCCACGCCGGGGTGAAGCGCGTCCGCCCCCGTGACCATTGCGGCACTAATGATGGCAGGTGCGCTGAGGTAGCTTTTGGCACTGGCGGCAGGCCCGATACAGATAGCTTCGTCAGCAAAACGCACTGGCAGCGAGTCGCGGTCTGCCTCGCTATAAGCCACCACGCTTTGCACGCCCAGGTCTCGGCAGGCGCGCACCACGCGCAGGGCTATCTCGCCACGATTGGCTATTAAGACTTTTTTGAACATCTTTTAGTAGTTATCAGCTTTCGGTTATATATTTTCAGCAGGTTAGCCGGGCAACTCCAAAGAAAAGTCAAATTGCAGCAGTCCGGTTTAGCTGTCTAAGCATAGCAGAATGCACCCGAAAACGCAATTACAGGATAACCGAAGCCAGGGCTGTTGCAAGAATAGTTGCTTGACAAATCTTAATTGGCTAAGATCAACAAATGTCTTAATAACCACGCCTCTTTTAGTTTTGCTGATGCTAGTGTCCTACAACCATCAGAAGGCCATTGCCCCATCAATGTCCTACAAATTCGCTATGTTTTGAAGGGCGTAGTAAAATATGAAAAATAAAATTATCAGGAGGATTATGTAAAGTTGAGCAACCAAGAAGCTTTGCAAGGCGTGACCGTGCTGGATTTGACCCGCTTGCTGCCCGGTGGCTTCGCTTCGATGATGTTGGCCGATTATGGTGCAGACGTTATCAAAATCGAGCCACCCGGTTTAGGCGATTATGGCCGCAATACCCCGCCGCTTTATCGCCACGAAAGTGCCTACTTTATGAACATCAACCGCAACAAACGCAGCATGGTTTTAAATTTGAAAGCGGAACAGGGTCAAGCCATCTTCAAAAAAATGGTGGCGAGTGCCGACGTAGTTTTTGAAGGTAATCGGCCCGGCAAAATGCAGGAATTAGGGCTGGATTACGAAGCTTTGGCCGCTATCAATCCGCGCCTGATTTATTGCTCCCTTACTGGCTACGGTCAGACCGGGCCGTACCGCAACAAAGCGGGTCACGATTTGAACTATATCGGTTACGCTGGCGTGTTGGAAGGGACGGGCGAACCAGGTGGCCCGCCTATCATGCCTCTGGTGCAGGTAGCCGATTTGGTGGGCGCGACCAACGCGGTAGTGGCTATTTTGCTGGCTTTGCACGCCCGCCAGCACACCGGACGCGGCCAGTACCTGGACATTGCTATGTCGGACGGGGTAATCGCCTGGTTGGGCTTTGCCTCAGCTTATTTTATGGCTGGTGAACCGACCCCGCCACGCGGTCAGGGCCGTCTGAACGGGGGTTATCCTTGTTACGCCGTTTATCCGACCCAGGACGATTATATTACGGTGGGAGCGTTGGAAAAGAAATTTTGGGTGGGGCTGTGTCAGAAGCTGGAACGGCCCGATTTGATACCTCGCCAATACGAAACTGGCCCGGCTATCAGGGAAACCCTAAATCAGATTTTCCGCACTCGCACAACGATTCAATGGCTAGAATTATTGGAAGGCGAAGACCAATGTATTGGCCCGGTCAACGGTATGGATGCCGTTTTTAACGACCCGCACACATTGGCCCGCAATATGTTGGTGACGATGGAACATCCGCGAGAGGGTACTATCCGTGCGCCCGGCTCGGCTCTCAAGCTTTCGGATACTCCCGCTCAGTTGCGGGTTCACCCTCCGATGCTGGGCGAACACACCGCCGAAATACTGGGCGCGTTGGGCTATACTGATACGGAAATCGGCGCACTGGACGCGGCGGGCGTGGCAACCGTTTTGAAAGAAGTGTAAAGTCTATTCCACCATAGAGGGAAGGGGATTTTAACCGCAGAGAACGCGGAGAGGGGACAGTGGAGGCAAAGTGGGAGTGTTCCCTTCCTACCCTACTACTTCCTCTCTCCATGGTGCAACCTGAATTTTCTCTGCGTCCTCTGCGAACTCTGCGGTTAAAAACCTGCCACTCTTTGCGATGAATAATTACAAGTTAGAAAGATTAGATTTATGGACAGCTTATTCAGGTTAAGCGAGGAGCAGGAAACCATTCGACGGGCGGTGCGCGAAATTTGTGCGCGTTACCCCGACTCGTACTGGCGCGAGGTGGACGAGCGGCGCGGCTATCCCGAAGCGTTTGTCAGAGAGTTGACCAGTGCTGGCTGGCTGGCCGCGCTCATTCCCGAAGAATACGGCGGGGCGGGTCTGAATATTACCGAGGCCAGCTTGATTTTGGAAGAGATTAACCATAGCGGCGGCAATTCGGGGGCTTGCCATGCCCAGATGTATATTATGGGGACGCTGCTCAGGCACGGCAATGAGGCTCAAAAACTCCAATACCTGCCCCAAATTGCATCCGGCGAGTTGCGTTTACAGGCTTTTGGCATCACCGAACCGGACGCTGGTTCAGAAACGACCCGTATCAGCACAATGGCCGTCCGCAAAGGAGACCACTATATCATCAACGGCCAAAAAATCTGGACTTCCCGCGTGCAACATTCCGATTTGATGTTATTGCTGGCCCGTACCACCCCATACGACGAATTAAAAGATAAAACACGCGGTTTATCGGTCTTTCTGGTAGATTTACGCACGGCGGGCGACGCGCTGGAAGTGCGGCCTATTTTGAATATGGTCAATCACGAAACCAACCAGGTTTTTATCAACGATTTAGCAGTCCCCGTCGAGAATCTGATTGGCGAAGAAGGGTCAGGTTTTCGCTATATTATTGATGGCTGGAACGCCGAACGCATCTTGATTGCTTCCGAATGTATTGGAGATGGGCGTTGGTTTGTAGAGCGAGCCGCCAAATATACCTCGGAACGGGTGGTTTTCGGCCAACCTATCGGCGCGAACCAGGGTGTGCAATTTCCTATCGCCCGCGCTTACGCCTCGATTGAAGCAGCCGATTTGATGCGTTTCAAGGCGGCGGCTCTATTTGACGCGGGAGAAAAGTGCGGGGCGGAAGCAAATATGGCAAAGCTGCTGGCTTCCGAAGCTTCGTGGGAAGCGGCTAACACCTGTCTGAACGCGCACGGCGGCTACGGCTTCGCCTGTGAATACGATGTAGAGCGCAAATTCAGGGAAACACGGCTGTACATGGTTGCGCCCATCAACAACAATCTGGTACTGGCGTACATCGGGCAGCACGTTTTGAAAATGCCCAAAAGCTATTAGGGTACTTGGCTTGACTGATAACTGACGACTGACGGCTGCTAACTTAAAGAGGAATAACGATGAGCATCAAACCCGGTTGGGAAGGACGTTGTTACGAGGATTTCGAGGTGGGCGATGTCTATATTCACCCCAGCGGGCGCACCATCACCACTACCGATAATAGCTGGTTCACACTGCTGACCCTCAATACCAATCCTGTCCATTTCGACCACGAGTACGCCGCCAACACGGAGTTTAAGCGACCCCTGGTGAATAGCTGTTTTACCCTGGCTTTGGTAACAGGAATGAGCGTGACCGATGTAAGTCAGAACGCGCTGGCGAATTTGGGTTGGGATGAAGTGCGCCTGCCCAATCCGGTTTTTGAAGGTGATACACTGTACGCCCGCTCGGAAGTTTTAGAGGTGCGCGAGTCAAAGTCGCGGCCCAACGTTGGTCTCGTGCGTATCAAAACGTTTGGCTTTAATCAGCACGGCGTAACTGTCATCGAATACAAACGCCAGATGCTGATTTACAAACACGGCCACCTTCCCGAAACCGCCCGCCAACGCGCCGCCCGCCAGTTCGAGGAAAAACTTTAAGCAGAAAGGGTGCTATAAATATGCCCCAACCTTCGCCCCTAGAAATGCAGGTGGGTTCTAGTAGCAAGCCCGCGCCTGTTATTATGAGTAGCAAAAGCTTCGCCAGTAACGACAACGACCAGTTTAGCAGTTTTAGCGACCACATTATTTTGTGCAGTCTGCGAAACCTGGGCTATCGTATCCTTGAGCAACTACTGGATGCTAAAATCCCCGTTGTGATAGTTGATGACAAACCCGACCCACGTTTCGCACGTCTGGCTCAACGTCGCAACGTCCCAGTGCTGCACGATGATAGCCGTTTGCCGGAAATCCTCAAGTTGGCAGGTATCGAGCGGGCGCGGGCCATCATCGCCGTGAATGAAAACGACTTGCATAACCTGGAAACGGTCTTAGCCGCCAACGAAGTTTGTAAAGGGGTGCGGGCCGTTGCTAGTTTTTTCAACAACCAAATCGGCCAACAACTAATCAAGGCTGTTCCGAACGCCCAGGCTCTGGATTTATCCCGCATCGCTCCACCCACGTTTGTCAGTGCCACCATTGCCTCTAGCGTGCTGCACCGCTTCACTATTCAGGGACAAGAGTTATTAGTGGTAGAAGGCAATCCCCACGAAGCCGGAACAGTGGGCAGACTTTATCATAGAACAACTGCTTTGCTTTTGAGCGGGCCATTACCTGTCGAGCCGCCTTCTGGAGAAGATATTTTAGCGGCAAATACCGACGAGGTGGCAAAGCAAGCGGAGGAAAAGTTTAAGTCTATCATTTGTCCATTGCCAGATTGTCCGATTGAAAGCGGGGACAGAGTGGGTTTGATTGGCACAGTTGAGGAGCTTCAAAATCTGGTGGGAGTGGACTTGTGGCAGCCCGCCTTAAAAACGACGGCCACAACCACAAAAAGCCGCTTTTGGTCTGCCCCAAAAACCCGGCGTAACTTTATTTGGTCCACCCGCAGGGTTTTTAGCGGTTTCGTCGCTGGTATGGAACGCCCTTTCCGACTAACTTTGCTGGCCCTGCTGCTAATTGTCATATTCAGTACCGCCTTCTTCACCCTGGGCTACCGCGACCTAACCGACAACGGTAACAGCCTGAACCCTCTGGAAGCTTTGTACTTCACTGTCACTATTATTACTACAATTGGTTTTGGCGATATGTCGCTTCATCACCAAGAATGGTGGGTGCTGGTTTATGGTATCATTTTGGAGCTTATCGGGGCGAGTTCGCTGGCGGTTCTGTACGCCTTCTTGACCAACTATATCGTTAGCCGTCGCATCGAGCAAAGCCTGGGTATGCAACGGGCTACCGATATGGAAAATCATGTGATAGTCACCAGCCTGGGCAGTGGCGGTGGGTTCGGTTATCGGGTAGTCGAGGGTCTGGTTAAAAGCGGGCAGGCCGTTATAGTGATGGAAAAGGATGACCACAACAGTTTTGTTCCCCTGGTGCAGGCTTTGGGAGTGACAGTGATTTTTGGCGACTCGCGTTTGGAGGAGTCGCTGCGGCGGGTCAACATTTCAAAAGCCAGTTGTGTGGCGGTTGTTTCAAATGATGATATGGTGAACCTGGAAACAGCCCTGACCGCCCGCAGTCTGCGCCACGACATCCGGCTGGTATTACGCATTTTCGATGGCAGTCTGGCCGACAAGGTGGAACGCACTTTCGGTATCGAAATCGCCAGCAGCACTTCGGCTCTCTCCGCCCCAAGTTTTATTGCCGCCGCTCTGAATTACGAGGTGATTAGTTCCTTTTTTATCAAACGGCAGGTTTTTATCGTGGTGCGGCTGGTAATATCAGAAGCAGGTCAAATCAAAACCAAAACCGTCGAATGGCTCTACCAGCAAGCGGGGGTGCGTATCCTGACTTACATTGCCGCCCCTATTAAAACAATTCTGGACGGTAGCAATGCCGCTACAACCACGCAACCTGACCCGATTTTTCATCCCAACTCACGGGTGCGCTTATATAGTGGCGACACCATCTATTTCGTCGGCCCTAATGACCGTATCCTGCATTTGCATCAGTTGAACACGCCTGAATTGCCGCTTGAGGTGGATAATCTATAATGAAACCAGCTGCGAACGTCGCCGAAGTTTTGGAAAAGATAAAGCCCGGCTCACGAGTGCTGCTACATTCGGCCTGTGCCGAGCCGCAAACTTTGCTAGAAGGTTTGATGGCCGGGATACGGGCAGGCGAACCGCATCTACAAAACCTGACACTTTTGACTTTTACCTATCGGGGCGGTAGTGCGCCACCCCCACTATACGCCGACCTTGAATTGCTGGGGGCGGGCCGCTTCAAGCTCAAAAGCTTCTTTCCGCATTCCAGCTTAAAAGCAGTGGGGCGAGCGGGCCTAGTGGATTATATTCCTGCCTCGCTTTCGATGCTGCCGGGCCTGATACGGGCCAGACATATTGCGGTTGACATGGCCCTGATGGGGGTCGCCCCGCCCGACGAACACGGACGCTGCTCAACGGGGCCGAGCGGTGATATAGTGGAGGCTTTGCTGGAACGGGGTGTGTCGCTGCTGGGCGAAATAAACCAGCGGATGCCCTTCACTTTTGGCCCGTCTATTCCGCTTGAACGGTTTGAAGCGGTTATCGAAACTGACCGCCCCCTGATCGAGATGCCATCGGGGGGGGCGGGCGTATTGGAACGGGCGATTGCCGCCAACGTGCTAGAATTTGTACCGGACGGGGCAACTGTCCAACTAGGAGTCGGGGCGATACCCGAGGCGGTGCTGGGACTGTTGCGAATGCGACGCAATCTGAACTTGCATAGTGGGGCTTTGACCGATGGCTTTGTGGATTTAATTCAGTCGGGCGCGGTTACAAATGCTACCAAACCTTTTGACCAGGGCAGAACCGTCGCCGGATTTCTGCTGGGTACAACCAAACTTTTCGACTTCGCGCACCGCAACCCCCTTATCCAGATGGCGGCGGCGGATTACGTCAACAGTCCGGTGCGGGTGGGGCAGTTGCCCAACTTTGTTTCGATAAATTCGGCTTTGGAAGTAGATTATTGGGGGCAAGTAAACGCCGAAGCGTTGGGCGATTGGCAACTGGCGGGAGTGGGTGGGCAATTAGATTACATTCAGGGGGCGTGGAACGCGCCCGATGGCGTTTCGATTATTGCCCTGCCGTCAGTTACACCCACAGGCAAGCCCCGCATCGTGCCGCGTCTGGCTGCGGGTACACCAGTTAGCACCCCGCGTCATCTGGCCCAAATTATCATCACCGAAAACGGCGTGGCTAACCTGCGTGGCAAATCTTTGACCGAACGCGAAGCTCTGTTAAAGAGAATCGTTGCATAGCTCCGTTTGTGAATAAAATTTGTAACTATTAGGCCATTTGTAGGAGCAGGTTCTGCCCCGCGATGCTTTAAGTCCAGTCGGTTGACGGAGCAGCCTCCTACAAAACCGCCCGAACTATCGCGGGATAGAACCTTCTATTACGACACACCTCACAAGGCGAAATAGTTACCAAAATTATTTGATAAAAGCGGCAACTTGATGTGCCAGAGCATCGGTAATGCGCTCAATGTGTGGCTCTATCACGTCCATTGTGGCGATTTCTTGTGGCGTAAAAAACCCGATTTCGGTAGTCTCGTTGCTAAGGCCCGGCGTGCCGCCTGTTATTACGGCCTCGAAACTAAAAGAAACTAGCTGCCAACGATTGCCATCAGCATAGTAAGTAATACGATGCGGCGTGGTGTAAATTCCAATCAGGCGCGTGACCTGTACCGTCAGACCAGTTTCTTCCCACACCTCACGCACGCAACACTCCTCAGCACTTTCGCCTTCGTCCATACGACCACCGGGCAAACACCATCTTCCGTTATCGGTACGGCGGGTAAGCAAAACTTTAGTGGCTGTTTCGTCCAAAATAAA
>JBBQZT010000037.1:0-49612 GCA_038207455.1 Chloroflexia bacterium
GCTTGAGCTTGCTGCAATAATTCGGAAACCAAATATTTGCGTTCGCAATCAGCAATAAGCTCCCGACAAAACTCAGGTCTGGTCGCGTGTGGCAGGGTATCGTATTCTACGCCCAAAGCAAAGGCTAAAGTTTTTAGCTCAGGAAGATCAAAATGGCCCACCAGAAAGGAATGCAAATACTCGCGGTCAGCCGTTGCCAATTTGTTAGCTTGTATCGGGCCATCAGGCGGGTTGTGGGAGCTAGTCATAGTTTGGTCATTCCGTATAATTTTATGCGTCAAAAGATAAGGTGTGCGTTGCGGGTATTATATTATTTTTAGCTGGTTTTGGCTAGTGGGAGATTTTACCAGGGTATGACACATAATTTTGCAGAGAAACCGCCAACGGTTGAAACCGTCGTCTATTCACCCCAAACACGTTAAAACGTGTTGATAGAACCTGATTTATCAGGTTTGGGGTGAATAGACGACGGTTTACCTGTACCCGGCACGGTGAACCGTTGGCGGTCAAAGCACAAATATACGCGCCACGCTGCGCCCGCCTTCTAAAACTTGACTATTTTCCGCCTCCTGCATTAAAATACGGTATAAACCTCACAACAGATTGGGCGTGCTTGCCACCAATCTGGCTGTTCTGCTGTGGCTATTAGAATCGAATAATAAAGGTAACTACTCAGGTAGGGAGAAAAGTAAGGAAAAAGGAGATTTTTCAGGGGACACCCCTGTGCCCCGCACGGGGAGTACCCCGTGACCTCCTGAGTAGTTACTAATTAAGAAGGAGCAACTCATGTTACTTCAATTACGGCTTCGGCGCGTGTCTGCCCGTGTGGGTAGCCAGGTAGCCGCCGTGTCCAAACGTGTCTCGCATTTGATAGTGGTAGAAATGTTGATATTGGGCCTGCTGCTGGCTGGCCTGGCGTGGGTCAGTCCGGCGGTAACGCTGGCTGCCGACAACGGTTTGACCACCCAGCAAGCCGTCGCCTCGCACGGTACACGGCTGCGCTCGACAGACAGCCAAAAGGTGCTGAGTATGGCCGTTGCGCTCAAGACCCAGGACGCTGCCGCTTTGAACAGCTTTTTGCAAGAGCTTTATAATCCGCAGTCTGCTGTCTTTCACCAATATCTGACCCCGGCGCAATTTACCAGCCGCTTTTTCGACTCGGCGGTTCGCGCCCAGGTGGTCGGCTTCTTAAGCGGCAAAGGTCTGACCGTCAAAGACACTGGCACGGGTTCGCTGGTCAATTTTAGTGGCACGGTAGCCCAGGCTCAGGCCGCTTTCGGTCTCTCCATCGCGGATTACCAGGAGGCCAGCGGGCGCGTTTTCTACTCAAATGACCTGACTCCGGCCCTGCCCGCCGCCCTCGCTGGCAGTATCGAAGGCGTGTTTGGCCTGGACAACTACGAACAGTTCCAGAACCACATTGCCCGACCCCAAACTAGCTCCAACCTCAAACCCAACACGGGTACACCCGCTGGTTGTACGGCTGCGGTCACGGCTTCTAACAATAATGGCTCGTACACGCCCAACCAGTTCGCCGCCGCTTACAATTTCACTCAGCTTTACAGTGCTAATCTCAAAGGCCAGGGCCAGACCGTCGCCCTGTTCGAGCTTTCCGACTATCGGGATACCTATGCCGCCGCCTTTCAAACCTGCTTTGGCACAACAGTCCCGCTCACCCGCGTCAAGGTTGATGGGGGCGGACTTTTAGATAGTGGCGAAGACGAAGTGGAATTGGATATAGACGTGGTGGCTGGTATGGCTCCCCAACTCGGCTCGCTTTTGGTTTATACCTCGCCCAATACCGGCACTAGCTTGTTAAACCAGTACCAAAGAATTGCCAATGACAACACCGCGTCGGTAGTCAGCAGCAGTTGGGGCAGGTGTGAAGCCCAGGCCACTTCCTCCAGGTTCAATAGCGAAAATGCCATCTTTCAGCAAATGGCCGCCCAGGGCCAGAGCATCTTTGTGGCATCAGGCGATGAAGGGGCGGAAGGTTGTCGCGGCGACACTACCACCATTTCCACCGTTGACCCGGCCAGCCAGCCCTATATCACAGGTGTGGGCGGTACGACCCTGGCTGTCAACACCAACAATAGCTACAATCAAGAAGTAGTTTGGAACAGATACTCCGTGGGCGGGGGCGCAGGTGGCGGCGGCCTCAGCAGCTATTGGGCCAAGCCGAGCTTCCAAACTGGCCCCGGCACGGTCAACAGCTATAGCAACGGCAAACGCCAGGTGCCGGACGTGACTGCCGATGGCGACCCCTACACGGGCTACACCGTATATGTCGAGGGTGGCTTTTATGCTATCGGTGGCACTAGCGCGGCGGCTCCGCTATGGGCGGCGGGAACAGTGCTGGTCAACCAGCAGCTAGGTGGCCGTATGGGTTTCGCCAACCCGGTGATTTACTCCGTCTTTAACACTGCGCCCGCCAGCTACCACGACATTACCGTTGGCGATAACTGTTACGACCCTTCGTGCGGTGGCGGTGCGCCCAACAGTGGAAGCGGCAGGTATCCGGCGACGGCGGGTTATGACCAGGCCAGCGGCGTGGGTTCGTTCAACCTGGGCGCGTTTGCGGCCAGAGTAGCTCCGGCTCCCCCAGCCTATCTTTACAACCTGCCCTTCCTGGCAAACAACGCCTTCAACTATTCTAGCTTTGTGGCTATCCAGAATATCGGGAGCGCAGCCGCCCACATCAACCTGAACTATTATGGCGGCAACGGCACCCTGATTGCGTCGGACTCGGTTTGTACCACTATTGCCACCAACGCCGAATGTTTGCCCACCAATCCCTTGCCAGGGGGCAGCACCGGACAAGGCATCATCGGCTCTGACCAACCGCTCAACGTGATAGTCTCGGAAGCCACGCCGTTCGGGGGCAGTGCCTACGTCGTCAGCAGTGGTTCGAGCAGCACCTTGATCGAGCCGTTCGCCTTCAAAAATGCCTTTGGTAACTTCAACAGCCTCTACTTTATCTTCAACGCCGGAGGTACTACCACTGCTACCGTGTCTTTCTACAACGCGAACGGGGCGGCAGTGGCTGGAGCTACCAAAACCGTCAACATCGCGGCCCACGCGGGAGTCAACGTCAGCCAGGCCGACGCAAACAACGGTCTGGCCGATGGCTTTAACGGTTACGCCGTCATCACCGGAGCGGCGGGCAGTCAGTTGTCGGCTCAGGTGTTGGAATACAACGTCGCCACTAGCTTCGCGGCGGTTGCCAACGCCCAACCGACGAGCGCGGCCCAGGCCACCCTTTTTGCGCCCGGTATCTTCAACAACGCTTTCGGCTTCACAACGGGCTTCAATGTCATCAACCCCAATAGTGCGGCGGTGACGGTCAATATCACCTACAACAACGGCACTGACGGAGCGGCCCTGACAAGCGCAGCTTTCGTGATGCCGCCCCACAGCGTCCAGGGAGTATTCCAGGGTGGAGTGGGAACAGGTCTGCCCGCAGCAGGCTTGCCAACTGGTTTCTCCGGTTCGGCCCAAATCTCGGCTACAGGTGGGAATATCCTGGTAGATGTGAACGAGGACGGCGGAACAACCGGCACTGGCAACCGCCGCAGTGGGGTTTATACGGCAGATGCCAGTGGCCGCAACAGCGTGTCGTTGCCCGTCGTTGCCAAAAACGGTTTCGGTTACACGACGGGTCTGACTATTCTCAACACCAGCAACGGCCCTCTTAGCGGCAGCTTGCAGTATCGGGATACCAGTGGCAACGCGGTGGGGTCTCCCAACGTCTTCACCAACCTGCCCGCCCACGCCAGCCAGCTATTCTATCAGGGCGATTTACCTGTCGGCTCGTTCTACGGCACGGCGGTTATAACCAAAACGGCGGGGGCGGACAACAGCCTGATCGTCACTACCAACGCGCAATCGGCCAGCTTCTTCTACACCTACACCGAGCCGAACTAGCGCAGCAGTTGTCAGTCGTCAGTTAGCAGTTAAAGCTAAAAACCGGGTGTTCTAATTTTAACTGCTAACTAACGACGGCCTTGTCAACGGGTACCCCCTGGGTGGGAGCAATGTCCCACAAGCAGTTTCAGTTAAAACTGAGCGTTCTGCGTTTGACTGAGAACTGAGGACTGACAGCTACCCTTTGTGGGACATTGCTCCGTCAATGGACAATCCGTTAGTAGGCTTTAATCAGAGTGGGCGGGATAAATCTCGCCCCTAATTTTTGAGATGATACCCGATATTGCCATTCAAAGCCAACGATGCTAAAATACGGCCAGCTAGAAGCTTGCCAACCCTGACCAAAAACAATCAAGTCAAAAGTTAAAAGAGGAAAAACCAGATGGAAAAGGAACACGAACACGTAGTCGAGGTGTTGAAAAAAGTGCCTTTATTTCAAGGTCTGACCAAGAAAAACCTGGACGTAGTTGCCAACATCGTTACCACCCGCCATTACGAGCAGGGCGCGGTAATCCTGAAACAAGGCGAGAACGGCATCGGTTTTTTCGTGATTGAGTCCGGCCAGGTGGAAGTGGAGCGCGAAACCGATAGCGAAACGGTCAAGCTGGCCGAACTGGGCGCGGGCGAGTTTTTCGGCGAGATGGGGCTGTTTGAAGACACCCCGCGTTCCGCCACCGTTGTTGCCACCACCCCCACTAGCTGCTATGTCGTCACCTCCTGGCACTTCAAGGGCATTTTGGAGGACTCACCTACTATTGCTGTCCAAATGCTGCCAATCATCGTCAAGCGTTTGCAGCAAACCGAAGCCCTTTTGTGATTTTCGCTCACTTTGCACCAGCCCTGCTTCCCCCTTTCAGGGCTGGTTGACTAAACCTGACCAATCGCCTAAGATTGGGGCGGCAAGACCGATGGCCCTTATTTAAGTCCGAGAGGTGTGTTATGACCCAAACGATTTTGGCTGGTACGTTAGACAATGGTGTATTTTACCCCGAAAGCGATGGCAAACCAATGGCGGAAAACACCGAGCAATCGTATTGGATTAGAATGACTATGGGTGAGGTAGAGTCTATCTTTGAGAATAACCCTGATGTGTTTGTAGCCGGTGATTTGTTATGGTATCCCGTCGAAGGTAAACCCCGGATAGCTGCCGCCCCCGACGTAATGGTGGTGTTCGGCAGACCCAAAGGCAAACGTTTCTCTTATATCCAGCATTTGGAAGCTAGAATCCCGCCTCAAGTTTGTTTCGAGATACGTTCCCAAACCAACGACGACAAAGAAATGGCGGCCAAACTCAAGTTTTACGAGACCCATCAGGTCGAAGAATATTATATGTATGACCCCGAAGACGATGTTTTAGAGGGCTGGCTACGCCAGGACGGTAAATTGACAGCTATCGAAACGATGTCCGGCTGGATTAGTCCGCGTCTTAAAATCCGCTTCGAGTTTGCGGACAAGGAGCTAACGTTGTACCGGCCCGATGGCAGGCGTTTTTTGTCCCACGCTGAACACATCAAGCGAGAGGAGCAGGAACGCCACCACGCTGAAGAAGAAAGCGAACGGGCCGAACAGGAACGCCTTCGCGCCGAACGGGAACACCTACGGGCCGAACGAGAAAGCCTTCGCGCCGAACAAGAAAGCGAACGGGCTGAACAGGAGCGTCTTCGTGCCGAACAAGAAAGTGAGCAAGCTCGTCGGGAACGCGCAGCCAAAGAAAGAGCCTGGGCCAGACTACGCGAACTAGGCGAAGACCCTGAAAGTTTCTAAACCAGGTCTTTGGCTTGAGGGTTTTGTCACGGCCTGCCGGGTTGTGACAAAGCGAAAGCCCTAAACTTCTCAAAATTCGAGGATAAGGGGCGATAAATCTCGCCCAGCGGGTTAGTCTGCACCAATCAGCGCGGGCGCACTAAATCGCCTCCCGCGCTTTGAGATAACCCGGCTACCTGACAGTTCTTTTCTGTAACCAGCTTTCCAACGCTGTTTTGTCGGTCAGGCGGTTCTGCTCGTCGTACTGAAAGTTCTGCTGCTGGCACACCGCGTTATCGCCGATAGCACTGACATTCCCTATGTTGTCATAGCTGTAAGAGCGGTTGAACAAGCCTCCCAACCCGCCCGGATTGCCGCCATGACCTATCTTGATTTGAGCCAGCCGCTGCATTGGCCCACTGTACCGCCGGTTTAGATTAGCGCACTCAAATGTTTGTTCATTTTCCCAAACTTATAGGAGATGTAGAACCGAAACTTAATTGAAAATTTTGTGCATCCTTTGGCACTTCAAAATAAACCTCTGTACTAAAAGGTCTATCATGAGGGTCATTTGGATTAGGTTCGACAAGTGAGCTTAGTCGAAAATCGCCGAAGACTTCGTTGTTACCTATACCGGACTCATGGATAGTATAGTTATTACTACCTACTTGATAGCTAAGTTTAATAACGCCATCTCCTTTTTCAAATGCAGGATTTCGTACAAAAGTAATATAGGCTACTAAAAAGTAGTTACCGGATTTTGGACGATAGCTATCTGTAAAACCAGGTAAATTAGTCCGGTTTCTTGTCCAATGCACCACCACATTCCATTCTTGGTTTTCGGCTATCCTTTCCAGTTGAATCTCATTAGTACCAACAGGCGTAAAGGTAATAATTATGGGCTTGGATGTTTGCTGCTGATTACATCCTGATAGCAAACCTATAGATAGAACCCCTAACAAAAAGTATAACCAAAACAGCTTTCCCATTTTATTAAGTCTTATGTGATGAATCGAGCGGATTATTTGGCTATAAATGCTAATTATAGACCCTATATCTCTCATTTTTGGTTTCCTACGTATTGCTTTGCACCATCCCAAGTTACTTGTAATGCCGTTGGTGTATCACTATCGGAGGCTGTAGTAAACAATGAAGGAATGTCCCACGGTTCCTGGTCACCCCCTTTCACTTGTTCATAATACGTGGCGGAATCTAGGAAGTTTATATAAAATTTTACTCCTGCGGCCTCAAGTGATTTTAGCACAAGCTTTGTACAATACCAACTGCTCGTATCATCTGGTCCACCACCAGGCCAAGTATATGGTTTTCCTATTTGAGACTTCGCAAAATCGGCTGCATCTTGTCGTTGTTGCTCGGTTATACCAGGAACCTCGTACAACTTAATATGCTCCTTGTGATAGTCTGAGGTTTGCCAGAAACTGGCAGCAGAATTATATTTAACATTATAACCGTATCCTAGAGCCTCCACTAATACACCTGTCCCCACACCTATAGCGGTATGATTGTGCCACGGTCGTAAAGGAAATCCCTCATAATTTAGGATTGTTCCTGCTTGAATTGCATTCATAAAAGCAAGAAAAGCATTTAGCTCGTCGGTTCTATTCTCTCTTTGTAATTTGGCAATATAATTGTTATTGTCTTGCACAGCACAGTAATAATAATTGCCAGGATTATTATTACAATCTATCGGATCTTCGTGACCAGTTGGATCAGTCCGAATAAGCGGATTATTGTGGACATAGCTATAACGGTTGAAGCTTTGAGGATCAACTGCTCCCGGTACAACGCTATCCGGTGAGACGAAGCGGGAGACATAGGGGTCGTAGTAGCGGGCGTGGTCGTACAACAAACCCGAACCGTCCTTGACCTGCCCCGTATAGTTTACATCAGTTTGAGAGATTGTGCCAGTCGTGCCAGCCCGCAGGTTGCCCCAGGGGTCGAAGTCTTGCTGGCTGATGACCTGCCCACCACTCCCCGTTGCTACGCTGGCACTGCCGATATGGTCTCCGTGCAAGTAAAGCAGGCTGTTGTTGCCGCCTTGTAGCGTGCGTTGGGCGATCACCGCTCCCCCGAACTGGTATAGCAGCCGCTACGTGCCGTTGCTGTCTTCTTCCCACATTCCCCCACAAAGTAAGTATTTATCCCGCTACTGCTGTTACGAATCACTCGTTCCCCGTTGGCATCGTAAGCATAACTCTCGCTCACCCCATTAACATTATAGCTATAGGTGGGTTGGTTGTCGTAGTTCCAATTCAGACTGTGTCCGTTTGGCCCATAACTCTGGTTGCCGTTGCCATCGTAGCCGAAGACCGCACCTCCGATGTCACTGATTTGATGGGCGTGGCCGTTATTGTAATTGTACGTCCCTACTCCTGTCTTAGCAGTGATATTGCCCACCTGGTCATAGCTCATGGCTATACTATAGCCCGGCGTAGTATTGCCACAGTTGTTTTGGGTGTTGGCATTGGTCAAACGGTTCTGCGCGTCATAGCTGAAGTTCTGCTGCTGGCACACCGCGTTATCCCCGATAACACTAACATTCCCTATGTTGTCATACAGATACGAGCGGTTGAAGAAGCCGCCCAACCCGCCCGGATTGCTATATGTAGCGAGTTTGATGCGTGCCAGCCTACTTGTACTAAGCATCAATACATTTGTCATACTTACCAGGTAAATCACGGCAGTAGAAATTAAAAGTGTTAAACCCTTTCCATCTTGTCAATTGGTTTTCCTGAGTCGCGTCTTGTAGGATATTACGAAAGCCCTGAATGTTAGGTTCAAAGAAAGATAACATATTAAAAGTTAAATCGCCATTAATCGTCGGTTTTTTGTCCCAAGAGTTTGATACACTTATTCCGTCTGATATAAATAGCACCTGTATATTATAAATAGGTCCGTGTTCAAGCACACGGTAATCTACTCTTATATTGCTTGGTTCTCCATATTTTTTGATTATATCGCTCAACTTATAATATGTATTGTAATATGGGGTTATTTGATAAATTATTTGGGATGTGAATGTCGAATGAAAATCGAGTGAGCCGCCTGCCACTATGTAGTCAGTTGGACTCTTATCTCCAGCAACCCAATCCCATCCGACAGATGTTATATCAGATTTTTCACTGTAGGGTTCGTTTATTTTTGCCGTTGCAACCAGGGGATTATGATTAAGCAAATTGAGCGCATCTTGAGCCGAGGTTTTACCCGGTGTAATACCTTCCCAACAAGGTGCGCTGCAAGGGATACCTTGTAACCAACGATATTGGTAGCCATTAGTTAAAGGTGAGGCAGTTTTAGCGGTCGTTGGTGAGGACAAAGTATTAGATGTAGCAGAATATACAGCGGTTATTGGAGATGTTAGGCTAAACGTAGGTGACATAGTAGCTGTGTTTGCCACTTGTAAAGTAGTAGGTGCAGAACTACTGCCTAATATTTGTTGGTTATCAGACCCGCAAGCTTGCACAATCAGGCAAATTATTACAACAAACCCATAGCTAAACTCAGCTTTAATTGAATTTATTAAGTTATCGCGTTTATTCGTCATACAAATTTTACCTATAATTTTTAAATGTCATCTCAAGATGAGATGACTATGACCATTGGTATAATCACATAATAACTTAGGAATTATAGAGGTGCGTTTCATCACATTCACGACGGGTTTAATAAATCAAACTCCTACTACATTTAACGGCTTTATTTAGTTGTTTTTGACCACTAGCAATAGAGGCAAAGGCAGGGCAGTAGGCAATTCTTTTAAAAAAGTGACATTGCTGTTTAAAAATAGATATACTACCCGAATCCAAATGTTGAAATAATGCCTTTCTGCTAATGACCAGGTGCAGGCAAGAAACTTTTTATTGATTGGTTTAGAAGCCTAATACGGTTGCCGCTCAATGGAGCATCTAACCTGTTTCCAGTTGTACCAAAGGAAACCTGTAAGGCAAAAGTTTCGGCGTAATCTTCACCTGAAGCCTGATTAAAAGCATAATCGCTTGCGGCAGCTTTATCTATTATTACACACTCAGCACGACCAGTACCAGAACAACCAGGTCTCCAACCAAGTGCTGTAACCCACTCATTACCTCGTTGAGTCGACCAAAAATAACCATCGCCTCTATTACGGAGTGTTGCACCATTGTGATGCCAATCCACAATATGCCCTAATTCGTGAACAACTCCAGTAATCAAGGTATTAATTTCAGCTACCCCATTTGTATAACGTGCCTGGTCCAGTTCTACGCTGTTTCCAAAATCCTGGGGTTGTACTTTTCCTGGAACTCCTAAGCCAGCAACTAAATTGAATGTTAGACCCCCAGCAAGTCCTAATGCTTCGGACATAACTAACATTGCAGAGCTGCCAACTAGACCATATATATAATTATACACCCTATCAAGTCCTTGTCTTACAGCGTTAATGGCACGTGAATTCCAACCATTCCCAGTAATTGAGACACCAGAGTTAAGCCAGTATAATAAGTCATTAAGATCACCTAAAGCTAAATCCATCAGACCTGATATAGAAGAATGGACGTTGTGATGTGCATTAATTGCGTCTGCGGCATCTTTACAAGCTACACGGTCTTTGGCAGCGCAATTGCCACCGGGGTCAGTTAGGTTAAGCGGATTATTTTCAACGTAACTATACCGATTGAAGGCTTGGGGGTTGCTGCCACCAGGCACGATACTATCGGGCGAAACGAAGCGGGACACAAAGGGGTCGTAGTAGCGGGCGTGGTAATACAACAAGCCGCTTCCGTCCTTGACCTGTCCGGTGTAGTTTACATCAGTTTGCGAGATTGTGCCGTAGATACCGCTCCGCAGATTGCCCCAAGGATCGAAATCTTGCTGACTAACTACTGCGCCATTAGGATCGGTCACGACACTGGCACTGCCCAAATGGTCGCCGTGTAGGTAGATTAAACGCACCGTCGGCTGCGGGACTGGGGTAGGAGTTGGGGTGGCGAAACGGGGCGTAGTCGCTCCACAAACAATATTGGCCTTTTCTACCGCATTGCCACAAGGTAGGTACGCCTGTTCCTTTTGCCCGACTTGGGGTGTCGAGGTGGTTTTAGCTTGAATTGGGCCTGCCGCCGCTGCTAATAGGTGGGCTGGCTGCACGTAGTAAGGTTGCTGTACCCCATAAGGTACCACACTGCGTTGAGCGATGACCGCTCCCCCTAACTGGTACAGGCTGCGGGTGGTGCCAGTGCTATCTTCCTCCCACATTCCACCGCCCACAAAGTAGGTGGTAGTCCCGCCACTAACTGCGCGGACTACTCGTTCCCCATCCGCATCATAAGCATAGGACTCAGTATCGTTCTGGTTAGAACTAGAGGCTAACTGGTTGTCCACGTTCCAGTTGAAGATATGATTTGGCCCATTGCTGGCATTCCCGTTGCCATCGTAGCTGATCGGAGTTGACCCCACCTGACTGACTTGATGAGCGTGGCCGTTATTGTAGTTATACGTCCCTACTCCTGTCTTAGCAGTAATATTGCCCACCTGGTCATAGCTCATTGCTATACTATAGCCCGGCGTAGTATTGCCACAGTTGTTTTGAGTGTTGGCGTTGGTCAGGCGGTTGTGCTCGTCATAGCTGAAGTTCTGCTGCTGGCACACCGCGTTATCCCCGATGGTGGAGAGGTTGCCCACGTTGTCATAGGCATAGGAGCGGTTGAAGAAGCCGCCTAGACCGTTCGGGTTGCCACTGCTGTTGTTGGAAGGTTACTCTTGGTCTGGTTTAGGCATTAGTTTATCACCTATTTCAAATTTTAGCTTCTAGTTAAATAATAATCGAAGTTCTGGAAACCGTTCCACGGCACTAGCTGTCGCAGTTTATCGTTCCCTATACTATGCGTCGAACTTCTAGCTGTATCACTATCTCCAGGAACGAAAAAAACTAGCTCGTCAAATTCTAAATTTGCATCAAGCGTGGCTGGTTTTTGTTGATAAAAACCTCGATGTATCAAAAAGCCCTTTGATAAATAAACAGTTACAGTAACTATTCAGTCCTGGGTTGGGTTTTGTAGGAGGCTGCTCCGTCAGCCGATGGTTTCCCATTGAAATGCCAACGAAATCGGCTGACGGAGCAGCCTCCTACAAGTGGCCTGAATAGTTACCAGTTACAAACGCATAGTACGGCACAAAGCCGTTGCCATCTCTTTTTTGCCCTACACCTGCTAAGGCATATTCTGGATTGCCAAAGCTCTTGAGTACAGCTTGGAGATTTTCAAGCTGTACTCCATATACGGAGCCATCAATGGTAATAAGCTGCACAATCTGCTCTGGTTTAGAGGAAGCGTCAATAAGTCCCTGCGCCATCGGTTTTGCGGTAGTCGTGTCTGCAAATGTCCAGCCTATTGCATTCATTTCAAATAACCCTCGTTCGTAATATCCTGGATGGGTATCGTCAAAGGAAATTGAAGGGAGAGCTTTAAGACTACGATAAGCATCTTTTAAGAGAGTCTTTCCAGGCGTGATGTTCTCCCAACATGGAACCGTACAGGGTTTATTAGCAAACCAATCTGTCTCCCAATTGTTTCCTACAGCTTTTTTGGTATTTGTATTTGCACCGCTGCTAATCGAGGTTGAAATATTTGAGGTCACAGTTGGAGTGCTTGTGATGACAGCAGGAACAGTAGCTATAGTTTGATCACCACAGCTAGATAAAATCAGAGCGAATACAGACCAAACTAGCGTACTCGCACAACCACATCGGCTTCTAACTAGACGAAGCCATTGATAAGTTCGTAACATCATTGCTTTGCGCCGCGATGTAGTCTGAAATATCGTCAAGGTCGCTTTCGGCTTTGGGTCGGATCAGCAGGCGGGTCATTACTCGGTCTGCCCGGTGGCCTGCTGGCGTGCGGCGCGGCGGGCCTCGCCACGATTAATAATTTCCTCGATGTCCAGGGGGCTGGTCGGGTCGCTGGCATCGCCTTCGTCAAGAGCGGCTCTGAGGTCATTTAGCCTGGCCTGGCGGATACGGTCACGTTCCATCTTTTCGCGTATGGCCTCGCGTAGCACTTCGCTGGCGTTGGCATACTCGCCCACTTCGACCTTGCTTTTGATCCAGGTGGCTTGCTGCGGGGTTGGAATGAAATTCATAGACGGCAATCCTTTCTAACAAGTTTTGATACTATTATGTCATAGTATAGCATAGTAGGCTATATCCCGCTCGAGCTTATAGTGAATATAAGGAATCTCTCATTTCAAAACCGGGTTGGAGCTTGCGAACGCCGCCGAGCCTTCGCTCAGAATGACAATACCTGGCTGAATAGTTACAAATAATCACAACTATTACACCTCACTCCAGCCCCACCGCGCTGCGGGAGGCCCAATCCAGCCCGTCCAACGCCGCGACCAGGCCAGCCGAAATTAGCAAGTCATCGTGTAGTTTTGCGTCAGGCACACTCCAGCGTAGCAAGCGGCCCGGCCCGTTGCGTACCTCGTATTCGCAAGCCGCCACCTGCCTCCAAAACCAGTCCGTATCGGCTGCGCCATCGGGAGCGTATTCCAGATAACGCCCGCTATCTATCGCCGCCAGCCAGCCCCAACCCAACTCGCTTTTGGAGACGCTATTAAAGTTATAGGGGATAAGTCTGCGATTCAACGCCCGACCCAAAAAGGCCGCCAACCCTGCCCCGATGCCCGTCGCGTCTATCACCACATATCGCGCCTGCCAGGTCTCCCGCGCCAGAGCCAATACCCGACCATAAAGCTGGGTTTGGCCCGCGCCTGTCCAGACGTAGCGTTGCACCACTTTATAGGTGGGCAAAGTGTGGCTCAAAAGTTCCTGACCCGCCGCCACTTCTACGACAGTAACGACGGTACTATCGCGCTGACCTGGGGCAGCATCTTCATCAAGATTACGCCCGTCTTCCGGCCCGCCCGCCACGTCCACCAATAAACAATAAACCGAACCCGTTTCGGGCTGGCTCTGGCGCGAATGGCTGCCCTGCATCAACTGTCGCCGCCACGTCGGAAACAAGCCGCCCTCGCCGTCAATTTCTTGCAAACAATATTCCGTCCGTACAAAGGGATGGTCAGGGCCAAACTGGGCGATACGGGCGCGGACTCGTTCGCCGTAAAGCGGGTTAGACGCGGCCACCCGTTGCCAATCGGCCTCAAACACTCGCCGCAACCCGTCCTGTTGTTCCAGTTGGCGCAAATGGCGTAGCTGGCGGGCCAGCAACGTGCGGCTCGTCCAGGGCGTACCGCAAAAAAGGGTCACGGCATTGGTGCTGGCCGCCATCGGGTCAAACACCGCGTCCCACCGCGCCGGAATAATATCCTGGGCCTCGTTCGCCACCAGCAGCAGGTTGGCCGTCTCACCGCGTGGGTTGGCAGTCGGAGCAGCACTCAAAAAGCGGGCGTTGGCGCGGCCCAACGTTATCCGGTAGCCGTCGGCGGTACTATAATAAGGGCCGTTCAGACTGTTTTGCAGCCGGGCAATCAAACGGTCTCGGCTCAAATTGGCCTGACGTTGGGTAGGTGCGGCCACAATAATCTCACCGCCGCGTTTTTGGTACAGGTTCAGCAAAAAAGTTTCTAGCTGGGCCAGCGTTTCGTCTTTGCCCGCCTGTCTGCTAAACAAAAGGGCGAACTGACCGCCTTGACCCTGCCGCACCGCCGCCACAATCGCCTGGGCCGCCTCAAGCTGGTAGCTCCGCAACTGGCCCGCCGCCCCGAACAAGCCAGGGCTAAACACGCCCAAATCGGTGTATAACTGGCGTAACGCGGCGTGCTGCCGTTGCAATTTTTGCTCCATTAGCCCTTTCCTTTTCCCCATAGTGTCCATTGGCGGCAACCAGTTGACGCACATCCAACAAAGGGCATTTTGTGGGACATTGCGCGGTACCCCCTGGGTGTGGTTGCCGCCAGCCGATGTTTTTAAGACCGTCCATTGGCAGAGCAATGTCCCACAAGCAATGTCCACAAAAGTAACGCTGAAAACCTGCTTGCCAGACTGCAAGGGTTTGTCAGATATATCGGGCGCGGGCGCGAAATGGGCCGATGTTACTCAACGGCTATCAGCTGTCGGCTATATGCCAAAAATAAGAACTTTCTCATAATTTTCTCACTGCTTTCTTAATCAAATCTTATACAGTGAGAGGGTATAATGCCAAATATAGAGTTTGTATTTTAGAGCGGCTAACACGGGGGTTTGCCGGAGATGGCCGAAATAGCTGGATTAGACACTGGAGTCTGCGCCAACGGCTCAATAGCTTAATAAATATATAGTGAGAGGAAAATAAACTTGGCGCAGAAATCTTCCAATCCCAAAACCAGGAGAACCCAGACGCGGGCTGCCTTTACTCCCATTGCCCCTATTTCCCCCGCTAATCGGGTTGTTCAAGCGGCCCCGAAGTCGGCACTGGCGGCGCATACGGCGGTCTTACCTTTGCGGCTATTCCTGGCAATTTCATTTCTGGCGGCGGGCTGGGACAAATTGAGCGACCCGCAATTTTTTGATAGCAGTGCCGGGGGCTATATTGGCACCCAATTGAGCAGCTATGCCAACAGTTCGCCTTTGGGCAGCTTTCTGAATAGCGTGGCCGTTCCCAACGCCACTTTGTTTGGCTGGACGGTGCTGGGAGGCGAGTTGGCGATTGGCCTGGGTACGTTAGTAGGTTTGTTTAGCCGGACGGCGGCTTTCTTTGGACTAATTTTAAGTTTGACCTTATGGCTAACGGCTTCCTGGGGGGTTTCGCCTTTTTTCTTGGGTTCAGACCTACCTTATGCGATGGGCTGGCTAATTTTATTGCTGGCTGGAGCGCACCCAATTTATAGCCTGGACGGGCAATGGCATAAATGGCGGTCACAAAACGGCCTGAACCTGCTGGGCCGACCCTACCCTGGCGATACGGCGGGGGTGGCCGATAGCGGCACCAATCAGCCCCTGTCTGCTCCGGTTGGCACGCTTATACCACCGCGCTTGCTGGCCCGTCGGCGTTTTATCGCGGTGGCTGGAGCTACTGTTTTCGCGGGGGGGGTGACTGGTCTGGCCTGGGCCAAAAACCTGCACGACAAAACCGAGGGCGGCACTATCCCTGATATCGCTGCTAACCCCACTACTGCCGCGCCTATTACTACTGACAGCAGCAACACCACTGTTGCGCCGGGTGTAGGAACGACGCTTGGCCCGCAAGCTTCTTCCACCCCAGTAGTGGTGGCAACAGGGCCGACCACTTCAACGGCAGCAGCCAACGCCACCACTTCTGGTAGTGTTGCTGCCTCTACCAGCGCCGCCTCTACCGTCTCCGCGACGACTGCCCCAGCTATCAAGGGAACAGTGCTGGCAAAATTGAGTAGTATTGCGGTAGGCAACGCCCAAAAATTTACCGTGCCGGGTACCAGGCAGGGGGCTATCCTTATCCACCAGCGCGATGGTTCGGTCAAAGCTTTTAGCACCATCTGTACTCACGACGGCTGCGCGGTAGATTTTGTCGCCTCGTCCCAAATATTGTCCTGTCCCTGTCACGGCGCAACTTTCGACATTACGACTGGCAACGCGACACGCGGCCCGGCTCGTCGCCCCCTCGCCAGCTACAATGTGCAGGTAGATGGTAGCGGCAACATCGTGTATGTGCAAGGCTAGGTAGATTGTCATAATGATGGCAACACCGCAGCACCGATGGATACACCCGGGCCGGGTGCAGGCAAACCGTCGTCTAAGCCAACCAGGGAACGCCAACGGTTAAAACCGTCGTCTAGCCACCCCAAACACGTTAAAACGTGTTGCTAGAACCTGATTTATCAGGTTTGATGTGTATAGACGACGGTTTTAACCGTTGGCGGTCTTTCGCGCAAACCTCTCTGTCACGCCTGAATAGTTACCCTTCTGACTTCCCTTTGAGCCGCGTTTCGGTTATCATACAAGAAAGATTGTGAAAATAGATGTTAAGGTAATTAATGACAAAAATCCTGGTAGTTGACGACGAGCCGGACATGGTGGAGGTCATCAGTGTTGGCTTACGCTTGAGCGCACCCGATTGGGAAGTTCTGAGCGCGGAAGATGGCCCGATGGCTCTGGAGCTTTTCCGCCAAGCCGCCCCCGACCTGATAATTCTCGATATGAATATGCCCGGTATGAGCGGCCTGGAAGTGTGCCGAACCGTGCGGCGCGAGTCCCCGGACGTGCCGATTATTTTCCTGACGGTGCGGGACGAGGAAATCGAAAAGGTGCGCGGCCTGGAAGCGGGCGCAGACGATTATATCACCAAACCGTTCAGCCCGCTTGAGTTGATGGCCCGCATCCGGGCTTTGCTACGGCGGGCGCAACGGGGCAGACCAAACGCCAGCAGCACCAGCTTTAACTATGAAGCTCTGCACATTGATTTTATCAACAAAACCGTCAGCCTGAACCGCGAACCGATCCACCTGACTTCAATTGAATATAATCTGCTTTACCTGCTGGTGACCAACGCGGGCCAGGTCTTGCCGCACGACTTTTTGCTGACCCGCGTGTGGGGGCCGGAATATAGCGACGCGCTCGAATATCTCAAAGTCCACGTGCGCCACTTACGCGAAAAGCTGGGGGACGATGCCCAAAACCCCCGCTATATCTTTACCGAACGCAGCCGGGGCTACCGTTTCGCGGGCATCGGCTAAAAACTAAGTATAAGTTGTAGGCGGCCCGCCGCTCCCTATCTATTATCTTTTGCAACCGCAGTTTGGCTGCTTGTTATGCTATAATCAAACGACAAAATGGACGTTAAATAAAGAAAAGAAAACCGATGACCGATTCTTCACAGTGGCAAAACAAAATATTGGAAGGCAACTGCTTAGACATCTTACCAGGTCTGCCCGCTAATTCTATTGACCTGATTGTTACTTCCCCACCTTATGCTGATCAACGCCAAACCACGTATGGTGGGGTAGCTCCCGACGACTACGTAGATTGGTTTTTGCCAATCGCCGCCGAATTAAAACGAGTGCTAAAACCAGAAGGTTCTTTCATCCTTAATATCAAAGAGCGAGTAGTTAATGGCGAACGTCACACCTACGTTTTAGAACTTATTATTGCATTGCGTAAGCAGGGTTGGTTTTGGACAGAAGAATATATGTGGCACAAGCGCAATAGTTATCCTGGAAAATGGCCGAATCGGTTTCGGGATGCTTGGGAACGTTGTCTGCATTTCACTAAACAGAAGAATTTTGCTATGTATCAGGAAGCGGTACGGGTACCTATGGGAGACTGGAGTCGAACACGTCTTCAAAATTTGAGTGAAACAGACAAAAAACGTGATAATTCAAAAGTAGGTAGTGGTTTCGGCAAGAAGATTGAAAATTGGGTAGGGCGTGAATTAGCGTTCCCCGATAACGTTTTGCATCTTGCTACTGAATGCGGCAATCGCAGTCACAGTGCGGTTTTCCCGGCTGCACTTCCGGCCTGGTTTATCAAATTATTTACCCTACCAAATGAGGTTGTATTTGACCCTTTTATGGGTTCTGGTACAACGGCTGTAGCTGCTGCCGGGCTGGGGCGTAAGTTCGTGGGGATTGAAATTAACACCGAATTTGTGGCGGTAGCTCAACAACGCCTGGAGAGCATTTTACGTCAACCAACTTTATTTGTAATACAGGAAGAACAAGCGCAATATGACCCCCACGGAACTCGAACAATTGATACGCGAGAGCCTGGATAAATTTTACCAACGTCGCCTGGACACGCTTACCAAACTTAAATTGAAGGATATTCTCAAGAAGAAAAATCCTTATCTCTTCCGAGCAGTTGGCATACGAAAGGCTTCGGAGATTGTGACAGCCATATTACAGGCTTATATGTCATCTTCTGACGAAACTATTTTTGGAGCGGTCTTCTTTGAACCAATAGTTTTGAGGTGTAGTGGTGGCATAGCTGCAAAATTAGAAGGCAAAAACATAGGCGGAATTGACATTATTATCGAAACAGACACTACTTATAAGGCAATCCAGGTCAAATCCGGGCCTAATATTTTTAATGCCAGCCAAACCAAACGGATGAATGATGAATTCAAACAATTACGGGATAGTTTACTTAACCTCAACAAACAGTTTGACCCACTACTTGCTCATTGCTATGGTTATAAAACTGCTGAACCTAAAAACGGCCAAATTTATAGGGTACGGGCTGGACAGACTTTGTGGGAAGAATTAACTGGCGACCCTGATTTTTATCTCAAAATAATCCGTCTTATGCAGGATTACCCAAACCAGCACCGGGCCAGCTTTGAGCAAGAATGGGACAAAGCTCTTAACCGCTTTGAATTCGAGTTCTTGCGCGACTTTGGCACACTTGATGGTAGCATTGATTGGGAAAAACTGCTGCGTTTTAATAGTGGCGTGGAAAATACCAAAAAGCCATCCATCCGCAGAGCGATTTCTTCCAAAATAGTTAAGGAAAGGTAGGAGATGAAGCCAGCCGCCGAGCGGGTCCAGCAGATTTTAGTCGGGCTAGGGTTGGACAGCCAGATTGTCGAGTTCGGGGAAAGCACCAAAACCGCCGCCGATGCCGCCACCGCTATCGGTACGACTGTCGCCCAAATCGCCAAATCTATTGTGTTCGCGGCGGGGGACGAGCCTGTGATGGTGATTGCCAGTGGGGTCAACCGGATTGATACGGCCCGCGTGGAAGCCCACCTCGGAACAACCCTGGGCCGCGCCAACGCCGCTTTCGTGCGCGACCACACGGGCTACGCGATTGGCGGTGTGCCACCCGTCGGCCACGCTACCAACTTCCCCATCTTCATAGACCGCGACCTGCTGCAATATTCCGAAGTTTGGGCGGCGGGCGGCACCCCCAACACCGTTTTCCCCATCGCCCCTGCCGACCTCGTGCGGGTCACGGGTGGCCGCGTGATTGATTGCAAAGAGGAAAGCCACGCCGATATGTCCATTGGCGGAGCAATGTCCCACACAGAACCAGGACTGCTTTGTTGGAGGCTGCTCCGCCAGCCGATGGTTCGGAACAGTCCATTGGCGGAGCAATGTCCCACAGAAAACAGGGGCTTTTGTAGGAGGTGCGCCAACTGGTTGCCGCCAGCCGATTTGTCCATTGGCGGAGCAATCTCCCACAAAGAGCAGAGGTTTTTGTAAGAGGCTGCTCCGCCAGCCGATGTTTTAAGACAGTCCATTGGCGGAGCAATGTCCAACAAAAAGGCTACAAACTTCGAGCAATGAGCTACAAGCTATTTATAAGTGATATAGTGTGACGAGCTTGAATAACCAAAAATCTGACGTTGTTATTCGAAACCTTGTAGTTAGCCTGATAGTCGGCCTGATTACGAGCTTTTCTCAAGTCGTCTAACCCCTGCCAAATTTCTTGTCGGATCGCCTCAGTAGTGCTTCTAAACTGTTCCCGAACACAGGTGTGGGCTGTTCCGTCTCTTGGAATGTTCAAATCCTTCGCTTTGTAAGTAAGGTAATAACGCGCTCTCAAAAAGGCAGCGTAGTAGGCCCGACTGATAGCACTCCTTAATTTGGCATCTTGATGTGGCCCGGCTGCCGCTTCTTTAGCAAGCAATACCGCGAGTTCGATATATTCCGAACCATCATCAAAAATCATCGGTATTCTACCCTGATATGAAGCTTATTTTGGGTTCGGGTCATTGCGGTGTCCAACCACCATTCTCTACTAAACAAGCTAAATTTCGCAAAAGCTTCTTCGGGTGGGCAACTTGGTGAAATTATTGCAAGTAAACGGGGTTCAGGAGCTAACTCTGGGTCAGTCTCCATTTCTAAATACACAAGAGAGTTGCGAAAATAGACTTCAATCTTTTTTTGTGTCTCTAACAGCAGGGGTAACAGGAAAGGATTTTCGTCAATAAAAGCAAAAACCTCCGCTTTGTTATTAACCTGGTACTTACTTAATAATATATATGTGCTTTCAAATATTGATGGGTTAGCTGCTGTTGCCGAACTGTGAAGTTGCCAATTAGTCATTGATTTAGCTCTCCCTTTGCTGCCGACCTATATTTGCGTTATAGTTAGCCCTAATCACTATAGCATAAGCACAAAAATTGAATATAAGCGCACTCAAATAAGTTGTAGGCGGCGCGTCCCCGCGCCCGCTATGCTGCCAAACCTACAAACCCTGCGGGCGCGGGGACGCGCCGCCTACAAGTGTGATTGGCTTCATCGTTTATCTCTAGTTTGGACGCTTACTGACGGATTTTGGTTTGACAAGCGGTCAGAAAGTGCTAAAATATAGCCACTTTACATCTGTAAGCAAGCTGTGAAGTAAATTTAACATAACGAAATTAGATTGCGGGAGCTTGGGCAAGCCAGGCTGAGAGTAAGGCCACCGCGCCTTTGACCGTCTGAACCTGACCCAGATAATACTGGCGCAGGGAACAGGTTTTTCAGATTCTGGCTAACTTTTTATAGCCAGATTTGGCAAACTTGCTGAAACCGTCGGTTTTTTGCTCTTAGCTGCTTCGCCCCAAGCGGTGTTAAGACCAGAAAGCGACGGTTTTTTTGTTGTCTCCGAAAATCGAGTTGGGCCAGTTATACAAAAGTTTTGGCACGCTTCCCTTGTTGCGAGATGTCAACTTAGCGGTGGAGGCCGGAGAGTTTGGGAGTTTGATTGGGCCGAGCGGCTGTGGGACAGGCTGATGCGTAAATTAAAACGATTCGTGTGGAAATACGGCCCGGCCCTATTTATCTTCGGGCTTATTTTGAGCGTGTGGCAAATCGCAGTATCGGCGGGCAATATCCGCGCCCAGGTCTTGCCGGGGCCACTCTTAATTTTTGACACTCTTGTGCAGCAATGGCCGACTCTATGGAGCAACACTTACCAAACTTTGATTGAAACGGTATTGGGCTTCGCCATTGCTCTAGCAGGTGGCGTTGGGTGTGCGATTTTGCTGGATGCATCGCCTCTGTTCAAAAGAGCGATTTATCCGTTACTGATAGCTTCCCAAACTATCCCTCTGGTAGGAATTGCCCCACTTCTAATTGTATTATTTGGTTTCGACATCGTGCCAAAGCTGATTGTGGTTTGGCTGGTCTGCTTTTTCCCGATTGTGGTGGCGGGCGTGGATGGTTTTGGGGCTACCGAGCCGGAGATGACCAGCCTTTTCGAGAGTTGGGGAGCTAGTGGCTGGCAGATTTTTTGGAAGTTGCGGCTGCCGTCGGCCCTACCCTACCTGTTTTCGGGTATCCGTATCGCTGTTACCTATAGTGTGGCTGGGGCGGTGCTGGCCGAATATGTTGCTTCGGAACGCGGCTTGGGCAACTACATTTTGAAAGCCAAATTCTATAATGACCGCATCTACGCCGCGATTGTGATGATGGCCTTGTTTAGCGTAGGGCTTTTTGTGGTGGTAAATCTGGTGCAGCATCTGACCATGCCCTGGTGGTACAAGATGCGGGCCAACCAACGTTAAGGAGAGAAAGAATTGTTCAACCGAAGATTTGCGATATTATTGACGCTTTTGGTGGGTCTGATGGGATTGCTGGCGGCGTGCGGCGAAACGGCTACTCCTATCGCTACCAATCCGGCTGCTACCAGTGTGGTAGGGACGACTATGGCAGCCACTACCGCTCCGGCAGCTTTTAGCGGCCCGACGGCAAAGGTGACATTAGCCCTGGATTGGACACCTAATACCAACCACACCGGGATTTATGTGGCCCAGGCTAAGAATTACTACAAGCAGCAAGGGATTGACTTACAGATTTTGCCCTACAGCGACAGTGCCACGCCCGAAACGTTAGTGGGAACGGGCAAGGCCGATTTTGGCATTAGTGGCGAGGAAAGCGCAGTTTTTGCGATTGCGACGGGTCAGCCCATTGTGTCGGTGGCCGCCATTATTCAACACGATACCAGTGCCTTAGTCACCCTCAAAGATTCGGGTCTGACTCGACCAAAAGATTTGGAAGGCAAGAAGTACGCTGGTTTTGGCGCACCGTATGAAGAACCCGTAATTGGGACGATGATCAAGACCGATGGCGGTAACACAGGCAAGTTTCAAAACGTTACAGTCAACACGGCTGGCTTTGAGGCGGTAGTGGCAAAACAGGCCGATTTCGTCTGGATTTTTATGGGTTGGGACGGTATCCAGGCCAAACACCAAAACGTTCAGCTTAACACTATCCCTATCACCAAATACGGTATTCCTGACCGCTATACGCCCGTAATTATTAGTAGCCAGGACGTGCTTAAAAACAAGGCTGACGTGGCAAAACGCTTTATGGCGGCGACAGCCCAGGGCTATCGTTATGCCATCGCCAACCCTAAAGATGCCGCCAATATTTTAGTAGATGCTAACAAGGATGCGCTGAACGACAAAGCTTTTGTGGAAGAAAGCCAGGCGTTCCTCAGTCCCAAGTATGCGGAAGGGGCGGCTTATTGGGGTCAGCAAAACCTGAAAGTTTGGACCGATTACACCAAATTTGTCTATCAAAACGGTATTCTGACCGATGCCAGCGGCAAGCCTTTGACCAAAGAGCCGGATTACACCAGCTTCTTTAGCAACGACTTACTGCCGAAATAGGGAAGTGTCCAAAAGAGCAGCATCAAGCGGTGGAGCGGTGGGATTTCACTATAATGGGTCTGCAAACAGAGGGTCAAATTGAAGCGAATAGGGTTGGATTTATGTAGTTTGAGTGGTGAACGCGCCGCACGTGGTATGGGAGTCTATGCACTATACCTTAGTCGCGCTCTATTGGGCTTGCTTAGAACCGACCACACCGCGCATCTAGATTTTTACCTTTTTAGTTTTATGCCTCCAATCGCGTTAGAAAAACTGCTCGGCCCGTTTCCAGCCAATGTTAAAGCGGTACGAGTATGGGGTGGCAAGGGCCGCTTACAAACCCTGCTGGGTCATCAAATCGGGCTGGCGTTATTGGCAGCCCGGTATCGCCTGGATATTTTGCACTCACCCGGCTTCGGAGTTGACCCTTCCCAACCAGGTTTGCCGCCGCTATTTCCACCTACTCGCCGCCTGACTACTATGCACGACTTGACACCCTGGCACTACCCTGAAATTTTCCTCAAAGCCCGTCGCAAACGCTTTTGGTATGGGCTGATGCTGCGCCGGGTATGCCGTTCGGCCTATGTGTTGACCGACTCCGTGCATGGCCGTCAGGATGTAATCGCTTCGCTCGGTTTTGAGCCAGCCACAATAAAATGTACGCCCTTAGCCGCTGACCAGTTCGCCCTGATTGAACCGCGTTTACCCGTCGGTGCGCCCGCCCAACCTTTTGTTTTGGTGGTGGGTGGCCCGCAGCCACACAAAAATTTGGCGCGTTTGCTCCACGCTTACACCCTCTGGCAAACTCATTCAGCCCAAAATGAAGACGCAAAAATAGTGATTACTGGCGCGGGTGATAGCCAGACTGCCCTCGCCCAAAGCTTGCCACCCCATTTGCAGTCAAAGGTGTATTGGTTCAACGGCTTACCAATCGAAGAAATGGCCGGGTTATATGGAGCAGCACGCTTCCTGGCCTTTCCTTCACTTTATGAAGGCTTTGGTTTGCCGATATTGGAAGCAATGACGCTTGATTGTCCGGTCTTGTGCAGCCACAGCGCGGCTCTACCTGAAATCGGAGGTCAAGCAGCGTATTATATCAACCCACTTGATGAACTAGATATTGAAAAGGGGCTGACCCTGATGTGGCATGATGAAGCGTTACGTCAGAAGTTGAAGGCGGCGGGTCACTTGCAAATTCAAAGGTTTTCCTGGCAGCGCACCGCCGAGTTGACTCTGGAGGTATATAAAAAAGTCGTATAAAAGAAGAAAGGGGCGGCACGCTCCCAGCGTTGCTCCCCTCTCCTAACAATCTCTCCTCGCTGAATAAAAGACGACTAGAGTTTCAAAAAAGTTCCATCTTTTCAGATGAATTTTGCCCAATCTTGAGAAATTAGCTAATCAAATATTGAGGCGGCTGCCCAATCGCGCCAAATCCCACCAGACCAACTGTGGCCGTCGCCACATCACCAATGCCTGCCTGCGCCAGAGTTGAGTTGGCCCATTTGTTGGCGCGGGCGGCTTGTTCGGCCTGGGGAAACTTTTTGAGCCAGGTCAGTAGCAACATCACCGTATGCTCCGCCACTGCTTCGGTGTTCGCCCCTGGGGTGTTGGCGGTCAAAATCCCAGCGTGTCTGATTGCTGCCAGGTCTAAATTATCGTAGCCCACGCCAAGCTGTTGCACGAAACGCACTTTTGGAGCTAACGCCAGCATACTCGCGGTCAGTTTGCCAAAGCCGTTGATTAAAACCTCGGCATCGGCGGCTTGACGCTCAAATTCGTCTCCAGTCAGACTTGATAACATCTGTACCTGGGCCTTACCTGTCAACGCAGTTTGCAATTCCTCAAACACCGGACGGGGCAAGGGTTGGAGTAATAAAACTTTCATTTTCCAGGTTTACCCTTCTTTTAAAGATTTTTATAATAGGTGCTGCTATGTTGGATATGGCTCTGACCATAGATGTTCTCAGAACAACCCATTGGCGGCAACCAGTTGACGCAATGTCCCACAGGTACTTGATTTTACACGCCCGAAATGTTGATTTACTGATGTGTACGTGAGTAGCTAAATTTGTGGGAGATTGCGTCAACTGGTTGCCGCCAATGGATATGCCCCCTCATTTGACGCTACGAGATGGGACGGGCAACGTCAATATGAAAGTGCTACCCTGACCCGGCGTGCTTTCTACCCATAGCTTGCCGTTGTGTAGCTCGGTTAGCGAACGGGCAATTGCCAGACCCAGGCCCGTGCCGCTTTTGCCGTTATTATAGATACTGCGGTAAAATCGCTCAAAAATACGTTCGTACTCCGTCGGGTCAATGCCTGGGCCGGTATCGCTTACGGTCAGCCGAACCCCATTATTGTTCTCAGTCAGTTCTAACA
Source organism: Chloroflexia bacterium (assembly GCA_038207455.1). GTDB lineage: Bacteria > Chloroflexota > Chloroflexia > Chloroheliales > Chloroheliaceae > JBBQZT01. Next base: position 25,528 of record JBBQZT010000037.1, read on the forward strand.
TCAATTTGCCGTTGCGTGGAGTATAGCGGTTGGCGTTGGAAAGCAAATTGGTCACGATTTGTTCCAGGCGGCGGCGGTCTCCCATAATCGGCGAGATATTAGCAGCCACACACACTTCTAATTCTTGCTCCTTGCGATTAGTCAGAGGACGCAAGCTGGCTACCACATCGTTCACCACCTCAATCAGATTGACCGCCTGCAAAGCCAACTTCAACCGTCCATTTTGCAGTTTCGCCATGTCCAGCAAATCCGTCACCAATCCGTCCAGGCGGTCAACGTTGCGGTCAACATTTTTGAGCAGCGTCAGTTCCGCTTCGCTGGCAAAAGTATTTGAACCGCTATCGGCAGCCGCAGCATTAGGATTGAGATTGGAATTAGAAAGAAGCAAAATCGTGGAAGCTTTGATCGAAGTCAGCGGCGTGCGAAGTTCGTGCGACACCGCCGACAGAAAATCACTCTTGGCTTGTTCCAATTCCTGCAAACGGGCCACGCTTTTGCGCTCCATTTCGTACAGGCGGGCGTTGCGTATCAAAAGCGAAAGCTGCCGCCCCAAAGCCGCTAACAACTCCTGGTCGTTCTGGCTAAAGAAAGCCCCGTTTTGGCGTAACAAACCCAACGCCCCCACTTCGCTTTCGCCCGCTCTGAGCGGCACCAGTAACAAGCTTGGGCCAGCGTTGGGTTGATTTGCAATGTTGTTAAGAGATTTTGGTAAATTTTCTCCTACAACGGTAGCAGGTGGCATACATATAATTTGCCCCTGGCCCAACACACTATCCCAATCCGTCTCGCTCAAAATCAAAGGCCCAGCCTGGATTAGTCGCCCGGCCACGTCCATCACAGAGGGCTGTAATATTTTTGGCTCGACCAACTCGAACGCTTCGTCCAGGCCACACCAAACGGAACCCAACTGCCAGCTGCTTTGCTCCGAACGAGTCGCCAATAACGCCACGCACGCATCTACTTCTAGCGCGTCCAGTAGCACCTCGACGGTGTTTTGCATCAACTGGTCAATTTCCAGGCTGGAATTTAGCTGTTCGCTCAATCGGTTAAGGGCTGACAACGCCCGCACTTGATGATTGAGTTGGGCGGATAACGCTTTCTCACGGCGGGCCAGTTCGCGCTGCTGCTCTAAAGCCCGACCCATCGCCATACTCACGCTTGCCACAATGAACATCACTAATATCTCGCTCATAATAATGGTGATGTTGACTTCCGACCACTTCTGGCCCGGCACAAACAACCCTGCCACCACATAAATTACGCTGACCAGAGCAGTGTAGCTCAAAACGTTGCTGGTATTAAAGAGTAGCGCAGCTTCGGCGATAATCAGATAAAACAAGACTAAAAATGGGCTTTTGACCCCATTGCCGAGCCAGACCGCCAGCCCAATCACAAAGGCATCCCCGACTGTTAGCCAAACGCGCGTAGTAGGTTCAGGGAAAACGTAACGCAAAGCGGAGAACATTCCGTTGTAAATGGCAACCAGGGCGGCCAACTGCACCGAGTGCACTACGTCCTCGATATTGCTAGAAGCGTAAAGCATAATTGCCAACGCCAGCCCAATGATCATCCAGCGCAGCATAAAAAAGACCCGTTCGACAGAAAGCGGCAACTCATAGCCGTTTCTGCCAGGGCTGGCAATTGTCTTATTATTATCATTGGTACGGGCCGATTTGCGTCTGCTAACACCCGTAGGCCGCAAAGCCACTCCCAGGTCAAAGCGTGGTTGCATAATTATCCAGTTTCAGGGCCATTGCAATAGCGGGTATTTGTGGGACATTGCTCCGTCAATGGAGCGTACCCTGCATACCTATTTGAATAAATCACGCACCTTCATCTTGAAGCCAGACATAACATCATACCCGCCAAGCTCATCTTTAGGGCTAAAAGTTTCTACCTCTGTTTCGCCCAACCGATGCACAACCACAAACTCGTGCAGCATATATACTGACCAGATGAGGCGCACCCCTGCCTTTTGGTAATCCTCGATCTTATCGTAGATTTGCTTTTGGGTGTCGCTGGGGGAATTTACTTCCATCACCAAATCAGGAAAAACTGGAATGACCCCTTCAAAATCTTTCTGCTCAATCCGCCCTGCCGTCACGTAAGCTACGCCGGGAATAAAATAATCATCTTCTGCAATCTTGGCTGGGCCTTCTGGAAAAATTCTACCGCGTTCTCCTTCTTTTTGCTTATTGACAAAATTTCCCAAAGCAGCAGTCAAATTACCGATTATCTCGCTATGTCTGCCGCTCGGATTGGGTTTGCGTTTCGGCACAATCTTCCCTCTTATCAGTTCGTAGTGTTCAAAAAAATACTCGTCGCCATCTACGTCTTCCAGTGCCAAAAATTCGTCCACCGTGAGCCTGATGTCAGCTTCGGCCTTATAAGGAACTTCTAATGCAGGTGCCTCAAGTAATGCAGTCATGTATTTGCCCTTTCATTTTATGTATAAAAATCGTAACTGTTCAGCCTTGCATTGTATTCTGCAGGAGGCTGCTCCGCCAGCCGATGGTTTTCAGTTGAAATGACCGTCAAATCGGCTGGCGGAGCAGCCTCCTACAAATGGCCTGAATAGTTACTAAAAATCAATTGTTAATGATATATACTAAATAGCTCACTGACTTTCATTTTAAAGCCGGGCAAAACTTCGCCACCGTCTAATTCCTCGTTGAAGTCTAAAACTTCTACTACACCCCCACCTGGTTTGTGTACCGTTACATATTTATGCAGCATATAAACCGACCAGACCAACCGCACCCCAGCTTTCAGGTAATCCTCGATTTTATCGTAAATTTGCTTTTGGGTGTCACTAGGCGAATTTACCTCCAAAACCAGGTCAGGGATAACCGGGATAACCCCTTCAAAATCCCCTTTCTGAAAACGTCCTGCCGCTACAAAACATAAATCAGGAATAAAATAAGCAGTCTCGTTTATGATACAAGGGGACTCGGCGAAAATACGACCTTGCTCATCTTTTTGTTTCTGCCTCATAAAAATTCCAAGTGCAATAGTCAGCTGGGCAATAATTTCACCATGTTTGCCACTCGGATTGGGTTTGCGTTTTGGCACAATCTTCCCCCTTATCAGTTCGTAGTGTTCAAAAAAATACTCGTCGCCATCTACGTCTTCCAGTGCCAAAAACTCGTCCACCGTAAGCCTGATGTCAGCCTCAGCCCCATAAGGAACTTTTAAATCGGGTGCTTCTAGTAATGCAGTCATAAGTTTGCCCTTTTGTTACAGGTATCGTATTAGCTAAAAGGGATAGGCTTACGAACCTATCCCTACGTTGGCTTATTATACTAAGTATTGGAACAGATGCCTAGTCGCGCACTTTGTTGGCCGCAGGCAGCAGTCGCCAAGCCAGGAATAATACAAAGATAGTGACGAGGCCGATTACTCCGACGTTGACCACATTGGTTACACCTTGCGGTTGGGTGTTGCCAGTCTCAAAGTTGATATTGACCCAGGTGGAAACGGCTTTTTTGCTGAGACGTTCGGCGTTACCACCGTCCCATACCGCGAAGCCGATTTGGGTCGCTCCAATCTGACCCGCGCCGCCGCCTTCGGGTGGCACAAACTGCACCCCCTTGTCGGCATGACCGTTGACTAAGGCCCGCTCGAAAATCACGTTCCATTCGTGCTTCTGCGGGTCATATTTAGCCCGTGCCATCGGGTTATCCGCGCCAGGGTCAACCAAATAGCCGATACCAGGGCCAAGAAAGTTTTTGGCGGCGGTTTTGGTGCCACCTGACGTAGTATTCTCACCATACGGGTCGTACTGCTGACCGTTGGCGTTATCTCCACCCAGCGAACCGTCGCGTTCGGCCTTCCACTGCCAGATATTGACCTTCGCATCGGTCTGGCCCATACACCGGAATGGCTGTTTGCCCACTACTACTTCCAACGGGAACTCGATTGCCAGCGCGTCACTATAAGTAGGGGTGGGTGTGGTAACGTTTTCGTCACCCAAATTTTCGGTGTTGTCTTTCCAAGTGACCAGCACTGCCAACGTTTTGTCGTTGAAAGCGGCCCGCGCATTGACCTGCGTGATACTACCCCCGTTTTGCTGGGCGATATATTGTGCGCTCAACGGGACAGTAGTAGTATCTACTTTTTTGTCGGCTTGCAGACTGGCCGGGTCGTTGCGGGTAGCATCCCAGGCTACACTATTAAAATCCAGTAACTGGTCGTCGCTCAAACCCGGAATATACACCGCCGTCAGGTTGGTGGACTCGCTGCGGACTGGCTGAAAGTCTATTACATACATTCCAAGAGCCAAAGCGAAGGCCAGACCCAATACCACTATGGGCCGGGTCAACAAACTGCGTTCCTTGTTTAGCTTACTACTCTCAACAACAGCCTCTACCATCGGTGTGTCCGACTGCTCTTGCAAGTTTTGCATCGAGAACTCTCCGTCTATTAGCTAGTCACCTTCGGCTGCGGGTGGGTCAATTTCGAGATGTAATTCACAATAGTCTGGCGTTCCTGGTCGGTCATTTGAATCGTCGGCATAAAAGTCGGATTCATCGGCCAGTAAGCGGTACGGTTGTCGCCATCGAACCAGGGTTGCAAGTTCGGGCCGCGCAGTGTTCCAGGCATCGCCGCTGGATTTTTGATCCAGTCGTTAAGCCACTGAGCCGTGCGACGACTGCCCACTTCGGTCATTGCCGGGCCAAGCGTCGAACCAGCACTCCCGAAAGCGTGACAGTTAGTGCAACCCTTCAAACGCAGCAAAGTCTTGATCTGGCCCAATTCCTGATTAGCCGCGTTGGTCTGCTGTACAGCTTCGGGTGTATCGGTCTTGCCGTACAACGGATATTTTGCCTTCTGGTCGTCGTTTAGGGGAATATCGGCAATATAGTTGGGCGAAGAAGTATAGCTAACCGTATCGTTCCAGTCGCCGTGTTCAATAAATGTAATTACGCTGTCTAGCTGTTGGTCAGTGAAAGGCCCACCATTAGTGCGAGACCAGGCGGGCATCTGGATACCTGGTTGGGGGCTGTGCTGCCCTTTTACCAAAACTCCATCCAGCACGTTATACACTCCGTTGGCATCAAAAAGGGCGTTATTAGCCCGCCATTCAGGACGGTTGAGGGCCGGGCCGATGGCACCTTCGCCACGCGGCCCGTGACATTGCGAACAGTTGGCGGCAAATAACCGCGCCCCCGCACTAGCATCACGCTGAATATCCTGGGCCGACGCACCTTTAGAGCGGGCCGGGTCATTGATAATATAGACCAACATTCCAAGCACCACCGCCAGTACAAAGGAAATGCTGATTAACATACGACTACGCATAATGTATCAACTCTTTCTATGTTTCTATCAAGCTTATGATGCTAAATGGGTTTGGCTACTTGTTTAGGGTCGAATGATTGCCGTTGGGTGATTTTGCCCGTATTGACTTTGACCGAACCGCCCGCAAAAGTTACTTCCATCATGTCAAGCGGACGCGGGGCAGGCCCGGCAAAGTTTTGTCCGGTGTAAAGGTATTCCGAACCGTGACAAGGACAGTGGAAAATCCCCGAATAAGTTTTACCTTTATATGTACCATCTTCATCCGGTTTCCAGGGAACGGTGCAGCCCAAGTGAACACATTTCCAATACAAAGCTATAAAGCCGCCGCCATCTTCTTCTTTCAAATGGTTTAGAAAAAAACGTCCATCAGGGAAGCGGGTGACACTGCCAGCCGGAAAATCGGTAATTTTACCAGCAGTAATAGTGCTACCAAACGTACCGACTTTTTGGGGCCAGAAAAACATTGTAAAGGTTGCGGTACCACCGATTAAAAACGCGCCCATCGTCCCCAAAAAGGTCGAACGCAACATTCGCCGCCGACTTAACTCTAAATGTTCCTCGTCCTCAGCCAAATCTATTTCGGGAAGTTCGGGGGCATCTTCCACTTCGCTACGCGAAATTACTACTGGCTTTCCGTCTTTATATATAATTGCCATTTTCGTCCAGTTTCCTTTTGTTACTACTAAATTCTTTAGCCGCCGTGTTGCGCCCGGTCAAGTTCCCGATACCACCAGAGCCAGTCCAGGTTTTGACCTTCGCCTCGGAAAGCGGTGCTGACTACCGTAGTGACAGCGAACACTACCACAAAGCCAGTAAACAAGGCGATACAAACGTCGCGGAAATCGGCTCGGAAGCGTTTTTTGACCAGAAAAACCAGTAACGCCGAAAAGCCTAGCATTGAGCCAATTGGTATCAACCAGTTGGACAACACAATATCTAGTGGCGTGTTAGCTAAAGCGAAGGGTTGGCTGTTATCGCCACCAGGAATTGGCACTGAAATATTTGAAAATAACCCGCCAAACGCGCCTTTGATTTGAGACTTAACACTAAAAGTTACGTCCAAAGCAATCAAGAAAGAGGTTACAAAAAAGGTATAAACTGCGCTAAAAATCGTGACCGCTTTGCCCCGGTCACTGGTAAACCAACGTCCCATCTGGCCCGGCCCTAAATCGAAATAAGGCACGAGGGCAATTAAAACCAGAGCCGCAGTCGGGACCAACACACCGGCCAACGCCGCGTCCATGTGTAGCAGCAGTTCTTGTAAATTCAAAAAATACCAGGGAGCTTTGGATGGATTAGGCGTATTCTGCGCGTCGGACAAACCTTCAAGCGGAGCATTAAAAAGGGCCGAGACCGCAAACAAAGTAATGGTAAAAACGATAGAGCAAAGAAACTCTATCATCAGCAGGTGCGGCCAGACGTGAACAATGGTAGATGGCTCTTTAGTCGGAGTCATCCCCACTTCTTTTTTGACCACCGCCAGCAGCCGATGACTGCGAGCCTTATCAAGCGGGTTAGAATTATCTTGTTTGCGCCGCGCTGCTATACGTTCCTGGTGTGTATCCGCCATTGCAGACACTCCTTTTTAAGTAGTTATCAGTTATCAGTCGCCAGTTTTCAGTTAATTAAAATGGAAGCGGCTATTTTGTCGCTGGTTTGTCAGCCGCCTGCTTAACCATAAATTCGTCCAGACCAACCTGGGCTTGCTTGCGAATAGCCTTCTTGACAGGCGACGACCAACCCATTAATCGGCCCGACGGCCCTAACGCCATCCCCGCCCACTTCCAAATATCAAAAGTGTCATGATGCTCGATAATTTTGCCGTCCTTGAAACGAAAATCGGAATTGACTTTGTTCAACACTTTGCGGCCCGTGCGGGAGAAAGTGTAACTGGCTTCCCAGTAACCTTTACCGCTTTCGTCATCGGCCTGCATTACCTGATAGGTCAGGGTTAAATCTTTGCCACGTGTGACTAACATCTCCCACATAGCCTGGGCCTGGGCCGCCGAAAGCGTCTGGAAAACCGGGTCGGAAAACTGCACATCGGAATGGTAGCATTCCAACATCCCAACGTAATCGCCCTTTTGAAAGCTGCTATAAAATTTTTCGAGCACTAACTCGTTAGGGTGCATTATTATAGCCCACCGCTAAAACCATCTTTGCGTACTCGCCAGAAATGAACGGCTATCAATACCCCCGCCGCCAGGGGCAAAGCAATTACGTGTAAAGTATAAAAGCGTATCAAAGCGTTTTGGCCGATTTCGTACCCACCAATCAGCAAGAATTGAGCCTGGGGGCCTACAAATGGCGAAACCTTAGCGATGTTTGTACCCACCGTCACCGCCCAAAACGACAACTGATCCCAGGGCAACAGATAGCCGCTAAAACTTAGCAAGAAGGTCAGTACCAGCAGCAGCACGCCCACTACCCAATTGAACTCGCGTGGCGGACGGTAGGCGCGAGTATAAAAGACCCGACACATATGCAAAAAGACCGTTATCACCATCGCGTGCGCGCCCCAACGGTGCATATTCCGCAGGAATTGGCCCGCGAAAACGACGGTTTGCAAATCCTTGATGTTTTGCCACGCCTCGGTTACGGACGGCACATAGTAGAACATCAACATCACACCCGAAATCGTCAGTACCAGGAAAAAGAAGAAACTCAAGCCGCCCAAACAAAAGGTGTAGGTGACTTTAAGCGAAGCCCGCCGGATGGTAGTGGGATGCAGGTGCAAAAAGACATTGCTCATAGTCGCCAGCGAACGAGTCCGGGCACTGTCCGGCCAGCTATGGCGAAAGATACTTTTCCACAAGCGTGAACCAAACTCGGCTGCGCCTTTTTGCAGCACATCGAGCGGTGTTTGTTTGCGGGGGGTGATTTTTTTATTGGTAGCCATCTCTCCAAACCTTTTGTATTAAAGTTATCAGCCAGAAGTCATCAGTTATCAATCAAAACCAGTAGCGGAACAATCCATTGGCGGAGCAATGTCCCACAGGAAATCGTTTTTGGTTTTGACCGATAACTGATGACTTCTGGCTGATAGCTACTTTGGAATTGGTGCGCTCAGACCTTTTTCGCTGACGTACCAGTGCGCCGCCGGGTCGCTGTATTCAAAACGGGCCATCTTGATAGCCTGGGTCGGGCAGCGTACCACGCACAGACCGCACCGGATACATTCGTTTTCGTCCAAAAGCAAAGTCAGAGCTTCGGACATCGCCGGGTCAGCCTGATACTGGTCGGCACCCGCCACGTTCGCCAACTCTTTGAGCGGGACGAGCCGGATAATTTTTTCAGGGCAAACATCCACGCAGGCCGCGCACAAGATACACAAATCGCTGTCAATCAGGATGTTGTAAGAACATTGCAAACAGCGACTGGCTTCTTTCATCGCCATCTCGCGAGTGTAGCCAAGCTCAACCTCGGTTTCCAGGTTCTTGAGCATATTGACACCCCACCGCTTGCTCAATTCCAGCGTCGGCATCTCCTGACGTTCGATTTTCTCGTAATCCAGACCGCGCCGCCACACTTCGATCACTTCGTGGCTGCTCCGCCGGCGAGGTGGCCGCGCCTGACTCAAATAGTCATGAATAGCGTTAGCAACTTTATGGCCGTCTGCTACTGCCGATATAATATTACGCGAACCTTCGGTGTAGTCGCCGCCGCCGAACAAACCAGGAATATTGGTCATCCAGCTATCCGGGTCAACCACGGGGCGGCCATCTTTGCGGATTTGCACGCCCAATTCGGAGGGTATCCAGCTTGCGTCGCTAATCTGGCCTGTCGCCGGGATAACCACGTCGCACGGTATCACAAATTCGCTGCCGGGTATTGGCACCGGGCTGCGTCGTCCTTTGGCATCGGGCGCACCCAGCTTGTTGCGGATCATTTTCATGCCACTGACGTTTACGCCGTCGTTACTGACGATTTCGACAGGGCTAACCAGCCATTGGAAATGAATATTTTCTTTTTCGGCTTCTTCGGCCTCGGTTTCATCAATCGGGGCTTCGAGTTGGGTTCGACGGTACAACACCTGCACTTCGGTTGCGCCCATCCGTTTCGCGCTACGGCAGCAGTCCATCGCCGTAAAACCCGCGCCCAAAACTACTACGCGCTTGCCCATTGAAGCATCTTCGGGGTGGTGAAAGTTGATTTTTTCGAGCCAGGGCAGACCATATTCGACCCCCACCAAATCTTCGCCAGGGATACCTAGCTTGTTAGGTTCGGCCTGACCAGCTGCCAACATCACTGCGTCGAAACGATTTAACAAGTCCTGGAGCGGAATATCCACTCCGATTTTGGTGTTGAGGTGAATTTCTACGCCCAGCGCATCGAAATATTCGTCCACTTCGTTCTGGACTACATCACGTGGCAATCGCCAGATAGGAATACCGCCAACCAACATCCCGCCCGGTTCGGGGAACATTTCATAGACCGTACATTTGTAGCCCATAATAGCCAGGTCACGGGCGGCGGCAAGCCCGGCTGAACCTGCGCCTACCACGGCGACGGTTTTATCTTTGGTAACGGGGGCGCGTTTAGGGACAAATTTATCGCTACGGAAATCGGCACTACTGCGTTTGAGCCAGCAAATTCGGATAGTTTTGTCAATCAAGCCGCGCCGACAGGTACTTTCGCAGGGACGGGCGCATATTCGGCCCAAAATGCCCGGAAAAACATTGTCGCGTCGGTTTAAAATATAAGCTTCATCAAAACGACCCTGCGCCACTAAACCGATGTAATTACTAACATCGGTATGGGCCGGGCAGGTATATTGACATGGGATATTGGTGCGAAACCACTCGGTATCAGGCAATTCGGTAGGGTAGGCGTGTTCTTCCGCTTCCTCGAACCGAATATCGGCATTTTTTTGTAGCTTGTCATTTACGGGCATCTTTGACCTCTTTTTTTTGTTTGGCTCTTGAAAAGGAGATTAGCTTGAGGTCTTTAATCGTCTTCGTTATCTACGCCACCAGTGGCCTTCTGAATATACATCATTATGAAAATCGAGATGAAAATCATAGCGAAAACCGCTACTAATTCGAGCGTGCTACCTACCACCATAACCGCGTCTCCAATCTCTGCTAACCTTCAACCTCACCTGCGAGGTCAAACAATTTATAGAAAATAATTAGCTTGATTAACATTATGTTTACGGTATCTTAACGGGATTATAACATTCACTAAAGCCAGCGTCAACAGAATTCGCCTGGCTGGTCTTTGCAGAATTATCGTCCTAAAATTTTAGCAAATTAACCAATCTTAACTTTGGCTGTTTGTTCTTAACCAGATTTTAACCTAACCGGAAGTAAATGTATGTAGGGAAAAGCTGGATTTTTTGTGGGGAAAAACCTTACAAGCTTATTTCGGCCAGATAAAACAAATCTAGCGGAGGCGTATTATATCCGGCTAGGACGGCCAGTTCGCTGCTCGACCACAAATGCTGGGTCTTAAAACCATTGGCGGCCAACACCTGCTTGATATGTTCAGCGTCCCTAAGAAACATTCGCATCGGGGCGCGGCCCAACCGCCAAAAAATTTGAGCGGGTAGCATCGCCCAAAAGACCCGTCCGTGCGCGGCTTTGTCCAACTTTAAGTACAAATCTAACCAGACCGTCGCCTCGTTAAAGCACGCGGCCAACTCACGGATAGAGCTTAACAGCCCACTCAAAGCTTCCTGGTTCAGATAGCCAGTCAAGCCTTCACAAATAATCAGGGTTGGCATGGCCCGGTCAACACGGGGCAACACTTTTGACACCCAATCCGGTTGGCGTAAATCCGCGCTCACTAAAAAGAAATTTTGTGGGAGGTGGCTGCGTCCGCCGACAATTTTTTCTTTCGCGCTTATTACCGCAGGTTGGTCAACCTCGACATATCTGCCCGCATTATTTCGCGCCCATTCGTAACCCCGCGCCGAAAGCCCTGCCGCTAACTCGATTATCTGGGAGGGCTGGCGTTGGGTCAACAGGGTGTTTATCCCCAAATAGCGCGGAGCCAGAAATAAGTTGGTGACGCTGTACCGCCCTCGCAAACCCAACAGACCACCGCCCCAAGCTATCAGCCATTTCAAAAACTTGCCACGCCGCGTTACAAAGCGTTCCGCCCCCGCCACACCCAACCCGGCCCATACTGCCGCTGTGTATAGGGCCGTCCAACCGATTTTATCAGCCATAATTATTCACCGCAGAGAACGCAGAGGACGCAGAAAACACAGAGAAAAAGAGATTAGGCCCAGCCAGTTTTCAGACTGAACTCATTGACATAAGCTTGATACGGACATTAGCCTTAATCTGCCTAGAACTCCATGAACTCCGTGCCGTCAACTGGTTGCCGTGGTGCATTTTGGCTGGTTTCGGGCCTGGTTTTTCAACTTCCCCACATTCTCCCAATCACTCCGCGCATCATCTGGAGACCGCCCAGCAGTTTGCGCCGCCAACCCTTGACCCCGTGCGCGTGGCCTTTCCATAATAGCATTCCGCGCCCCAAATCATACAAGGCTCGGTTGTAGGGAAACCACCATAATTCGCGCTTGACCGGATTGGCATCAACTACAATCAACCGGGGTCTGGTCAGGGCCAGAATTGCCAGTTTCGAGTTCTGCACACCATAGCCGGATTTGCCGACACCCACCCAGGCCGCTTGCGGAGCCGCCCCGCTAAACATATGATTGTTGATAGTCACGACACCCACTTTAAGTCGGCGGGCCAATCTTTCGCCAGACTTAAAGTCGCGCGTCCAGATACTGGCGGTCAAACCGTATTCGCTTTGGTTGGTCTGCCGGATGGCTTCTTCGGCATCGGCTACTATTTGAATAGGCAAGATTGGCCCGAAAGTTTCGTCGCGCATCAGGGCCATCTCGCTGCTTACGCCGCTTAAAATAGTAGGGGCATAGTAGCGGCCTGGCCCGATGTAGGGGTCGCCGCCACCCACTTTGGTCGCGCCCATAGCCAAAGCTTCGGCTACGTGGGCCTGGATAGTGGCAAGCTGCTGGTCGGTAGCTATCGGCCCGATTTCCGCCCTACCCGGATTAGCTACATCATCGCCCAAGCGTAATTTTTGGACAGCTTTAACCAACTCTTGAGTAAAAGCGGCGGCTACCGAGCCAACTACATAAATCCGTTCGACGGCAGCGCAACTCTGGCCCGCGTTGACTAACCCAGCCCAGGCGATACCGTTGGCAGCCCGTTCCAGATCAGCATCGGGCAGCACAATCGCCGCGTCTTTCCCGCCTAACTCCAACAAAGCCGGAATAAGCTGGTCGGCGGCGGAGTGAGCTACAGCCCGTCCACCCCTTGCCCCGCCCACAAACACGACGGCCTCAATCCCACTCCGCACCAACGCTTCCCCGCTCACACCATCGCCCTGTACCATGCCCAATAACCCGTCCGGTAATTCCTGAGCCAAAAATTCCACCAACAAAGCTCCGGTACGGGCCGCATACTCCGACGGTTTGAGAATAACAGCATTTCCAGCCAAAAGTGCCGGAACTAGATTATGCAACGGTATCGAAACCGGATAATTCCAGGGCGTAATCAGCCCCACGATACCATGCGGCACACGCTCTACCAAGCCGCTTTTGTGGGGAAACTGGATACGGTTAAACCTGACCCGTTCACTTGCCAGCAAGCGGGCGGCGTTCCTGGGCTGGGTATAATAATGAAAGACTTCGGGGGCAGAGCCTAAATCAACGGTATAGCAATCGGTGAGGGGTTTGCCAAGTTCGCGGTGTAGCACCTGGGCAATGTCGTCGGCGTGAGCCATCAAGTATTGCCCGGCCCGCTTCAAAACCTGGGCGCGTTGCCCAACAGGTCGTTCGGCCCATTCGCTCTGAGCCGCACGCGCTCGTTGCACCACAAACGAAAGCTGTTCTGGCGAAGTTACTGCTACCCGCTCCAACGGTGTACAGTCCAGGGGCGACACCCCGTTTATCCAACCTTCAACTACAATGCCTGTCATTGTACCTTATGCTTCTCAAACGCTTGAGCAACAAGTTTCATTACATCATCGAGTTGAGCAGATGTTGATATTTTTTCTCTAATCATACTCCACTTCGCCATATTACCGTTACCAACTTTAAAGAGAGATTTTGGGTCACTATTTGTATCAAATCGCGTTTTTAACCACAGGTCTATACCTGTTCGTCGGGGAAAAATAACTAGGTGGTTGGCTCCTTTTTTGTAATATATATTTGAGGATGCAAGAACATTTTCCGTTATATTCGCATCGAGAGATGCAATCTGGTAACGCAACTGACTAAAAAGGGCTTCTAACTCATTAGGCGGGGATGCTAGAGATACATCCAAATTACTGCTTCTTAAAGCTTGACTTACGAGCTTCATTGCATCTTCAAGCTGTTGTTGAGTAGAAATATTCAATAAAGTAGTCCACTCTTTCCAGACACCATGCGGCTTACAACCAATACCAGGATTTACTATCTCATCAAAACGTAATTTTAGATGAAGCTGCAATGCCTTTTTAGTAGGGACGATTAAGGCAAAATGAGTTTTTTCATATAGAATACTTGTTACTTGCAATCTCTCACGTATAAGCGAATCTAAGCCTAAAATACGTAAACGCAACTCCTCAAACAGTTCTCTGATAGGTGCTGGTAAAGCATTAACCCGTTTTTCCAAAGGCGTATGATCTAATGACTCAACTATCAAACCCGCGCGATACTCATCTAATCTATCAGAAGCTAAAGCGGGGACAGGCCACACTTTTATTGCAAGTTGAGCTAATTGATTGGCTCGCTCCTGGATTTCAGCTTCGTTCCAGTGTTCTAATTTTGCTAAGTTTCGATTGAGGCGAATCGGACTATCAGCATAACCACCCTCTGCATTACGCTTTTCTAGGAAAGAATGGTCGCTCAATTCGGGGTTATAACCAGTTAGGGTTAGATTACCTATCGTGTGCAGATAGGTTTTTTGAAGCTCCTCCCAATCTGGCCCTAATTCTTGCTGCCACGCTTTAGACAAATTCTCGTTTTGAGGCAGAATGTGTTCGATTGTGTATTCGCCTATATCAACCTTTTCCTTACGGTTGAAATTCTCTAACTTCCTAAAGAGATAGCTGCGCCTCGATTTCGACAAATGATAGATGTCTTTGACTACAAATTCACGGCTGAATTCCTCGTCTGACGGGAACCGGGTGTAAGAACCTTTAAGCAGCAAGGTCGCTTTAACGCTTTCAACATAATTATCAGGGTCAACCTCCCGACTAATAGTGGCAAAAGTTTTGTTGAGCGAATTGGTTGGGATACCGCAAATGGCCCTCCTAAATACATAGCTTTCAATAAGCCTCAATATTTCGACAACAGCTTCTTTGGATAAAAGCCCGTTTTCGTAGTTATTATAAACTTCTAATAAGAAAGGGTAGGCAACCTCAACTTCTAACAAATTGACATCCGCCAGGGCTTCCCTAATTTGCGGGTCTGGCTCTTTGCCAAAAGCCAGACGAGTGTAGTATTTCGAGTATCTATACAAATCAGCAATTACTTGACTAATAGAAACTTGAGAATTGGCAGAAGCAAGGGCATAGGTTTTGAAGCTGGAATAAACACCCCTAATATTTGGAATCTGTCGAGTTTTAACGGTTAAATAATCACGAACAAAAAGGTCAAAACGAACGGTGTATTCAGTGTGACCAAAGCTTTGTTCCATTGCACGCCAATATTTGTTGTAAAGCTCGGTTTGTTCTTTACTATCCAGACCCATGAGTACGTAATTACGAATCAAGTCAGCTTGAGACAATTCAAGTCCCGTGGAGTTAAGACTCTCGAAAATCAATTGCGGGTTATCGTGGTCACGGTTCAAAGCAATATCTACGATAAGCAGTTTGTTAATACCTTGATAGACCGTGCGAAGGTCGGAACGGAGCTTACGAAGCTGCTCCAAAAAAAAGTAGTAATTTTCCGTTACACGAGGGGAAGCAAGTTGAGGAAGTTGATGGCTATCTAAAAGAGCTTTGAGAGTACCTTTGTCTCCTTGTGTCAACACTAGCTTATAACGTAATTCGCCATCTTCTTCACTATTAAATAGATAGTAATTCTCGATTTTACGGCGACTAATTTCAATATCAGTTGGATTTTCTTCTAACACTTTCCCAAATGCTGCCATTAGCAAAGAAAGCGTAGTTAGTCTTTGCTGACCATCAATAACCAGCAATTGCGGTACAGCACTGATTTGATATAGCCCTTTTTCGACATATACAATCGAACCGATAAAGTGACCAGAAGCGTTTTCGTCCTTTGCTACCGTCAAAATATCGTCCCACAGCTGTTTGCATTGCTCTTGTGTCCAACTGTAAGTACGTTGATAGATAGGAATAGCAAATTGCTTTGTACCTTGAAGAAATTTGAGGAAATTGATGGCTTTGGCTTCCATTTTATGACTCCTACCCCACTGTTTCGACGATTAAATCCTTTATAAGGTATGTCCAACAATGTTAATAATAAGCGTGATATGGGGCATTGTCAACAACGGTCAGGGGTTGGTTTTACTCGTGGCTGATAGTTCACCGAGCATAGCTATATTGTTCCGGTTAAAATGGGTGACATCGAGGGTTTTTCGACACCGTGCTGGCGTTCGATAGTGATGGCTACTTTTTGATACTGAGGCAACTGACCGTTGGTAGCCAGGGCGAAAATGGCTGGCCCGTTGTTACCCCCTGTACCCAACAATCCCGCCATATGAGGCTGACTATCGGAGGTGAGAAACCAGACTTCATACTCTTTATCAGAGGGTAGAGCAACGAGGTTTTGGGCCACCAGATAAGCCTTATCTGTGGCCGGGTCGGTATAGAGGCGCAAAGTAGCCTGGGTTTCCCCAGTGGGGGGTTTCAATTCGGTCAATTTCAATTTGGGGGCTGCCAAAAGTGCAGTCAACTCCTGGTTTCGGCTGGCAAGCATAGATTGTTGGGAACGTGCATCCAGCCAAAGCCAGCCAGCGGCCAGAGTTGCCAGGGCCAACACTGCCGCTGCTGCCCAGCTTTGCCAGTTTATTCGTGCAGGCAGAAATTTATGCCGCGACGGTTGGGGTGGGGTTGGGGAGATAACCTCTCTTGTAGGCAAAGTGGGAACAGGTTGCAGATAGCTTACCTTCCGCACTTCAGCCCCGTTGGGGTTAATTCCGGCTTTTTGGCGCAGACGGGTAAGGCTGCCTGATGGCAATTCTACTGGCTCAACACTCAAGTTAAGACTATCCACTACGGTTTGTAGCTCGGAAAGTAGAGTGCGGGCCTGCGGGTCGGTCTGGAGTAAGCGGTGTACTTGAGTACGCCCGTTTTCATCCAACATATTAAGCGCGTAGTCGGCGATTAACTGTTGCATCTCATCTTCTTCCATCTAGTTATCCATGTCTGCTGGTGTGGTAAGTAGTTTCAGATGCAGGATTTACAGACCTGGTTCAGTCGCAACGTGGGCCAGTAAATCTTTTAGTTTTAGCAAGCCCTGGCGTATCCGGCTCTTGACCGTCCCCAACGGCAGGCCAGTGTTGGCGGCAATCTCCTGATGAGTGTGGCCCTTGAAGAAAGCCAAATCTACCAGCTGCGCCTGCTCTGAGGGCAACTTTTGGAGGGCGCGGCGGATGGCTTCGCGCTGCACCTTGAGCCAGACTTCTTCCTCTACCGAAGTACGCCCGGCGGCCAGTTGGTTTAGTTGACCGTCGGTCTCGGCGTAATCAAGCGAAATGTTATTTTGGTTTTTACGCCGCAACTGGTCAATACAGGCGTTGTGAACTACACTAAGTAGCCACGTCACAAAGCGGCCTCGTGCCGGATCATAGCTGCTCGGTTGCTTCCAAAAGCGTACAAACACTTCTTGTATTACGTCTTCGGCGGCTTCATAATTGCCTAATATGCGTAAAGCCAGACCGAACGCTTGCCGACTGTAGCGTTGATAAAGTTCTTCCAGGGCTACGAAATCGCCCGCTCGCACTTTAGACAGCAATCCAGGTTCAATATTTTGCTCAAATTGATAATCATCAGGCAAAGTTTGCATAGGAAAGGTTACGCTCCTAAACTCAGCTATAGGTCTTCTCTATCTTATTGTAACTATTGTGGCAACTACACTGTTCTTAATAAGAAATAGTTAGCAAGATAGAGACCACGCTAAGAAATTTGCTTGACCTCTTTTTTCATTATATGCCTGTATATATATTTACGCAAGCTAACCAGTTTTGGATTAATCAAATTCTCACCACTTTAGCTGGTTAAAAGCGTTTGGGATACAAATCGCGCAAGCGGGGATTGTGGCGGTCACGTTCACTCAGAATAGGGGTGGCACTCGGCCAGGGTATGGCGATGTCAGGGTCGTCCCAGGCGATGGCGAATGTGTCGCTACCATCATAGAGCTTGTTGACTACATAAACGTAATCGGTTTCTTCCAGGGCGAAAATAGAATTAGCAAAACCTTCGGGCAGATAAAGAGCGAGGCCATTTTGGTCGTTAAGTTCAAAAGTTTCATATTTGGCGAAGGTCGGCGACGCGGGTCGCACGTCCACAATGGCACAAAAAGCGCGGCCTCGCGCCACCCACACAATTTTGTCCCACCGTTCGGCGTGTAAAGCCCGCAAAACGCCCTTAGCCGAGCGCGAATGGTTGACCTGCCGCATAATAAATTCTTTGCCAGTGTATTCCTGCAATTCTTCGGGGCGCACTACCTCGTGGAAATAGCCGCGCTCGTCGTAGCGCAGAGGTCGTTCGATTTTTAGTAACCCAGGCAAGCTGGTTTTGACAATTTTGTTAGCAGTCAGCGTCATTTATCCTTTGCTCTATTAATCTTTTGGTGGATGTAATCCAGTTTGAAAGATAAGACCGACTCATCTACCCCTAATTTTAAGTAATTCTGAAATATCCTGGCCGCGCTCGGTCAATAAGGCCAGAGCTTTAGAACGTATCAACATTTTTTGCTCATATTCTCGAAGCAATTGGAATTGCTGTTCAATCTCTTTGGAAGTTAAAAAACCTTCGCGTTGACGTTTATCGTTTAAAGCACGTAGTTGGGCAGCACGTCGCGGAGACATTCCCTGAGCCGCCCTGCGTAGAGCTACTTCATCTAACAACTCCATAGCCGCAAGTTTTTCTGTCAATTCTAGGGGAACTGTCTCACTTTGCGGAGCGGGTAACGGTAACTCTCGCACCACTGCCTGTAATACTTCGTCCTCTACGGTGTGGTGCTTCTTGAGAGCCTGCTGTTCCAGACGTTTGTACAACCCGACAGGAATATTTAAGGTGATAGAGGTAATAGCTTCCGTTGTCATACTTTCCTCATCTCCAACCACGCACTATAGAGTTTCTGGTGCTTGCATCCCCATTAAATGAAGGGTACGGGCCAGCGTGATTTTGACCGCCTGTACCAACTTGAGCCGCGCCTGGCTCAAAGGCAGGTTGCTTTCGTCAATCACGCGGTTGTTATTATAGAAAGAGTGGAAGCAGGCCGCTAATTCGTGAGCGTAATAGGGCAGTCGCTGCGGTTCAAGCGTGCGAGCTGCATCGTCCACCACTTCGGGCAAAAGGGCCATCTGACGAATTAAAATCTGCTCATCCGTGCCTATCAACAAACTTAAATCGGCCTGGGCAAAATCAATTTTCTTTTCGGTTGCCAGGCGCAGGGTGCTACAAGCGCGGGCGTGAGCGTACTGCACATAATAAACCGGGTTCTCGTTCGACTGCTCAACGGCCACGTCCAGGTCGAACTCTATCGGGCTTTCGGGCGCGTAACCTACCATATTATAGCGAATTGAGTCCGCTCCCACCTCGTCTAATACCTCGCGCAAAGATACTTTGTTTACATCGTAAGCCGAACGCCCTCCAACCCGGCGGGCGGGTTTCCTGCGGCGCATTGCCACCGTCTGCATTACTACAATGGTCAAGTCGTCGGAGTTGAGGCCAATCGCATTGAGAGCCGCTTTGAGGCGTGGAATATGGCCTTGATGGTCGGCTCCCCACACGTTGATTACCCGGTCAAAGCCACGCTCCCTGAATTTGTTATCGTGGTAGGCAATGTCGCTTACAAAATAAGTTGGAGATTTTTTGGCATCGCTACGTACCAACACGTTATCTTTTTCCTGGCCCAACGCTGTCGAAACAAACCAGGTCGCCCCTTCTTTTTCGGCCACGTGTCCGTTTTGACGCAAAAGCTCAAGCGTGCGGGTGATTGCGCCGCTTTCAAACAAGCTTTGTTCCCGAAACCAGCTATCGTACTGCACCCCCAACTCGGCCAAATCCTGCTTGATACCAGCTAACACCGTTTCGAGACCGAGCGGCCCAAGCACGGCGATAGCCTCACTTTCGGGCAGATCTAAAATTTCAGGTCGGCTGGTAGCAAGTTGTTGGGCAACGGGTTCGGCGGCTCCATAGATGGGGTCGGGCGGGGTCGAGTTGCGCCCCAATGCTTTTTGATAAAAGTACCACAGGTTTTTGTAAAAAACGTCCATGCGGCTGCCAGCATCGTTGACGTAAAACTCACGCTCCACCTTATAGCCTACTGCCTGTAACAAATTCGCCAGCGTATCGCCAATCGCCGCCCCCCGCGCCGCCGCAATTGTAACTGGGCCAGTGGGATTGGAACTGACAAACTCTACCTGCACCCGTTGGCCCTGCCCCCAACTGGCATTGCCAAAGTCTTCGCCCGCCGCGATAATATCCGCCACCTGCTTTGCCAGCCAGTCCAACGAAAGCCGAAAGTTGACAAAACCGGGCGCAGCTACTTCGACTGCCGCGATAAATGAGTGAGGCGGAATGTGAGCCTTGATAACTTCGGCCAGTTTCAGAGGTGATTGACGAGCGGCCCGACTCATCCGCAGAGCCACACTACAGGCGTAATCGCCGAACTCCGGTTTGGAATGTTCGACCACGATTTCGGGGACAACCAGTTCAGGCAGAGAATTATCTGATATAGCCGCGCCAATCGCGTCCTGAATTAAACTGGCAATTTCTTCTTTAACCATAAAAACCATATTTCTACTATTTTCGTTTACGGCGGCTACGACTAAGCAAACGCCAGGTCATAAAACCCGTAAAAAAACCGAGGCCCGCCGCCAGACTGATGGCTGGAAAGGGTTTGCTGGCGAACGCAACCGGGCTGGCTGGGTCATCAATCTCCGAGGGCGGCACATAATTCCGCATTCGTAACCACAACAATATCGTCTCGCGCATCGCCCGCGTAATCACTCGGATGCTCGCCCCCGACTGCTCACCTACCACACGTGGGTAATGGTTGACCCCTACTTCAATAATGCTACGGCCCTGGCGTTGCGCCTTTGCATGAATCTCGGTGTTGATAAGTGCGCCTGGCGAAGTCAAATCCATATCGCGCAGAACATCAGCCTTGAAAAGCTTGAAGCCGCAGTCAATATCACGCATATGAATAGCAAACAAAACCGTCACCACCGTGTTGAAGGTGTAGCCTATCAGGAAGCGATAAAACGGGTCGTTGCGCTTCTTACGATACCCCGCGATGATGTCGGCCTTGCCAATATACTGCTCGAATAGTTTCAAATCTTGCGGCTTAAACTGACGGTCAGAGTCCATAAACATCAGGTAGTCGCCCTGGGCTGCCCGAAAACCCGTAGTTAAGGCCGCGCCATAACCTCTGTTAGGATGGTGATGAATGACGCGCACATGGTCAGGGTGTTGGGTTGCCAGGCGGTCAGCAATTTCGCCTGTCTTATCCTTGCTACCATCGTCCACCACGATAATCTCAAACCGTTCAAAAATCTTGCCCACCTGCTCCAAAGCTTCGTTGACTACAATTTCGACGTTGGGTTCTTCGTTATAGGCTGGTAGAACCAACGAGAGCATATCATTAATCACAAAACCCCTCCGTAAATATTATACCAAACTCAAAGTCCGCATTCGCTTGACGATGTTCGGCAACTTTTCCAATACGTAATCAATATCGGCCTCTGTCGTATATTTGCCCAGCGAAAAACGCAAAGTACCCACCGTTTCCGCATCTGGCAGACCGAGAGCTTTCAAAACGTGGCTAGGCTCAATCGAACCAACGTTACAAGCAGAACCGTTACTGGCTTCTATACCAACCAAATCTAACGCCTGCAATAAGCCTTCGCCCTCGACCCCCGCAAACGATAAGTTCAGGTTGCCAGCCAACCGCTCATCGTCGCACATCGAACCATTAAGTCGCACATCTTCGATGCGGTTCAAAATTCCGGCCTTGAGGCGGTGACGTAAATTTCTCAAACGCCCCACTTCCTGCTCGCGTCCTTTATGGGCTAAAGTCAAAGCCTTCGCTGTCCCCACTATATACGGCACGTTTTCTGTTCCGGCCCGGCGGCGGCGTTCCTGGCTGCCACCTTGTTGCTGGTAAAGCAAAGCCGTTCCGTGCCGCACGTACAAAATGCCTACCCCCTTCGGGCCATAAAATTTATGCGAAGACAGCGACAACAAATCAACGCCCAACTTCTGCACATCTAACTCAAGCTGACCGGCGGCCTGTACCGCGTCGGTGTGCAACGGGACTTTATAGCGGCGCGTAATTTCGGCAATTTGGGTCAATGGCTGCACCGTACCGATTTCGTTATTAGCGTACATCACACTGACCAAAGCGGTGCGGCCCGGAATTATGGCCCGCTCCAATTCGGCAAGTTCAACCAGACCCTGGCTATTGACTGGCAAGTAGGTGGTTTCGATACCAAAGTTCTGCAAATATTCGGCGGCGTGGAGGACGGCATGGTGTTCAATCGCGCTCACGATGATATGGTTGCCCCTGCCGCGCTGTTGGGCCAGCAAAGCCGCCCCTTTAATTGCCAAATTATCGCTTTCGGTGCCGCCACTGGTAAAAATAATCTCGTGGGGCTTGCAGTTCAAAACCTGGGCGATGTCTTCACGGGCCGTTTCCATCAAGGCGTTGGCTGTCCGCCCGCTGGCGTACAAACTGGACGGGTTGCCCCAATTCTCCTCGAAACACGGCAACATGGCTTGCACCACCGCCGCGTCAACTGGAGTAGTGGCGGCGTAATCTAAATATACCTTGCGTTTCCCCGTCACTTCTGAACCAAAAACCATTGTTTCGTACTTTCTGTCATCGCGCTATTACCAAAAAGCGGTCTAGTCTGCTCGTTACAGCCACTTATTGTACCAGATTTACCCTGTTCCTACCGCACAACCCCAATTTTTTGCTCAAGAGTCATAAAAAGCTTTTCGCAATGAGGCGCGGCTTTACGGACTTTAGCCACGTCTATTTGATCCAGAAGCAGTCGGGCGTGATTTATTTAATGATACTCGCCTTTTTGGGTTTTGCGGGTAGCCTCGTCTAAAGCACGTTCCAGGTCAGCCTTTGCAATCTGCTCTACATTGCGAACTTTGGGCAAAGCGTTCAGATTAAAACCCTGTCCGTAAAATTTTTGCAAGGCCACCTTATCGGCTAAAAACCAGGACTCCATCACCTGCACCATTAAGTGGATTTGCTCCTCGGCTACTCCCGTCAAATCCCACTCGTCGCCCTTGCGTTCCCTCAAATGTGCAATAGGTGTTTTGCCTTGCTTAACCGCTTCTTCGGCATCCACCAGCAAAACGTTAAAAGCGTTCGGGTGGTCCTGCAACGCTTCTAAAAACTTCTCGTAAGCTTCACGGCGTGGCCCACACATGATAATTTTCGGTTTATTGGTAGTAAGCACTTCTGCAAAGAATTTAGCAAAACCTTCTTGTAGCTTCTCTCTAGTGTTTTTCCTATCCCCTCCGCCTTCAATATAAATCCGTATCTCTACCAACGCTTGCCCCCAAGCTCTCCCATCAGCCAGAGGTCGCCTAGTGCATCTTTTTCAAGCCATTTTTTGAGCCGTTTGCTATCAAGCCGTTTCAGATGTGTACCATCTTCGTCACGTTCGCACACCACCACCATTTCCGGTTCGAGTGCCGAAATAAGCACGTCCGAATGGGTAGTCACAATTAGCTGAGTTCGTTTTGACGCTTCGATTAGCAAGTCACCCAAACTATTCAAAACATCTGGGTGCAAGCCTAATTCCGGTTCTTCGATACAAACCAGAGGTGGCGGCTGTGGATGGCAAAGTATTGACAATAGATATAGATAGTGCAAAGTACCTTGCGACATACGGTGAGCCGAAATACCATTTGGCAAACCTTTTTCATGTATAAAGAGTTGTAAATCGCCATCACTATTGACATTAGCTCTCAAATCTTCGGCGGTCTCATATAGTTCTCTGAGTTTCTCGATTATTACCTTCCTCGTTTTTGGCTTATTGAGCAAATCATTTAGTACAACCTTCAAATTACTAAAATCTTCGGCCAAAAAATCGCGCGGGAGATTGGACGGTTCTTGAGTTCGCATTTTGGCGTAGGCTTCTGCATCCAAACCTCTATATATACGGATTTGTGGAAGGTACTCGCCCATAAATGTAATTTCTGGATATGTAACTCCATCCTTTTTTTGAGATAGAATGGATTTATCTTTATCTATATCTATGTTTTCTTTTGGGTAAAAACGTGTTCTTTGACCATCGGTTTCAATCCTAAGACTTAGAACAGGTTTTTTAGCACTATAATTGTCGCTATCATAAAACATAAAATTGGGATTAAGTCCTGAAGAATAACGGTCTTTGTCTGATATGACTTCTTTCTCAAGTTGTAGTTTGTGGTTTTGGTGATCGAAGGAAAAAGCGAGATTATATCTAAGCTCGACTTTACACAAAATGTGGGCTCGGATCTCACGTAAAAGCTACATCTGACCTTATTTTTCAAACAAGTGGCGGTAGAGGCCATGTCTGAAAACCTGGTTTACCCTAGCTATCGTGAGCGTGTAGCGGCTCTC
>JBBQZT010000038.1:0-48758 GCA_038207455.1 Chloroflexia bacterium
AGGAGAAGATGCCAGCCAGTTACGACGTGGAAACGCACCGCAGGCCAATGCCGTACTCAACAATATAGTGTTAAGTTTAAGTGGTTTAGGTAAGGTTGAGAATGTGGCCGCTGCTCGGCGCGATTTAGACTACATTATCAACCAGCAATTGTTGGCACTAGCGTCTTGAGTTTTGTCAAGCTTTTTTTCCTGCAACAGCCCTGTGCTATTGCCCTGGCCGACTTGACAAACTGTGCTATTAGTTTTATTATCAATCTATCTAAAACTCAAGAGCGATAAGCTCTGAGGATTGCAGTGTTGCTCCTTCGCTAATTCCAACCAAGTTTGTGTATTTGTTTGGTTGTCGATAAAAATTTGTAGTGTTCGGCTGTCTATATAAAGAATGTGAGTTTTTGGGCCAATGCGAAGTGAGCAGAAATTGCTATACAGCAGCCGACAGATGTGAGAATACGAGAATTGCCAAGCACCAGTAGAGCATCCGAACAATCAGACCAAAATGCTGTGAACACGGGAGACTCAACTAGCTACGCTTACCTGGATAAACATAATCAAGAATACCTTTATGACGCTTATGACGAGCAAGACTTAGCAGAGGACGATTTGCTGGCTTTGCCCGAAGTCTTACCTGTTCAAGAATGTCTGCGTTGTGGCAACCGCTTTCCCGGCGGTTTGGAACGCTGCACCGCCTGTGGTCTCCACGTTAAAGTAAATCAGCATCAACATGACGCAAGTTTGCCCTGGCGCGGCTATGACCGGGGCGTAATCGTCTGCCAAACCTGTGGTTTCACCAACTCCGATTATCTGGCCCGCAAAAATAAAATCCAAAAGTGCGACCAGTGTGGCAAGACCGTGTATATCCCTTCCGGCTTATACAACCGTCATACCGCTCGCTCTGTCCGCTATAAGCATAAACGTCGTCTGCCCAACCCTCTGTTTGAATTGTTCGACATCATTGGGGCGGGTTGGACAAATTTTATGCGTAGCCCAACCAGATGGCCCATTCTGTTGGGTGCGATTCTGGTGGCCCTGATCGGCCTGGTAGGAGTGGTGGTTTATAAGCAAGAAGCCAACAAACCGAAGAAAATCACCCCACCAGTTATCACCTACTACAGCCAGGTTTTGCCCTATGAGCGTCGTTTGACCAACGCTCTGGATACTTTTAACCAGGATTCTGGTGGTGGCGGTAAAGTGCAAAAAGGCGATTACGACAAGTGGAGCTTGAAAAGTTTGGATCAGGCTAATTCGAGCCGCTTTGGTCGCAACGCTAAAATCCTGCTGGATACCATCGAGGAAATTATTCCGTCCGTCAATGGTATGACCGATGTGCCAGAGGATGCTCTGGATTTCCATCGAAAATTTCTGAAAACTCTGACTGACTATCAGATTTTCTACGCCCGGCTCAAAGATGGCATACAAGGGGCGCGGCCCGACCTCTGGAACAGTGCCTTCGATATTCAAGACGAGTTGAAGGCCGATGACAAGGCTCAGGTTCAAGCCTTCGACGAATTGCAGCAATTACAGTTAAGCCTGGCCCATGCTTCTTAACCTCGAAAATGTCATAAGGCAAAAAGTCAGCCGATACGCTGGGTTAAACCCGGCTCGGTTGGCCTTTTTCTGCACCTTGCTATTTTGTGGTATAGGCGCAGGGTTAATCAATCTTAATCAAAATGCCCTCGCCTTCGCCCCGCCCGCTCCCCTATATCAAGCGGCTGCTACGCCTGCCCCCACATTTACGCCCCAACCCAGCCCTACGCCTGCCCCTACGCCCACGCCTCAGCCCAGTCCTACGCCCGGTCCGGCTAATCAAACTACCACCGACAAATCTGATGGCCCGCCGCCCATTCTTGTCTTCTTTGGTATCTTCGTGGTCGGCACGTTGCTGGCTGTCTTCGTTAGCACCCGCCGTATCGGACGCAGACGCTAATCCTTACTAATTAATTCTAACTCTGCCAATTTAGAGCCTGACGCAACTTTTGGGCATAAGGCAGACGTTGAACAGAGGTAGTTAGACAGCGATTTTGCTGATAAAGCTGGTCGTCGGTGTAGCGGGGAAAAACGTGCTGATGGTAGTGCCAGACCTCTTGATTGCCCGCCGACTCGTTATGCTGGCGCGTCGAAACTCCGTCACACCCATAAACCTGCTTAAAGGCAATTGCTATTTGCTGGCTAACCCGAAAGATTTCGCCGCCGAGATGGAGTGGTAAATCAAAAATATTCTCAAAATGGGCATTGGGTATCACCAAAACGTGGCCGGGATTGTTGGGCCACCATGTCACCGCTATAAAAGCCGTTACTATCTCGTCACGATATATTACGTCAGATTGGACAGTATAAACTGCTGCGTTTTCGATACCTTGTCCAATCAAACAAAACGGGCAAACATAGTCCGGTGGAGCGTGATTATACAACTTTGATGTCTCCCAAATCTAGCTCATTCGGACCTGCCAGCGTTTTGAGCCGCGCTCCGTTGCTGGCATCGTACAATCCCACGTGCAGATGATAATTGCCGGGCGCAAGTTTGGCTGGCAACGGCAACGTATAAGGGTCGCGCAAAACTTCGCCCGTTTTCCAAAGCTTAGTAGGTCGGGTATTAGCAAGTGGCATTATGTCAAGCTGGCTTATAATCTGATTTTTATCGTCCAACAAATGAATAAAAACCGTGTAGTTGGTTTGGAGCGGGGCCAGGGTTTGCCAGTACAAGACGATAGGCAGTTTACTTCCGGCTTTGGTTTCAGCTGCCGTATCCAGACCAATCAGTTTGATTTGCCCAAGCGGTATGTCAAGCGGTTTTTGAATATTAAAGGCCGTAGGTGAGGCAGCCACTACAGCCAGACCTGTACTGAGAATAATAATGGTAGGGCCGGGCTGATTAGCATCGCGCTGGAAGCTTTTAACCAGCTTAAAGTTAGCCGGAAGTGGCCCATCAACCAGACTTTTGTAGCCAGGGTCGCCCTTTAGATACAAATTTTTGTAGGTGGCCTCGCTCAAAACCACATAATTATAATCGTTGGCCCTGTACCAATCGAAAGGATGAGCTAATACGCTATCGCCGCCCCCACTTTGGTACTGATTGGGAGGCAAATATTCGAGCGAACCCGGTTCTAGCCAGAGTTTTGCGCCGCGCGGCAGATTATCGGTAGCCCAATCCAGAGCCAGGGCGCGAGTGGTGGGTCTGGCATTGTAGCTATCGTAACTGATAATCGAAAAAGTTGGGCCAGCAATTGCCAACGCAGCCAAACCACCTATCGCCAAATTTTGCAGTCGGAGTTTGTTACTAAAACGCTCTTTGGTGAATTTGAAAAAGCCCTCGAACAGCAGCACCAGAGCCAGACCGCCAAAAATCGCCAGGAACGGCAGAATAGGCATCAGATTACGGGTAAAGTTGACTTTGTAGGAAGAAAGCTGCAAATAAGATACGAGCGGGAAAGATAGCAAAACTAGGTCACGACCTTTATGACGAGCAAAAGCGATAATGATTCCCACGATAGCCAGCCCCAATATCGCCAGATTTTCGTAACCGATAGCCTGCAAATAATAAAGCCAGTTGTTGTCGCCTTGATACCCGGCGTGGCCCAGGTTTTGGTAGTGGTTGACAATCTCGGCCACATCGGTCAGAAAATTGGGCAGATGGAAGATTATAAACGGCGCACTGGCTACGAAACCCGCCAGCAACCCAACCATCGCCAGCCCAATATTCCAGTTTAGCCAGCGTCGGGGTGGTCTGCCCAGCAGATGCGCGGCCACGATGGGTAGCATAATCAAGGCATTATTATATTTGGTAGCTACGGCCAGACCCGCCAGCAAACCCGCCGCCCCGTAAAGCTTCCAATTATCACGACCCTGCAAAATCGGCCAGATAAACAGGAACGGCAGTAGGGCGAAAAAGCCGCTTGGCACGTCGGTTGTGATGAAGTGCGAGTTTTGGACGTTGAGGTAAAAGAAAGCCATAAAAAGGGCCGCCACCAGCCCGACTTTGCGCCCGTAGAAACGCCGCCCCACCACGTAAACCAGAACCGCCGTTAGTGCGCCCAAAAGGGCCGTTAAAGCCCGCCCCCACAGATAAAAATCGGGCTTAACGGTGGCCGCCGTGATATTAGCAACCGCTTCATATTTATCGGCAGCTACTCCCTGTAAAAAGCGAGCGGCAAACACACCCGTTTCCAGATAAGTGTAAAGGGTGGGATAGGTAAAAGCCTGACGGTCAGTGTCGGGCAGGGCCGGATTGCGATAATCGAGCGGGTCAAAGTTGCCCGTCTGGACGATGTGCAAGGCCCGGTCTGCCACCGCCCATTCGTCCACCTGTTCCAGATTGGGCAAGCCAAAGTTGATGCCCCACAATCGCAGAGCCAACGCCAGCAAAAAAATAAGCGCAACGGGTGTCCATTCCCGTACTCCGACCCGTTGCCAGACCCGGCCCGGAGCAGCTGCCAGACCCTGCCGCCCGATACCAATATAAAGCCGCGCCGCCGCCAATCCTACAAAAGCCAGACCTGCAACTGGAAAAAGCAGCTTGCGCCCGCCCGGTAGGTGGCTATAGAAATCCGCCCCTTTGGTCAGGTACAAAATATAAAGCACCAAACCTGCCGCCGCCAGACCCAAATTCAAACTTTTGGCGGCTGTCCGGCGCGGTTGGGGGGAGGCCGCAGGAGGTGGAGTAGTTTCCGGCGGGTTTGTGTCTTCGGTTGGGGTGGGCCTGGGTTGGGTTTGCAAAGTTCCTCAAAATGAAAACTAATATCACCGTAACTACTCAGCCCCTACCTGATTTGTCATTCCGAACGAAGGCTCTGCGTAGTGAGGAATCTCTAATTAGAAAACCGGGTTAGAGATTCCTCGTTCCTCCGCAACCCTGCGGGCCGTGACAAATGCACTTGGCTGAATAGTTACGAGGAATCTCTAATTTAAAACCGGGTTAGAGATTCCTCGCTGCGCTCGGAATGACAGGTGAGTAATTACATATCACCATCGTAAGCATCGCTATTATAATACAATTCCCGCCAGTACACTGCTGATAACCCTATCCTGTTTGACGGTCATACGCAACTTTGCTAAGATGCAGCCAGTTATAAGCATAAAAGCATTGCCTATGGCAAAATAGAAAGGCAAGCTCGTGACCGAAACCCTGAAAAAGGCTACCACTGTGGCCGAAATTATAGACCTGCTCCAGGACGATATGCGGGGCGAACACGCGGCCATCGTCCAGTACCTGCAACACGCCTACAAGTTGGGCGAAGGGGAAGTGCCAGCCGAAGTCGAAGGCATTGCCCGCGACGAAATGCGCCATTTTCGCTGGCTGGGCGAGAAAATCGTGCAGTTGGGCGGCGACCCTTCGATGCAGCGCGACCCGATTTTCCTTGATCTGGACGGCGACGCGCCCCGCTCCGATTTGCTGCTGCTGGATATTGATGCCGAGGAACGCGCCATCGTCCAGTACCGCGAACATATCGAAGCGATAGACCGACCCGATGTAAAGTTCGTGTTACAACGTATCCTTAAAGACGAATTGACCCACCAACAAAAATTTCGTGGCTTCGTAACCGAAATGGGCGGCGACCCCAACAAGCAGTTGCCCCATTCCGATACCGGCCCCTGGAATCGCAGCCCCGACTCGGCCCAACAACGCGACCAGGATTTGGAGATGAACAAAAACGGCCAGACCCGCGAAGTAGATACGACAGACGAAAGCCGAGACGA
Source organism: Chloroflexia bacterium (assembly GCA_038207455.1). Taxonomy (GTDB): domain Bacteria; phylum Chloroflexota; class Chloroflexia; order Chloroheliales; family Chloroheliaceae; genus JBBQZT01. The sequence goes on from JBBQZT010000038.1 coordinate 5,692, forward strand.
CCATCCGTTGGTAAAAATGCTCAACCAGCGTATCAAAGAAGAATATTCGACGGTTTTGCTTTATCTGCATCAAGCTTTTAAGAGCCAAAATTGGGAACTAAAAAGCACCTTGATGTTGGATACTGCCGTCTGGCACATGACCCATCTCGGTACGTTTTCGGAAGCGGTGGTTTCTGATGAAGAACCGGATATTCAGCTTGAGCCAGACGAAATTAAGCAACTGTTACAAAGCGAAGGCGGGGACGACCAAAACTTCCTGGCCCACGCAGTTAAACGCGAACAGAAATTTGCCGCCAACAGCCGACAGCTACACGAATTGGCCGAAGCCGCCGAACACGCTGCTAATACGGAGGATGGCGAAAATGAGGGCGAAGAAGGCGAGGATTTGGAACTGGAACTAAGCCGTATCGCCGTTCACGACCAGTTCCAGGCCACCCAGCTTGAAAATATGTTGAAGGGCCAAAACGCGATCTAAGTAACTTATATTCTGCTTTCTTGTAACTAGGACTTTCGCTTGTCACGGCCCGCAGGGTTGTGAACGGAGGCTCTGCGGAGTGAAGCATCTGTTCGGTTCGGAGCGGTTTTGAACAGACCCTTCACTCCGTTCAGGGTGACAAGCTCTGCTATAAGCGAAAGTCCTAGTAACTATACAGCCTGACAGAAATAAATAGGCGGTAAGTAGGCATTGCAAGGCATCTTCTCTAAATTCTCTGCTTTCTCTGGCCGCCAACTGGTTGCTGCGGTGAATTTCTACAGGTATAAAAATCTTCTGCTGGCTGCCCTGCTACTCCTGGTTGGTGGGGCAGTTTTATTGATGTTGACAGCGTCCATCAAAAGCAGTTTCACTATTAACGTGGGCGAACTTGGCGACGCGCCTTTTGTAAGCGGTTTCAATGGTGACGAAGCGGGTACGCCTCGTTTTCGCTGGACGGGTGGTAGCAGCGCGACTAATGGAATCGCCGATGGTACTGTTAGCTTCCCTATTGCACCCGCCGCACCCGCCCGCTTGAACGTCACATTAGGTGGCCCGCCCGCCGCCATCTTCAAAACCTTGTCTGCTTCCATTCCCGTCACTATTCTGGTCAATAATATCCAGCTTGGCACAACTACGCTGACGAACGAAACACCGCAAACGGTTTCCTTCGAGCTACCCAATAAGGTCGGGGCTGATGGTCTCAAAGTGGAAATCAAATCGCCTCTCTTGAATGTGACTGGCGACAGCCGTAAGTTAGGAGTGCGCGTCCTCAAGATTGAATGGCAGAGTGTGCCTACCCTACGCTGGCCCGCGCTCGATATTTTGGCCTGGGCCTGGCTGTACCTGGCTGCGGTGGCCCTCGCCATAACCCGGCGTGTCAAAAAAATTTGGCGGGTGGTAGTTATAGCGTTAGTGGCCCTTTTGCCCTGGTTAATTTTGCCACTAATCTTGCCCAACCTGTGGCAGACCCCCTACCTTCTGCCTTTTGTAGCCTGGACTGCGGTTGCCATCGCTCTGCTGGTTTGGCGGCGTGAGGTAGGCGAAGTCTTGCTGGCATGGCCCGCTCGTCTGGAACAAGGAAAACTGGCGCGTAATCTGCTGCTAGTTGCCAGCACGCTTTATTTTGTTTTGGCTCTGCTGATGGTCAGTCAGATGGATTTCATCGGTCACGCCGATTATGCGGATAATGGTGTGGTAGCCCGGAATTTGCTGCGGAGCAATGGCTTCGCGGTGGATTACGCCGCCCAATTTTACCAGTTCTACCCACATCTGCCCCACCCCGCCGATACCTGGCCGCTTTTGCAACCCCTCCTGACTGTGCCGTTTATGTTGTTGTTCGGCCCGACTGCCTTCGCCGCCAAACTACCCAATTTACTGCTGATGGTGGGTTTGGCCTGGGCGATTTTTTATTATGTCAGCCGCTATTTCAACCGTCAGACCGCTGTAGGTGCGGCTTTGCTAACCCTGGTCTCCCCGATTTTCCTGGATACCGTCGCCTACCCCATCAACGACCTGGCCTTTAGCTTGCTTTTGTGGCTGACCCTTTTCAGCTTTTATACTGCTCTACATTGTAAACCAATAGATGGCGGAGCAATAGAAAATATTGCCAAAACCCAACCGCACACAGGCACACAACCAAAAGTCTGGCTAAATTGGCTAGGCCACCCGACCCGACGGTTATGGCTGGTTAGTGGTGGGTGGGGCGGTCTGCTTTTTTTGAGCAAGCCTGGCGGAGCGGTGATTTTAGTGGCGTTGGGCACTGCCGCGCTATTTTTGAAATTGTGGAGACCTACCACCGTGCGGTTGCCCTGGCGAAGCTTGCTGCTATGGGGCGGTCTGATATTACTGGTAACTTCACCCTATTTTATCCGTAACCAGCTAGATTTTAGCAAACCAGTTTATTCCACCGAAAGTTATGATGCCTGGCTCAACAAATGGAGTCAGAGCGACGAAAGCATTTATAACCTGTATTACCCTGATCACAAACCATTGCCCGGCCCGAATTTGCTACTGGCTTACGGCTACGACTCGGATTTTAAGATAAAAAGTCAGCAATTCGCCCACCAACTAGACGACTTGTGGCAAGGCAAATACGAAGCCCCTTTATTATTAATCCTGGCGGTATTGGGACTGGCGGTACTACCACGACGTAGCCTGGGTCTGCTACAACTGGCTGGCTGGGTTTTCCTATGTTACGAGCTTTTTATCAATTTGTACTGGCACTATGAACCGCGCTATTTTCTGGCGTGGCGGCCCTGGCTCTACACGTTGGGAATTTACGGCCTGGGCTGGATTTATGCTAAAATAAAAACCGACACCATTCCGCCAACTGACAAAGCCAGTTCTACCCTGAGTACCAACAATGTGCCAGTAACAAGCGAGAACAAAACTGCTACCGTCAGTTCTAATGTTAAAGGGCGGTTGGGCGGTTGGGCTATCGCGGGGGCGGTCTGGTTATTATTTTGGCCCAACCTGAGCCAGACCATCGGGGATGGAATTGCCGATACGGGCAAAACTGGCATTGTTATCGCTGCCGATTGGCTCAAACACAATACGCCACCTGACGCAGTAATTATGAGCCGCAGCGTGTGGGAGTTGAGCTTCCACGCAGACCGACGCGGCGTGATGATACCCAACAACGCCAGTCTTGCCCAAATCGAAGGAGTGATGCGGGACTATGGCGTGCGCTATCTGCAACTTGACCATCTTTATTTAGACCAATCGGAATGGCAATCGCGTTCGGCTCTGCGCCCGCTCATCACCCGCGCACCCGTCACCCACTTCAGCCTGGTTTATGACGAAAACGGATTTTTGATTTACCAGTGGGACGGAATTTTGTCATCCTGAACAGTTTGTGTAGTGGTTTATGTCACCCTGAGCGGAAGCGTCAACTGTTTGCTGCGTAGCAAAGGGTCTGTTGCTAAGGTTTTAATACTCTGCCGCTCGAAGGTCTCCAGCAACAGATTCTTCACTTCGGAGAGCCTCCGTTCAGAATGACAACATTTGATACAAATCATTGGTTCGAAATGACAACACGATAAGGAGAAATATGGCACAAATAGATGTGGCGGCACTCGCCGCCGAATTGATGGCGGCTAAAACAGGGGCAACTACGGCCACACGCCCTTCCGCCACCTATCAAGATTTTGAAATGCCTGACGCTTACGCGGTAGGGGCTGAACTAACGCGCCAACTGCTGGCCCAGGGACATCAAACTAATGGGCGCAAAGTCGGCTTTACTAACCCCGCAGTCTGGCCGCGCCTGAATTTGGACGGCCCGATCTGGTCATATACTTATGATAATACAGTTCACTACGCCCCAAATAATCAAACGACTTTGAGCTTGACAGGTATGGTTGCGCCGAAAATCGAGCCGGAAATAGTTTTTAAGCTCAAGGCTGACCTGAACGGCGCACAAAGCCAGGATGCTACCAAAGTTTTGGCGGCGGTTGAATGGATGGCGTTGGGTTTTGAAATCGTGGATTGCAATTATGCTAACTGGCACTTTCGGGCGGCGGATATGGTAGCCGATTTCGGTTTTCACGCGGCCCTGATTATCGGTCAGACCCACGTTTTGAGTGAAACTAACTTGGAAACTCTAGCGCAACAACTACAAAACCTGACCCTGAAACTGCACAAAAACGGAGCGGTGGAAGCGGAAGGGGCGGGCCAAAACGTCCTGGGTAGCCCGGCTCTGTCGTTAGGAGGAGTAGCCGAACTGGTCAGCCGTCAAAACGGGGGTAAAGGGTTGTCGGCTGGGGAAGTTATCACTACAGGCACTTTGACCGACGCAATGTTTGTAGCTGTCGGGGAAACGTGGCAGGCCCAACCCTTTGGATTGGACTTGCCACCTCTCACTATTACATTTAGCTGAGAGCAATGAGCTAAATTTGTGGGACATTGCTTCAACTGGTTGCCGCCAGCCGATGGTTTTAAGGCAGTCCATTGACGGAGCAATGTCTCACAAATTACGTTCCGAACCATCGGCTGGCGGAGCAGCCTCATACAAGGCATTGTGTGGGACATTGCTCCGCCAATGGACTTCGCCCCCGTTGCTTATTTGTGCGGCTGTTGCGGCTGGCCCAACTGGATAGTCGTGGCGGTCAGTTTGCCACTCGCGTCTAGCGTGCCTTGCGCCTCGACGTTCACGCCTGCTTTGACATCGCTCAAAGCTGCGGTGGCCGTGCCGTTCAGATACTTGGTGCTGCTATTGACCTCAACAGTGCGGGTCGTACCCCGGTCTTGCAAGGTAATGGTGTTGCCACTCACTGCCGTGACCTGACCGTGAAAATCGGGCAAACGCACCGTCACTTGCAAAGCCGTGAGATTGTTGCTGTCGCTGCTAAACGTCCCGGCAGCCTCAATTTGGTCGCCCACCTTGATACTGGAAAGTTGAGTGGCCTGACCTGCGGCTAAGTATTTGGTGTCGCTGCCTACCGTAATGGTGCGGGTCGTGGTGGTAGTAGTCGTAGCAGCAGGTGTCGCCGTGCTGGTCGAACCGTTGGCTGTGTCAGAGCGTGGGCCTTTTCCGTTCCCATCGCGGCCAGGGCCACCCCCACCTTGTACCGTAATCGTGTTGCCGCTAATCGCAGTCACTGTGCCGCCCAAATGGTCGTGCTGGACGTTCACCACTTGCGCGTTGAGGCTACCATCGCTGCCAAACATACCCGCCACTTCAACCTTGATACCAGTTTTAAGCGCGGACAGGTTGCTGCTCTGACCCAAATCCTGGTAGGTGGTGCTGGTATCTACGTTCACTTTAGTAGTTGAACCGTCGGCCCGCGTAATGGTCAGGGTGTTGCCACTAATGGCACTGATAGAGCCGTTCGCGTGGTTCAAAACTACATCTACCCCGGATACGTTTACCGTGCCGTCAGTATTGCGGGTTTCGTGCAGAGCCACCGTTTCCCCAACTTTCAAATCAGCCAGCGTAATGGTTTTGCCTGCTTCGCTATAAGTGGTGCTGCTGCTGACCGTCGCCGTGATAACAATAGAATTGGCCTGTTTAAGCGTAATTGTATTGCCGCTCACACTGCTGATAACGCCGCTCAAACCGCCACCAGGTCCGCCTTTACCACCAGGGCCACCGTGTCCGCCTTTACCACCGTTGCCGTCAAAACCGCGTCTAGGACCATCGGTATCGTCCTGAGTAGGGGCTGTCTGGTTGTTTTGCCCTTGCGAAGGAGCGGCGGTCTGGCTGGCTGCTGGGGTGGTCTGACTAGCCGCTGGGGTAGTCTGGCTGGCGGCCGCCGAAGTAGAGGCAGTTTGAGCATGGGTGATGGCGGGCAAAGCCGATGCGCCGCCTAAAATCAAGCCAACGGCCAGGGCTGCCCCGCCCAAAGCGTTCCGTACTTTCTTTTTGGTCAAATCTTTCGCGTTCATATCTATACAATCCTTTCGATTATTTTCCTATTTATAATAACTACCGCTCCGGTCATTACCAGAAGGGTCAAACCATTTGTTGCTATCTCTTGGTTACAGGTTCAGTATAGCCCAGCAAACTTAACGCCTGCTGAGAATTGGTTTGGACTTGTCTTAAAGTTTGGCGTTTTGACAAAAGACGGCAAGATGGCATAAAATTAGCTGAATTAGAACTGCATAGACAGTGAATAATATAGGTTGGGAAAAGGCAAATTAACAAATAAAATTATGGCTAACAAATATTTTAACCGCGAAATGAGTCAGCTGGAATTTTTCTTGCGCGTGCTGGAAGAAGCGATGGACGAGCGACACCCCCTGTTGGAACGAATTAAATTTCTGTCTATCTTTCACAACACCCTGGACGAGTTTTTTATGATACGAGTGAGCGGTCTGGTAGAGCAGGTTGAAGCCGGACTTTCAGAACCTAGCGAGGACGGTTTGACCGCCACCGAGCAATTGCGACTGATTCGGGAACGCTCGACAGTTTTGACCGAAATCGCCTACCGTTTTTTCCACGAGACTTTGCAGACGCGGCTGGCTCAAAACAATATTGTGATTTACAACTATAATGAACTAACCGCTGGTCAAAAAGCCAGCCTCGATGCCTACTTTGACGAAAAAGTGTATCCCGTCCTCACCCCATTGGCGGTTGACCCAGGCCACCCTTTCCCACATATCTCCAACCTGAGCCTCAATCTGGCAATTGTGGTCTGCGACGCAGGGGGTGAAGAACATTTTGCCCGTCTAAAAATCCCGCCCGGGACGATTCTGCCACGTCTCGTTCCCATTCCGATGGAACAAGCCGACGACAAAATCGCCCAAACCGCGCCCCTTAATGGGAATGCGGGCGACCTCAAAGTTGGGTTTGTGTGGTTGGAACAGTTGGTTACGGCCAACCTACCCAAATTGTTTGAAGGAATGGAAGTTTGCCAAACCTATCCGTTTCGGGTAATCAGGGATGCCGACCTGGAAATTAGGGAAGATGAAGCGGGTGACTTATTGCAAACCATCGAGACTAGCTTGCAACGACGCGGTTTTGGGGCGGTAGTCAACCTGACAGTCAACTCTAGTATGCCCGACCAGATTAAAAACTTGTTGATAGACAACCTGGAAATTACGCCCAACGAAGTTTATCCCGTCGTGGGTCTGCTGGGCCTGAGCGATCTGATTGAGCTAAACGACCTGGATTTACCTGCCCTCAAAGACCCGCCCTTCAAACCGCACGTACCTGTAGCCCTGCGTAATCCCCAAAACATCTTTAACGCTATCCGCGCCCAGGATATTTTGTTGCACCACCCCTACGACTCGTTCGCTCCCGTCATTGATTTTATCAAGGCCGCCGCTGATGACCCGGATGTGCTGGCTATCAAACAGACCATTTATCGAGTGGGCAGCCATTCACCCGTCGTGGAAGAATTGGCGAAAGCGGCCATCAACGGCAAACAAGTTTCGACCCTGGTAGAACTCAAGGCCCGTTTCGACGAAGAAAACAACATTGAGTGGGCGCGAGCTTTGGAAAAAGCCGGGGTTCACGTGGTCTATGGCTCGATTGAACTCAAAACCCATTGCAAAGTGCTATTAGTGGTACGCAAAGAGGCGGACGGTATTCGCCGCTACGTCCACCTCAGCACTGGTAATTACAATGTCAAAACAGCACGAGGCTATACCGACCTGGGCTTTTTCACCTGCAACCCCGATATTGGCGCGGACGCTTCGATGTTGTTCAATTCGCTGACTGGCTATAGCTACCAGCCAAAGTTCCGCAAACTGTTGGTATCACCGCACGGAGTACGCGAAGGCTTGTTCAAACGCATCGAGCGCGAGATTGAACACGCCCAGGCGGGCCGTCCGGCTCACATTATTTTCAAAATAAACGCTTTGGTAGATTTTGCTTCGGTGGATATGCTGTACAAAGCAAGCCAGGCCGGAGTCAAGGTAGATTTGGTGGTACGCACGCTTTGTTGTCTGCGCCCTGGTGTGCCGGGCTTGAGTGAGAATATTCGCGTCACTAGCATTGTAGGGCGTAATCTGGAACACAGCCGCATCTATTATTTTTGCAACGGTGGCGGCAACCAGCAAGAAATTTACCTGGGCAGTGCCGATTTGATGCAGCGCAACCTTGACCGCAGGGTGGAAACCCTGTTCCCTATCGAAAATGCGGCTCTCAAGGAACATCTTTACAATAACATTTTGCAACCCTATCTGCGTGACAACCAAAAGGCCCGCGTACTGTTGCCCGATGGCCGTTATGATAGGGTGATGCCGGACATGGGCGAAGCAGCCTTCGATGCTCAAAGCTGGTTCAGTACCCATTTTAACGAAGTCGAACCGCATCTACCCATAGTGCAGCCAGCTGTAGCCGTAAGATAGCCACCCGAAAGTAGGCTTGCCCCATGCCCAATCTGACTTTTGTTGGCTCAAGTCCTGACACCCAGCAGAGTCAACCAGCAAGAATGCGTCCTATACCAAAATGGTTCTGGCTGGTTTGTTTGCTCATCTTTGCCATCGCCGTCCAAAACTTCGTTTATATGCTACTAAATGTGCTTAATCCCATTCAGACCGATTATAGTGAAGTATTGGTAGTGCGTGGTGTTCAACGCATCATGCACAATCCGGCCCTGGCCGCTACTTACAGTTTCAATACTTCGTTTTATAACGCCACCGACCTGGAATATCCGCCTGTCTTTCCCTATCTGGCGGCGGGATTAGGGGCAGTGGGCAACTTCTTATGGGGGTCACACGACCCAGCTGGCTTCCTGTCCCCACTATATGGCGCAAGATTGCTGACCTTGCTCGGCCTCGGATGGTCAGTTTTTTTGATCTATCGTCTGGTAAATCTTTTTCAAACCAGCCGACTAATAAGCTTTACGGCAGCCAGCCTATTTTTCTGCTTTTACCCGGTTTTCAAATGGGGCAGCACTGGACGGGTGGATGCGTTGGGACTGGCTTTCGTGCTTACAGGTTTATACGTTGTAGGCCGGGCGGAACTGACTCATACTTTTAGCTTCGTTGGTACAATCTTGCTCAAAGCCTTGCCTTTGTTCACTCTGGCTTTTTTTACTAAACAATCGCTAGTAGCCGCGCCCCTGGCCTTGATGCTGTACCTTTTTTGGGCAGGCCGCAGGCGTGAAGCAGTTTTCTTTGGCGTAGCCGGGGTATTACTAAATAGTCTAATTTTAGCTGTGCTGACGCTGCTAACCGAAGGCCGTTATCCCTATTTTTTAACCGTCGAGCGGTTCACCCCTTTTTCAGTCGCGCAGGTGTTCCAGACAGTGGGCGTTTTCCTGATTTTTTATTGGCCTTTGCTCTTGGTAGCTTACTACCTACTTTGGAAACGTTTCAGGGCCAGTAGATTTCACCAGTTGCTGTTTTTTTGGGGAGCGATAGCCGCGTCAGTTTCCCTTACGTGTGGAAAACTGGGGGCAACGGATTATTATTTGCTAGAAGTGATTGCTTTTACCTGTGTTGTAAGCGGTGGGTTGCTGATACCAACTTACCTAAACCCGGAAAAGTTCCAACTCTGGCAAAAAATAATGACGGGGGGGCAAATTGGCTTGCTGCTGGCTGTTTCGGGCTGGTCAGTTTATCTTCAACCCGACCTGCGGGCCATCCTGCAACCTGTATATGAGGGGGCGAGTGCTTATTTGAGCCAGCACACTACAACCGACCAAGAACTATTTGTGGAACTGGCCGCTCCCGCCCTGACCGCCGGACGACCTGACCATATTTTCGACCATTTTGTATTCCGCCAATTAGTGGCTGCCGGGGAACGCGACGGTCAGGCCATCGTGCAAGATATGGTGCGCCAACGTTACAAAGTAATGGTGTTTGGTTATGACCCTTTGACTACGCAACTCGATGGGGCTAAAAGTTGGCCGTCCGGCTTTGAAGGGGCCATTCGTCAGCATTATCAATTGCAGGCGGTGCTGCACGGCGCGGACGGAGGTAGTTACGCCTGGATACTTGTCCCGAATTAATTAATAATGGGTAACTACTCACCCCTCCACTCCTTCGGGCTGTGAGCGGAAAGGTCAACTGGTTGCTGCGGGCCGGAGCATCTGTTACTAAATGTCGGATAAAGAACAGACCCCTCATTCCGCATAACCTTCATCCAGGCTGACAAGTCACCATTCTAAGTAATTGCAATGATGTTATTCGGAAGGAAGATTAGCCTGCCGCAGTAGTTCTTTGAGCCTGGTTATCTCTTGTTCCGCCCTCTCTGCTCGTTGCTGTTCCGCCCTACTTGCTACTTCGGCCTGTTCCGCTCGTTCCCAGGCGTGGTCTGCCCGTTGCTGTTCCTTTGCGGCCAGCTCTAACACTTCAGGGAAACTCAAAAAGCGTTTCCCGTCCGGGCCGTACAACTCCATGCTTTTGCCTACTAACTCAAACTTGATTTTTAGCAACGGGCTGGTCCAGTCCTGCATTTTGGGTACAGGCAGCAGCTGCGAACCGCTCGAAGTTGGTTGTCTGCGCCAACCCTCCAGCAACCCCCTGTCCGGATCATAGGTGTAATATTCCTGCGCTCCATACTTCTGGTAAAATTCAAGCTTGTTGCGCTTCTCTTTATTTCGGTTGCCAGGTGACCAAATCTCAAACACTACCTGGGGCGCAATATTATCTTCTTCCCATTGCAAGTACCTGCGCCGATCTCTTTTGGGCCGACCCAATACTACTAGCACATCCGGTGCAACCCGCAAATCCTCGTTGCCCTCGACCGGATACCAAAGCAAATCCGCCGCTATAAACACATCTGGTCTGTGACGAAACACATTTTCAATACCTTCTTTGGTGGTGACGATATTACGATACTGCACGGTGTTTTCGGCCATCGGTTTACCATCGCTTTCAGGATAGGTTGGTTTTTTGATAATATCTTTTTGTAATTGGGTCATACCGCACCTCGCGCCTTTATAAAACTGACAATATAACTGTCTTATGTTTTAATTACTTGAGCCAACCAGGTCAAATACTAAGGTGAGCGGGGGCGGTGCTAAGTCTGTCAAGTTGCCAAAAAGGTTGGCAACGTTTATGATACTATCTAAGCAGCAAGCAAGGAATGGCATAAGGAGAAAATATTGTTAAGGCAGGCTTTAGGCGCGGTGGGTAGGTCGTTATTAGACCTGTGGGAAAATATTTTGGTGCTGGCGACGGCTAACATCGTGTGGGCCTTATCGCTACTGCCGGGCGTTTTCGTGGGTAGCTTGATAAAGGGCGGTCTGCTCATTTTTGTGGTGGCTTTCGTAATTATGACGCTCCTGGGTGGCCCCACTACTATCGGAATGTTTTATATGACCGCCGACACCTCCCGCCGCGAACGCATAGAACTGGCGGATTTCTGGACAGGTATCAAACGCTATTACCGTCGAGGCTGGCTGCTGGCTGGTATCAACTCCTTATTTATTTTGTTGGCCGTTTTCAATCTGGTTTTCTACAGCCAGCCAGGTTTCAGCGATAGTCCTATCCGACTGATGTATATTGTATGGGTGTATGTAATCTTGACCTGGTTTATGCTCCAGTTGTATCTATGGCCGCTGGCCGTGCGTATGGAGCCAGATGGTCGCTTACCTTTGCGCTTGTTGTTACGGAACGCGCTGCTGGCGATGTTCAAATATGTCGGCTTTTCGCTTATCGTCGGCCTGGTCACACTGCTAATTTTAATTGTTTCCGTAGTGGCAGTCTTGATACCGATGGTGTTGTTTGGGATGGCCCTTTATGGGCTAATTAGCAACCGAACCGCCAAAATGGTGCTGGTGCGCGAAAACGAACGCGCGGCGACTGCCGAAAATGCTCAGGTCGCACTTATTGCACCGATTATAGATACGCCAGTTGAAATTGCCAAACTAACCAATGAAAAAGCTGCCGCTCTGGAAGCTGAAACCCGCAACCCGCCGCCCGGCATCACCCGACGCGGCCTCTAAACAGCCTTTTGCCCAAATAGTCAAAAGGAGTAGCCCTATTGATAGCAGGCAAAACACGAAATAGTACCTCAGTAGCATTGAGCCGCCGCGAATGGATAATGGTGGGCGGCTCAATGCCACTATCCTGGCCGCTATTCTAACTATCACTAACGCCAACGCCGTCCTTACTTTTGTGGCGGCGGGCGCGGCTCTGGCTTTCTTAGCTGCCCTGATAGGCGTGGCGACAGACCAAATTGGTTCGCGTTTGGGGGCGGGCGCAACCGGAGTTTTACAGTCGGCCCTCGGCAACCTACCCGAACTTTTTATCGGCATTTTCGCCCTACAAGCTGGGTTGGTCGAAGTGGTACAGGCAGCGTTAATTGGTTCGATTTTGGGCAACAGTTTGTTCGTGTTGGGGATGGCCTTCACGGTGGGAGGTTTGCGACATAGCACCCAAAAGTTTGCTTCCCAAACTCCGCGTGTGATTGCGACCCTGACCTTGTTGGTCGTCGCAGCCCTCGCCGTGCCAACCCTGGCGCATTATTTACATACACTCGCCGCCACCCACGAAAACGAATTAAGCATTGCCTTGACCGACGCACAACGAGCCAGACAAAGTAATGTATTTATTCAATTTGATGGTAGATGGACAGTTCGAGGGTCTAAAGGTAGAGAACATATCTTTGAGCTAAACGGAGAGCTTGTTACGAGTTTTATCGTTCTAATGAGGCACATCAAAGACTTTTAGAGCGGGGCGAAAGAGGTCTGATAGCTGACATTAAATTCGAGGATTTTATAAGGATTTTCCAATGAGTGTAGAAACTATTCAAACTGAAATCATAGCTGGGGACAACTTAGATATTAACGAGAAATTTTCTGAGTTAGCGTCTGGTCTTCTAGCTTACAGCGAGAATGAGATTTTCCTGCAACGTTTGTTTGCTACTAACAAAGGGGCGTGGGAAGAGGTGTTTGAGCTTTGTGCTGGACTGAAAAAAAATTCAAGCTGTATTAGAAGACCTAGAGCAAGAGGTAGAAGATATTTTGTACGTGGTGTGGTTAGATTCTCCTGTTCCTGAAAAGGGTTTCTGCTGCATTCTTTTTTATCTAGCAGCACTCGGTTGCGTTCAGAGTGCTATTTACAATAAAGGAAGGCTTTTAAAGACAGCTAATGCCTGATTTATTTCCTCCTTATACTGCTCTCCCTACCCGCAAAAAGTGGCGGTGGCCTGACGACAAAGGGTTAGCGGCCTGGATAGTCATCAATATCGAGCATTTCGAGTTCGGTACGTTGGGGACGGCCATCCAACCACATCTGACCAGCCTACCTGAAATTGCTAACTATGGCTGGCGTGACTATGGCAACCGTGTAGGTATCTGGCGGTTGTTTGATTTGTTTGACCACTACCCCAACGTCAAAGTAACGGCGGCTCTTAACGCGGAGATTTGCCAACTTTACCCACCGATTGTAGCAGCGGCTCTGGCACGCGGTTGGGAAATTATGGCGCACGGCCTCAATAATTCCAGGGGTCACGCTGGATTAGATGAAGCCGCCGAACGAGAGCTAATTGGCAAAACATTAGGTGTTATTCGGGAAAGTACCGGACAATTGCCCCAGGGTTGGCTTACACCCGGCTTTTCCATCACACCGCGCACTTTTGATTTACTCCACGCAGCAGGAGTACGCTATCTGGCAGATTGGGTCAACGATGACCAGCCGTATTTGCTTCCCATCTCAGCAGGCGAAATGGTAGCAGTACCGTACACAATGGAAGCGAACGACATTACGTTGTGTCTGGGGGCGCGGTACAGCGGGCCAGAGTTTAGTCAGGCGGTACTTGACCAATTCGACCAGTTGTTGGCCGATAGTTTGGGTGACAGCCATAGCCGTGTATTTGCATTAGGGCTGCACCCGTTTATCGTGGGCCAGCCCCTGCGGTTGCGCTATCTCGCGGAGGTTTTGCAACATATCAGCACCACAAACGGTATATGGTTTGCCACTGGCAACGAGATAGCCACACATTTCGCCCAAGTGCAAAAATCCTGGTAACTCAACAGCTTTTCGTGTCCGGTTTTCAAGTTCCATTATACATTGACATAAACATAGCAAAAAATGTATCATATAGCGTGCTGTTACAGACAAGCCCTAACTATGAAACCTTACAAGAGATGGCAAATAAAAGACCAGGTGGGGACAATCGAAATAGCGATGGTCGGGCTGGAAGTGGAAGCGAAAAAGCTACCGCCCGGCGACGGGGCACCGCACTAAGCCGAACAAGGGGCAACCAATCTGATAGGGCAGGCCAACCTGAACCTGGCGCGAGTGCGCCCAAAAGCCCGCGCTGGCCTAGTCCTGACCAAATAAATTTTGGTGCTGGGCAGCCGCCTTCTAAGTCAGGGCAGCGTGGCACTTACCAACCGTTGCGAAATAATCCACCCGAGCCTACCCCGCTACCAACTACTAGCAAATCTCGTTGGAGTAGGCTCCCACCCAATGACGTAGTTGAGCAGCCCAACCAACCCAGCCAGCCACTTAGAGCTACTCCCACCCGTGCTTCCCGTCCCAAACGTCGCGTCAGGGTTGGTCGTATCATTTTGTATCTTTTGCTGACCCTGTTTGTGGTGGCGGGGCTAACCGGATTGTACGTTTATACCAGACTGGCTAACTTTACCAGTGGTATCTCGGTGCAGAGGGTTGACATCAATAACAATCCCATCAACGGTTCGAGCTTTAACGGCCACGACAGCGTCAACATTGCCCTTTTGGGACTGGATACCCGCCCTGGCAACCCCGATGGTACACGGAGCGATACGATTATCGTGGTCAGAGTCAATCCGCAAACCCACGCTGCCAGTATGCTTTCCATACCGCGCGATTTGTGGGTGGATATTCCTGGGCACGGCCAGAACCGCATTAATTCGGCTTACGCTGTGGGTGATATGGCCCGTCCCAATAGTGGTGGGCCACCTCTGGTGGAAGCCACTCTCGAAAAGAATTTTGGCTTGCATATTGATTATTTCGCCCAAGTGGATTTTGAGGATTTTGAGGGCGTGATTGACGCGATTGGCGGTGTCACCATTGACGTGCCAAAACCCCTACTTGATGCGGAGTTTCCCACCCTGGATTACGGTTATAAACGCATCTTTATCCCGGCTGGTATCCAGCACATGAATGGGCAGACCACCGTTGAATACGCTCGCAGTCGCCACGCCGATAGTGATACCGGACGTAACCAACGCCAACAACAAGTTTTGACCGCCATCCGAGAGCAGGGCATTAACCTAAATTTTTTGAACAACACCCCCTTACAACAATCGCTGCAACGCGCCGTCAAAACCGATTTACAGATGGGTGACATTTTGAGTCTGGCACAACTGGCAATTGGCCTTAACAAGGATAATATCCATAACTACGCCATTGACTTTAATCTGGCTGTGCCGACAGACACCGAAGCGGGTAATGTGTTGATGCCCCAATGGGACGCTATTCACACGCTGGTCAGCCAGTTTGTAGCTTCGACCAACACCACTCAGGCCGCTACTGCACCTGCTATCACACCAGCTTTAGCACCAGCCAAAGTCAAAGTTTTGAATGGCACTTTCACCGAAGGCCGCGCCGCTACTACCCAAAAATACCTGCAAAGCAAAGGTTTTCAGGTGGTGGGGATTGACCAGGCCACCGATGCAGGTAACTACCCGGCGACATTGATAATGGTTTATAACAATCGCAAGGATGCGGCGACGGCTCTGGCGACGGCTTTGGGGATAGACACCGCCAATATTCGCACTGGAGACAAAGCTCCATCCGGCGTTGACATCGAAGTGATTTGTGGTAACGATTTGAAGTTGCCTCAAACTTGATAAAGCGTTATAATAAAGTCATCATAACAATTCACCAACTCAAACATTTAGGAACACACTTACATGAGCGTTACAATTGAGAACAACCAAACCAAAATCACTGCGGCCTATGCACCAGTACCACCCTCTAAACCTGCGCCTCCCACCAAGCCTGTGCTGCCGAGGCCCGTTACAATTTATCACTGGACTGTGGGAGTAATCGCATCTTTGCTGGTGGTAGGGCTGCTGTTTATGCCATCGGAGAGTCGCCAGCTAACCTCGTTAATCAACTTCACGCCTCTAAGTATTAGCTTCGCTTTGGTATGCGTCATTATTTTTACCGTTGGCTCGATTGCTTGCAACTATTTTGCGGCTATTTTGTCTGCCACTAATGGCTATCTAACCCTTTCGATGTTGTTTTATCTGGCGGCATATCTGTCTTTTGACCCACTCGTAGCCGCACTCGTGCCATTGATGGCTTCACTTTGGTTTGAAATATTTATTGGCAGACGCGGGTGGTCTTACGCTGCCCGCACCTGTGGAATGTATGTGCTGTGCGAACTGGCTGCCGGTTATGCTTACCGGGCAATGGACGGTGGAGCTATTTTAAGCGATTTGACACCCGTGCAGGTGGTGCGTATTCTGCTTAGTTTCGTGGTTTTCCGCCTGGTCAACGATATTATTTTTCAGCTGACCAGCACCTTCCAAAATGGCCTCTTTTTCAAACCGTTCTGGGACTCGATACCATCAGTTTATCTGGTTTATGGAGCGATGTTACCGGGTGCGCTGATTTTGGCAACTTTAGTACCGGAAACTGGGCCAGTGCTGGTGACAATGGGAGCCGCGCTAGTAGTAGGGGTGGGTATCTTGCTCAAACGATTTAGCGATAGCTCGTTAGCCGAACGCCAGCAACTGGAACGCTCGCAAGAGCTAAATGCCCGTTTGACACGCCAAAACGAGCGGCAAGCTGCCCTCGGCAACCGCATTAACACCACACTTGATAGCTTTTTGGGTCTGGTGCGAGATTATGCAGCTACTTCGCACGAACAAGAAACGGCGATAGTGGAAATTACTGCTACTATCGAAGAATTAAGCCATGCCGCCGCCCAAATTGCGGCCTCAACGGACAAAGTGGCTGCTGCCGCCGACAAAGCGATTGATGCGGCAGACCGGGGACAAAATGCCGTTACTAATACTGTAGAGGCCATTAGCGAAGTGCAGGATAAGGTGCGGGATATATCAGCTACTATCCTTGATTTGAACCAGAAGTCGGAGCAAATTGGCGATATTGTCAACACTATCAATCAGATTGCTGGGGAAATCAGATTGCTGGCTCTCAACGCCACCATCGAAGCAAGTGGGGCTGGACAGTATGGCCGCCGTTTCGCGGTGGTGGCGGGCGAGGTCAGCGATCTGGCAGACCGTAGCCGCGAGGCTTCGGGGGCGATCCGCCGGATTATTTCGGAAATCCGGGCCGCCACCACTTCTTCGGTTCATGCTACCGAAGAAGGCTTACAATTAATGCAACGCAGTATCGCCATCGCTTTGCAATCTGAAAAAGCTAACAATGAAATTATTGAAATGGTGGAACGGACTGCTCAGACGGCGGCGGCTATCGCGCTGGCTACCCAGCAACAACTAAGTGCCAGCGAACAGGTAGTAAATAGTATGCACGATGTGGCGAATACCATCGGCGAAAATGCTCAGAAAGTTGCCGGAGTTTCGGTAGCTTCTTTGGAACTGCAACGGGTCTCGCGTGAATTGCGTATCGGAGAATAAAATGGCAACCACTTTACTTTTGTTAGAAGATAGTCTTACTCAGGCCGTTCAATTCAAGAGCCATTTCGAGAAGTTGGGTTATAACGTCTTGACCGCCCCCGATGGCTATGAAGGTATGCAGATACTACACCAGGCGATTGGCGAGGGTGAACCACCTGACCTGGTTGTGCTAGATTTTTTATTGCCCCAGGAAGATGGAGCGACAATTTGTCGTCGCCTCAAAAGTCAGGCTGCTACCCGCGCTGTGCCAGTGCTGATCTTTTCGGGCGAAAACAAGCTGCGCTATATGAACGAAGCTTACGAAGCTGGTGCGGATTATTATGTGGTGAAAGGGCGCGACGGGTTCCGAACCCTAGAACTACTGATTGAGTCCATTCTGGTACGGTTGTCTCGACAGGCACGCCGCAACCCGGCTATTTCGGTCTGATACCCTGCTTTAGCGGCGACCCGTAATGTTGCCAAATTTCGCGTCCGCCCAGGTAAATCAAAGCGGCGATTGCCACGATAGCAAAACTTCCCAAAATATCAAGTAAATGGTGGACACCTACATAGACCCGTGCCAGGCCAATTAGCAGCGCAAGGGCCAGCACAACTGCTCCGGCCCAACGATTTACCAGGACTACTATGACTGCGGCAGTCGCCAGTAGCAAGGTGTGGTCGGAGGGAAAGCCGTTATCCGTTGCGCTATGAATAAGCGGTATTGTCCCATTTTGCACAAAGGGGCGCGGGTCACTGATAAGATTAGTTCCGACTTTGGAAAGCAGATAGCCGATACCGCCAATAATCACCGTTGCGATAAGCAGTTCAAGCCAACGCGCCCGATAACGCACTCCCAAAAACAAAATTACCAGGGCCATCACTCCGATATAAGAATATTCAGCCACGAAACCTATAAAACTATCCAATTTTTCTCCAATTTCAATACTATACAAATAAGGTAAGGATTTTTATTGTAGGCGGCGCGTCCCCGCGCCTTTGTAGTAGTAAGTAATATACTAGCAGGCGCGGGGACGCGCCGCCTACAGCTTATGCTCCTAATTTATTTCTATATAATTCTAACCAGGCCAGAGCGCGAACGGTGTGGGCAGGGTTGCTTTGCGGGTCAAGCACACAGCGACAGGTGCGGGTGTACGAGCCGATGGTTTGTAGTTCGCTACGTTGGGCCTTCCATTGCCATGCCTGGTCGTGGCGGTCACGCAGCAGTAATTCGGCCTGAGCGCGTCCGAAGGGATAGGCGAACTGGAAGCGACGCGAACTGGCCGAACCTTTGAAAACATAAAAACCATCATAAAAAAGTTCGGGCCACGCCCGCGCCCGACGTAGATGAGCATTATGCCCAAAAATTTGGTTTGTAGTGGCAGCGACAGGAACGCGCACATCGGCCAGGATTGTTTCGATTTCCAACAAGCCGATCAGATAAAAACCCGCCGTGTCCAAAAATTTGTGAGCAGTTAAATCGTAATCGGTCAGGCGGGCTAGAAAGAACAACCAGTCGCCAGGACGTAAAGCTTTGAGGGCGGCGGCGCGTCCGACCCGGCCAGCTTCATCGCCATAGGTAAAATGGACAAATTCAGGGTCATAGTGGGTGGGCCAATGGTGGGTGCGGGGCGGCAGAAAATCGGTCAGGGGCTGGCCCGGCCAGTTAAAACATATCAAATCACGGTAGCGCACCAGACCGTCCGGCTGCTCCAAATCGGTAGCCTTTTTTTGCAAAGCGGGTTTTTCGGGAATAGTCACAAACTCGAAAGAGCCATCTGGGAAGTGCGGGCTTTTGAGGCCCATTCCGCTATGGCTGGCGTTTACCCCTACGTTTGCCAAAAAAATTCGCGGTAAATTTGTCATCATAGGCTAATTATAGCACAAGCCAAACCCCTGGATTGCCTCTTAACCATAGAGTAGGTATAATATACCTCAATATTTAACGTGCGGTGTTTTGCATAAATAAGGCAGAAACGAAGTTGGCTGAAATGCTGCAACAACCGATAAGATTGATGACGCGCTGGCACTCCGACGATGTGTTGGGTCAGACTTTGGCCTTGATGTTGATGGAACAGGCTGGGGAGATTGCACGCTGGCAGGCCCGGCCCGAACGGTTGTTGATGTTACACGGTGGGCCGTTTGATAATTTGGGTGACGGTTCGGTTTTTGGTGACGGTCTGGACGGTAGCTGGCAGAAGTTGAACGGCCTGCGGTTTGCTAGGCTGGTCTTGCGTAAAAACGTGGCCGCGCAATATGACGCAGAGCAAGGGGGTTGGCACGTTCACGCTTTTTACCCCATAGTGCAGTTACCGCTCGAATGGACGGGCGATAAAAGTTTTCGTTATCTAGCGCGACATCTGGCTGGTTATTTTGTGTCCGGTATTGAAAGCGATGGGGACGGTAGTCAGGCCGCCGCCGCCGACCTGGAACTGGTGGCGAGTTCTAGCCCGGCCCATTTATCATATCTGCGAGAGATTTTAGAACCGTTGATGCAACAGCTTTGGCCCGTCGAAATTGCCGCTACTTTTTGGCAGGAACAGCTTAACCGTCCTTTGCGCCAGGAAGCTGACGCACTCGCTTTGTTGGTAGAATGGGCTTTGCAATTTGTACGGGCGAAAGTTTTATTAAATTAAATAGAAATGTCAAATGATGAAAATATACAATACTCTTACTCAGAAAAAAGAAGAATTCCAAACTATAACCCCCGGCGTGGTTACGATGTACGTCTGCGGTGTGACGGTATATGACAGCAGCCACATTGGTCACGCGATGAGTGGGATTGTGTTTGACGTGGTGCGTCGCTATCTGGAATTTAAGGGCTATCAGGTGCGGCACGTGGTCAATTTCACCGATGTGGACGATAAAATTATCAAGCGATCTGTGGAAACGGGCGAAGCCTGGCAAAATATTACCCAACGCTATATTGACCAGTTTCTTACCGCAATGGACGGTTTGAACGTAAAACGCGCTACTATCTACCCCCGCGCTACCCAGGAGATTGAGGGTATTATTGAGCTTATCCAAAAACTAATTGATAAAGGTTTTGCTTATGCGGTGGACGGCGACGTTAATTTCCGAGTATTGAAAAGGCCACACTATCCTGAACTCAAGCATCAAAATTTGGCATCGCTTGAGGCCGGAGTGCGGGTAGAAATTGACCCGCGCAAGGAACACCCGATGGACTTTGCTATGTGGAAAGCGGCCAAACCCGGCGAACCGAGTTGGGCCAGCCAGTGGGGAGAAGGTCGCCCCGGTTGGCATATCGAGTGCAGCGAGATGGTGCGCGAACATTTGGGAGACCAGATTGATATTCACGGCGGCGGCAGCGATTTGATTTTCCCGCACCACGATAACGAAATTGCTCAAAGCGAAAGTGCTAGTGGCCTGCGTCCTTTTGCGCGCTACTGGCTGCACAATGGGATGCTACAACTCAAGAATAAGCAGGGCGTGGTGGAAAAGATGTCAAAGTCGTTGGGCAACTACGTGGCGATTGACGACTTGCTCAAAATGGGCGACCCAGATGTTTTCCGAATGCTGGTGTTGGGTTCGCTTTATCGCAAAGATTTAACTTATAACCCGGATATTTACGAAGCAGAAAAGCGTGGTCTGGAAAATCTCAAGTCGGTTTTTGCCCCTACCGAAAATTGGGGCGAACCGGACGACACTAACGGCGAGGAAATGGTCAGCAACGCCCTACTCGAAATTTCGGCGCGTACCCGCCAGGATTTTGTGGCGGCAATGGACGACGATTTTAACACACCCGAAGCCCGTGCTACTCTGTTTGACCTCAAACGCGAGATTTACAAGGCCCGTGACGGCCACGCTTCACCCTATTCGTTGCATACGGCCCGTCAAACTCTGGCCGAATTGGGCAACGTCTTGGGATTGCGTCTGGAGCAGCTGCAACCCAACCAGCAGCCGTCCCAGGCCGAACCTTTTATCGAACTGCTACTTCAAACCCGCAAAGAATTACGTACCGCCAAACAGTGGGCGTTGGCCGACAATATTCGCAAAGGGCTGGCCGAGTTGGGCCTCACTTTGGAAGACAAGCCGGACGGCACGACCACCTGGACGATAAAGAGCTAATTCCAGGTAACTACTTATCTGTCATCGGTGTCGGGGAGTATAAGCCCGAGAAACTACGCTAAGGCTCATTTGCTTATAGGGTCAGTCAAAATCCTTAACTTGTACCAAAGCTCTCGTGGCAAAAGGTACTTTTATTACGAGTTGGAAAGATTTGTACTAAGAAGGATGCAATATCAGGGTCTAGTCAAAATTCTTTACCTGTTTTTCAAGTTAAAAATTTATGCCCAAACATCGGCATAACTGAAACGACCAAAAGAGTGCAGGAATTAGCACAAATATACCCTAGCGTAGGCTCTGGGACTTATACTCCTTGCCCCTACAAGATAATAGAAATAGTCGGCCTTGACAAGCAATTAGCTTTGCAATAGACCTGAATTTAATAGGTTTCTAATTGACAAAAAGATTTTGTATGGTACAATAAATCAAGTATAAAGAAGATGTATGCAAATATTGCTCACACCAAAATTATTAACTGTTTTACTGTAACTTCGAGTTTGATTAAATGCCCTATTATTAGTATTAGGGCAAATCTCAGCTTATCGAATTAAGTAAGGATGAGGTGAAACTTGAAACCTTTTTTAATTCGTGGGTTGAGGCAGGGATAGAGACTGACTCCAATCGTAACTTTGCTGCTTTTTGGGCAGAAAATCGTCCTGGAACTAACTGGTCATCCCATTACTTGGGCTAGGGTTACAACACTAAAGATGGTAGTATAAACCGAGTTTTTATCAAGAATGTACCCGCTGGTGGTACATCATACCCCCGGAACAATAATTCATGGTCTAAATAATTCAACATCTCGGTGCTAATCGTAATCACACATCTGATCCAGACTTAACCGATACGTCTTATAGTTCTGTAGCAATGAATGCAAGCTTTATAGAGCAAGGTTTTAGACTAGCGGGTGATAGCAATAGTATTACAGCAAGCCAAGCCAGCTTTACCAATAGTGCTTTCTATCAAATTCCGCCCCCTAACAATCCTGGTTGTGTAGGATGCTTACAATTAAGCAACCCTAATGAGTTCTTCAGAAATGGGCCACCTTGCGTGACCACGCAAAACGCGACGAAGAAGCATTACGCAATACTCTCTACCAACAGCTCGGCCAGCTAAAAGTGAACTGGATTGGATCAAAAAAAAGCTGGACTTGCCAATTGAGATGCGACGGAAATTGATTGAGTCTAACCACGCTCAAATTAGTGTCGCTCGGCAATGTGAATTATTGGATTTAGCCCGTGCCAGCTTTTATTATCAAGCCGTCCCCGAAACGCCGCTTAATCTGGAATTGATGCGGCGGCTGGACGAACAATACACTCGTACTCCTTTTTACGGGATTAGACGAATGACGGTCCGGCTGCGTAGCCAGAATTACGAGGTCAACCATAAACGACACCCAGAGGTACGCCCAATACTGCCGAAAGGGTCAGCCCCGCTACTACAATCGCCAAAGCCTGACCGCGCTTGTTGGGTGGCAACGGTGTAGGCGGTGGGGCTATAAGAGGCGGCACAACAACCTGCCAGCACGCGCGTTAGCAGCAGCAATCCGAAATTCGGGGCAATGGTTGAAAGCAGATTGGCGAGGCTGAACATTAACAAGGCGACCAGGAGCAGACGGCGACGCGAGATATGGCTGGTAAAAGCCGACAAGAAAGGCGCACCCAGGCCGTAGGTGAGCGAAAAACGGCTACCAGCAACCCCGCAGTATCCACGCTGATACCCAAATCGTGGGCCACTGCTGGCAACACCCCCGCAATCACAAACGCATCTGTACCGAGCGCGAACGTACCCAAAGCCAGTAAATATATGCGTGGATTCAAAACCAATCTCCCTTAAAACTATCTTTTATGATGCTAAATACGCCAAACAATAGAACTTTACCATGAAAGTTTGTAATATCAAGTGGTACTACCACTTTGTCCAAAAGTGGCTCTTGTAGTCAGACCGATTTACTGTTAAATTAGTAACGAGATATGAATCTGGCATCGGAATTTTGTAGTAGTAAAGGCAGGTGGCAACGATGGAAGGATTGACTGCATTGGGGGTGATAGTGGGTTTGCTGTTAGCTTTGGATATTGCCGCGCTCAAATGGGGTAAAAATGTGCGCCAGACCGGGTGGCTCGATGGCAGCTACGACCCTTACTACGAATGGCATCCCCGCAATGACAATGGTTGCACGCAGAGTACGTCAAATCAAGCGGTTGAAACAGGAGAAATCATCGTTTTATGGGAAAAGACTACGCCTTGCTTGAATTGAGGCGTGTCATTTCAACCAGTTGTTTTGTTATTTTACAACTAGATTAGCATAACCAAAAATGGCACTGAACGACTTACAATAAACTACCACCGATTTGTACTGGCTCAAGTCAAGTGAAGCGTCAAGCTCGTAGTTGGAGTTGCCCAAGATAGCCTTGAGTTTGCCCACC
This sequence comes from Chloroflexia bacterium, assembly GCA_038207455.1. Taxonomy (GTDB): domain Bacteria; phylum Chloroflexota; class Chloroflexia; order Chloroheliales; family Chloroheliaceae; genus JBBQZT01. Next base: position 29,589 of record JBBQZT010000038.1, read on the forward strand.
TCGATGCCGTTCTTGACCTGCCCATTCGTAGTGGGGGTGGCGTTTTTGGACAGGTACACGTACAAGTCAGGGCCGTTAGTTGACTTCAAGTTCTCGAAGCGTAACAGCGTTTTACCGTCAGTGGTACGCCCAAGCGTTACATTGCCCGCCACTGGCTCCACACCCTGGTTATTAAACGTACCACCTAAAGTGCTAATTTTGGCGACAGCACTGGTAGGGGCAGCAGTGGCGATAACAGTAGTTTTTGGAGCAGCGACAGCGATAGTAGGAGCGACGGTAGCGGCAGCAGTTGTAACCTGAGCCACCACACCATTGGTAGTAGCAACGGCGACAATAGTTGCTGGGTTAGTGGTGGCAGCCACAACATCAGTAGTCGCTGGGTCAGTAGTAGTAGCAACGATAGTAGGGGCGAGAGGGGCTGTGGTAGCACTGGTTGTCACCGGATCAGTAGTGGAAGCAACGATGACAGGGGCAGCGGTAGTAGCAGCACTATCCGTAATTGTCAGATTGGGTGTAGTAGTCACTGCCGCGTTACTACCACCTACAAAACTGACCTTCGCATCGTTGGCCGTTGGGCCGGGCAAGACGCTCGGCAGTATCAAAAAGAAAACGTCCAGCAGAGCAAATCCCCAAACCACCACGCTGACCCCGATTTTGAGCGGCCTGCTCATAAGGGAGCGCAGCCCGGAAACGCTCAAGCCGATAGCAATAATACTAAAAAGCGTGGTGAAGGTAAGCAAAACTAGAAAGCTGGCGTTATCTCGCAGATTGGGGAACAAAATCTGCTCGATTACCACCGCCAACACCGCCACCGCTATAAAGGCATAAAAGACCCTCCACCGCACGGGTCTAGTAGCTCTGGTTTTTTGCTTTGTGTTCGCTACTTGTTGGTTGGGCGGGTTGGTTTGGTCTATCATTTTGATGCGTCCTTTTCTAAATATACTATCAAAGGTAATAATTTGCGCTTTTATCAGCAATAAGAAGCCTCAATTTTGGGCCTTTGGCAGTATAGTTCAGCCAGTCATAAAAAGTCTGGTTTGGCTATAACCTGTTACAAACCCTATTTTCCCACCAATTGCTTACACTACTCTTAAAGTTCTTAAAAATTCCTTAACAGATGCTATGATTAACCCTTGAGTATCCAGCTTTCAAGCAGCGTTCAAAGGTAGGCGAAAAGTAAAGGCGGTACCGTGCTGTGCCTGGCTTTCAACCTCAATCTGGCCTCCGTGCGCCTCAACCAAACCTTTGGCGATGGCTAGACCGAGGCCCGCCCCGCCACTTTCGCGTCCCCGACTATTTTCGCCCCGATAGAACGGCTCAAATATGCGGTTCAATATTTCTGGCGCAATCCCTTCGCCGTTGTCGCTTACACTCACTTCGGCCCAGGCTGCTTGCGGGTGAGCGTTGATAATGATTTGACTTCCAGCCGGGGTGTAACGAATGGCGTTGCTAACCAGATTGTTAAGCACACGTTGAATTTTGTGCGAATCGAAAACAAATTCCGGCAAATCGTCGGCCACCTGGCCCTCCAACTGCTGGTTTTTGAGAGCAGTTTGGCTGCTCAAACTGCCGATAGTATCTGAAATCAGGTCACGCAAATTGCCCCGCTCTGGTTTTAATTTGAGAGTGTGGGCATCTAGCTGGCTCAACTCGAATAAATCTTCAATCAAGCTGCTCATATACTCGACTTCGTTACGCATCCGGCTCAAAAAAACCGCCGTCGTCTTTTCATCGGCTACACCATCGCTAACGGCTTCGGTCATCAAGCGCAAAGAAGCTAAAGGCGTGCGTAAATCGTGGGAAACCGAAGCTATCAGTTCAGTACGCATCTTTTCCAGTTCGCGTTGCCGGGTGAGCGAGTTTTCCAGCTGCTGGGTCATACTATTAAAAGCCATACCCAAATTTCTTAACTCTTTAGAACCCGTCACCATTACGCGCGTGTTTAATTTACCCTGGGCCACCTGCATAGCCGCCTGGCTCAAAACAATTACGGCCTGGGCCAATCTTTGGGACAGGAAAAACGCGAAGAACACCGAGACGATGGCACTGAAAGCCATTAGCAGCAAAAACAGGCTCAAATCATGCACGCTCAAAAACATCAAACTGCTAGTGACAGCCACGTTGACCAATGCAATTACCACGCCAACCAGGTAAGTAACCACCAACTGGACGTGTAAACCCGAACCCTGTTGCGACCATTGCAACCAAACTGCGGCCAGCCCTACCGAGACTCCGCCCGAAATAAGCAAGAACCAAAAAAGGTCTGATAAATCTTTAGATGGTGCTTTGAGCCAGATTGCCGCCACGCCTACTATCAAAGCTGCCGCCAGGATTACCATGAGCAAACCCAACCCGATAGTTTGCATCAGCATCACCCAGCGTACTTTGTTTTCGCGCCCGGCAACACTGAGACCAATTGTTTGCTTAGACTCTATCATCATCAAGCCTCAAATTTATAACCCACGCCCCACACCGTTTTCAGATAGCGAGGGCGTTCCGGGTCTTGTTCAATCTTTTCGCGCAGACGGCGGATATGGACAGTAACGGTACTCATCTCGCCCGCATAGGTGTAATGCCAGATGCTATCTAGCAACTGGTCTCGGCTAAACACCTGACCGGGGCTGCTGGCAAGAAACCATAACAGGTCAAATTCTTTGGCAGTGAGATCAATCGGCTTGCCTGCCACTTCCACCACACGGGTAGTGCGGTTGATGCGTAATCCTTCCAGTGTCAAAACCTCGTTGCGGTGTTCGGCAGTTGGGTTACTCACAACCGTATTTTGGGCGAGGCGACGCAATGCCACCTTGACGCGGGCCACCAATTCGCGGGGACTAAAAGGCTTGGTGATATAATCGTCCGCGCCGTCTTCCAATCCCATCAGTTTATCTTCTTCCTGCATTTTGGCAGTTAGCATAATAATCGGCACGGTTGAGTTAGGTTGGGCGCGAATCCGACGGCACACTTCCAGCCCGTCCACACCGGGCAACATCAAATCCAGCACCACCAAATCGGGCCTGGTTTCGCCATAAAGTTTGAGGGCGGCGTTGCCGTCGCTGGCGCGAATGACTTTATAGCCTTCGCGCAATAGGTAAAGCTCTACCACGTCCAAAATATTGCTTTCGTCATCAACCACCAAAATGGTCGGGTTCTTTTCTGTTTGGCCCATCTTTTTCTATCTTACCAATATTATTTATGTCAAGCTGTTACATCAAAATCGCGCCCGCATGAACGTCACCCTGATATTGACGCAGGTTCGGCGTATTGTCAAGTCTAACCACACCTTTTTCAGAGTATGTGCAAAGTCATTAACAATTCTCCAGAATAGCTAAGGTTTCGCGGATGCAGCGTTCCCATGAAAAGGTTTGGACGCGGGCCAACCCTTTGGTGCGTAGTTGGGAGCGAAGCTGAGGGGAAGTTAGCAGCAGACGTAAGTTCCAGGCCAACGCAGCGGTATCGAGTGGGTGGTGGAGCAGAGCGGCATCTCCAGCGATTTCGGGCAAACTTCCGGCATTGGAGCAAATAACGGGCGTGCCACAAGCCATCGCTTCCAGTATCGGCAAGCCAAAACCTTCGTAGAGGCTGGGCATTACAAAAGCTGCTGCCCCGCTTAGTAAGGATGGTAAATCTTCATCTGCTATGTAACCGACCAGCTTAACCTGCTGAGTCAGCCCCAACTCCTCAATTCGGCGCGTAATGGGTCCGCTCAACCAGCCGAGTTTACCGCCTATCACCAGTTGTAAGTTGTCGTATTCGGGGTGTTCGCATTTGAAAGCCGTGTCCTGACTGATTTGGGCAAAAGCTTCCAGCAGCCGCGACAAATTCTTACGTGGCTGCACCGTCCCCACGAAAAGCAGGTACGGCCCTGGGTCAATTTGATATTTCTGGCACACCGCTTCGATGTGGGCCAGGTCGTCAACGGGCCGGAAATGCTGCTGGTCATAACCGTGATAGACTACGCTGATTTTATCCGGTTCAGTCCCATAGTGGCGGATCAAGTCCTGGCGGGTAGCGTGGCTGACGGCGACAATATGCCGGGCTTGTTTTGCGCTGAAACGAGTGGAATAATCCAAATACAGCCGTGAGTTACGAGTATGAGCCTGGGGGTAATATAGATAACCCAGGTCGTGGATAGTGACAACGCTGCGGCGCGGGTGTAGCAAGGGTAACACGTGGGCAGGCACAAACAAGACATCGGGTGGGTTTTGCACCATCTCGCGGCTAAGACGTAAATGTGTCCACAAGCGCGGAAAGGGCATCGCCCGTATTGCAACGTTTGCACGCGGGTTAAGAGCTTGCAAAATTGAGGGCAACGGCGATTGGTTGAAATAAAGGGTAAAATCGTTGGTGGGGGCAGAATTAAGCAAACCGCGAGTAATTTGCCAGCTATAGTTTTCCGTGCCAGTACGCCTGGCTATGTTCAAGCGGCTGGCATCAATACCTATTTTCACTAGCGGTTGGCCTGGTCGTCTTTTACTTCATCAATTACGATGGTGAAACAAAGTATCATCGCAATGTCGGCATTATCGGCCACGTCCACCACAAAATAGCCGGGGGAAAAACTTAGCTGTTTGTTGACCGAGGCAATCTGGTAGTCGTTAATCGTGATACCATAGTTCCAACCCCAAATATCGCCTCCAATTACATACTGCCCGTTCCAGGCATCCACTTCGTAGCGGTCGTGCATAAAAGTAAGTTTTTTGTGTAAGGTAGCAGCAAGTTGGCCGTTTTGCCAGATTTCGTACTGGGGCATAAACGAAAAAACTTTTTGGTGGATATAAGCTACTTCGTTGCCGTGCATATCATACAGATGCAGCTTATGGCCGATGGTTAGAAACTCGGCCTGACATTGAAACCAGGGTCGGCCAGAGGCATCGTTTATGACAAAGGTATCACGCAGCGTAAAAATCTTTTCGCGCAGATAGAATTGCATAACTAAAAACCTTTCAGAGCTTCTTCGCGGGTCTCGAAAATTTCAAAAACCCGGTCTAACATCATTAGCTCAAAAACAGCGCGGGCCGAAGGTTGCAGGCCAATCAAACGCAAATCGCCGCCCTTAGCCCGGCACTGTTTGAGGCCGTTTACTAATGTTGAAATACCAATGCTATCAATAAAATCCACCTGATGCAAGTCCAACAAAATATTATGTTGCCCGTGTTCGTCATAATTGCGCCACAAATCTTTGAGAGCAACGGCAGAATTAGCGTCAAGTCTGCCTTGCAGGTTGACGTGCATCAGCCTGATGATGATTTCTTGCTGTTCGATTTGCATAAATTCGCTTTCTTTAGGATGGCTACAGAAATTTTATCATCCGTAAGCAATTCTGACCGAACTGTTGGAAATATTGTAACTGGTCTGTCAATTTATGGATTAAATACAGGCCATAACCGGACTCGCTTAATTGGTCTGGGTCTGGCAAATTGTAGGGTGCGTTGGCGGTGTCGAAGGTCAGGCCATTATCGAAAAGTTCGATTATCAAAGCCCGCCGTTGCTTTTGGTTTGCATCTGAAACAGGACGCAAGCTGAGATTCAACCGGATATGGTGGGCCGGACTATTGTCCGTGTAACCGTGCCGCACAATATTGGTAGCCGCTTCTTGCAAAGCTAGTTCCAGACTGTAAACCAAATGACTGTAGCTAACCCTGATAGTTGAACCGTGTGGGCCGGGCAGTTGCAAAGGGCCAGTCCCAAAGCGAGTGCGGGCCTCGGAAGGCTGGATAGTATCGAGGCTGTTTTCGGCACTTTCGATTAGAAGCGGCAAAGCCACGCAATATTCACGCAGGGCCGCACACAGAATTGGCAAAAAGTTGAGGCTGGCGGGTATCGTTATAGCCACCTCCGCAGATTGTAATTGCCGATTGACCGCCGCCTCGGTCTCTGCCGTATCACGTGTTTGGGTCTGCGCTTTACCCATCAATCTTACTACCCTTATCAAGCATTTTATCGGCTGGCGGAGCAGCCTCCTACAAAGCAACACTCAATCGGCTGACGGAACCGCTGCGCGTCCTACAAATGCACCTGTGGGACATTGCTCCGTCAATGGACATATCTGCGTCCTACAAAGCAACATTAACCTCGCTCGAAACTGTCTAAAGCCTCGTTTTCTGTATTATAGATGTCGAAAGCATGGTCAAGTTGGGTGATCTCAAACAAGGATTGAACACCTGGTTGCAACCCAGTCAGTTTGAGCGCACCCTGGCTGCGGCGGCACAATTTCAAGCCGCTCACTAACGCTGTCAGGCCCAAACTGTCTATAAAGCTGACCTCGCTCATGTTGATAACCAGATTCGGTTGAATTTCGTTGACCACGCTGGCAATCTGACTTTTGACAAAGGCCGCACCTTCGGCATCAAACCGCCCAGCCAGCCGCATTACTGGCACACCCTGACTTTGCGCCAGCTTGTAGGTTAAATCCATCGCTTAATTGCCCCTGCGGACAACCCAATCCATCGGGTTGAGCCTGCTATCTTGTTGGAATATTTCGTAATCCAGATGTGGCCCGGTGCTTTTGCCGCTATTACCCATCAGGCCGATTACGTCACCCCGTTTGACTGTCTGACCGCTCAGTAGCGGCAAATTGGTCTGTAAATGGTTGAAATGGACGGTGAACTGTCCGTTGCTAACGAAAACTCGGTTGCCGTAAAGCGGGTCGTCGCGCACCACCGTCACCACGCCGCCAATGGTGGTGTGAATGTTGGTGCCGAGCGCAAGATTAGCGGGCCGGGCGATGTCAATTTCCGGGTGTTTGGCACTGTAGCCCTGGGTAATCACCCAATCGTCCTCATACACTGGGCTGCCCAATGGCATATCTGAAAGCGGGTCAGCATTGGCTTTAGTAGCTGGTTGGGCGGCCTGGGTTTGCACCTCGCGTAGTCGTAAATCGTCCACCCGTGCCTTAACCGCCGCAATATACGCCGTTTCGTCGTTATGGTCGGCCTGGGGTGCATAACGTGGAATAATTTCCTCCAAAGAAATCAGCTTCCAATCGTTTTTGTACATCTGCAACAGTTTGGCCCAATCTTGCGCTCCAGCAGTCCAGCTTTCATATTGACGAAAACTACCGTTGCCTTCCGTCGTATAGCAATTATAACCCGCGCTACACCGAATATTGCCGATTGAATGAGTGATAGCAGCCACGCCATTGTTGCCGCCATTCGACTCGTGTTCAAAGAAGGCCACCATTACTGCCGGGTCACAACCTTGCTGGATACACGCGCTATACATTGCGTCGGCTTCGGCACGAGCCGGACTGTTCATCTCTTGCAAAAACTTTTGGAAAACCGGGCGCGAAATCGAAACCGGGCCAAGCGGATTGTAACCACCCACATTGGCTATCACTGGCACGTCCTGATAGCCACCGATTTTTACACCGTTTTCAGCGTAAAAATCTATTACTCCTTTTTCCGCCTGGGAAACTCGCTGCGCCGCACCATTCGGGTCGAGCCACAAAGCCAGACCCAAAGTAACCACTATCAGACCCAAAGCCAAGATTAAATACCGCAACCGCAGTCGCTTCTTGCTTCGGTGCCAGCGGGTTTCTTTGGCGGTTTGAATAGCCTGCGCCCTCAGAAAACTTTCCTGGCGGGCAACGGCTACGTGTTGGAACGCTTCTTTGGTGGAAATAGTCTGCACAGGCATCGAGCCGAGGTTGAGCAGATGGGTACGCAGCAAGGCCACGCCGCGTACTTCCACCCCAAACGGGCTGCCGACTTCATCGAAATAAATCACCTGCCCGTTTGGAGTAAGTCCAAAGCACGAAAAGAGGCCGTCGGCGTTATCGCCAGCCTCTAATTCGTCCAACAGCTCAATTGTTTTTTGGTAGGTATCTTTTGACATGGGTGTAATAAAAGCAAAGGGCTACGAGCTACTTCATCATTGAATTAACCGGAGCGACAGAGCCGTTTTTCTTCCAGAAACGGAAGTAATATTGCAGGTCAACCTCGTCGAATACGTCAAAGATGTTGATGCTAGAACCAGCCGGGAAATTGGTGTGATGCACCGCCGGAAAGACTACATTGCTAAGATAGACGCTAAACAAAGCTTTTTCCATTGGTTGTAAAGTGCCGATGATACTGGACATTGGCAAAACAGGTGTGACCTGGGATTGGCTCATATCGGTGGGCTGGGCTAGGGATTGGGTAGAAACGGTTTGGAGCGGGCCATGATTGGTCTGGAAGCCAAGCGAAGTCATATCTATCGGCTTCGACATAAACTTCGGCTGGTCTGGTTCGGTAATATCTACGAATTTGGGTTGTCCATACGTATCCAGGTTGTAGCCAATCATTTCAGCCATATCAGTCGGGGGTAACTTCCACAACATTTGATTTTCTTCGGATTGTAAATGAGTCCTGGGATTATTAGTGGCCCGGTAGCGGTTTTGCAGCAAAGCTTGATGCAGGTCTGCTGGTAAAGCGGCGAAGGTATTGCCACTAAAATCGTATGCCCAGGTACTACCGCCGAGTTCAGGCGGCACCATATTGGGGTGCTGGCTGCTAATCAGATTTAACACCGAGTCGTGAATAGGCACAAAACGCTGTGGGTCAACACTCAATTTTTTCCAGACTTTGGAAGCTTTTTGGCGTGCGCTATCTCCCGCATCAATCAAAATTTCTTCGGCAATGGCCTTGAGGCGGGCTTCCACTTCTTTGCGGATTTCTTCCGAAGTGCTGGTACGCATTACACTCGCGCAGCGTAACAAAGTCAAAAAGTTGAGGATAGCCAGCAGCAAAATCGTCAGGCCGTTCATCTGGTAGCGCAAACTCGCTTGCCAGGCTGCCGCCAGAGTTTCCGCCCCGGTGATGGACAGGAACAACAGCAAAAAATCAATACCGATGGTCAGAATAAGGGCCACCAGCATTATCCACCACCAGATTGACCCGCTCATCAAACGCACTTTTAAGCGGTCAGGATGGCGTAACCAGACGACCTGAGCCATTTCTGCAATGATTAAGCCCTGAATTACTCCGGCTACCAAAATTGCAATGAGGTTGCCCAAAACAACGATGGCAGTATTATCAGAAGTGCGTAAAGATTTGAAAATAGGTAGCGTAATCACACCATTCATACCGATAAAAACGGCCATAAACGCCTGATAACATAAAGCCAGGAATAGCACGAGGCTAAAATTAAGGCCAAGCTTGTGGGTATAAATCCACAGTCCGCGCCTGATGGTTCCCATATCCGAAGCCGGACGTTCCTCGGCCTCAGTATCCTGGGGGGCATACGTTATGACGCGGGGGTTCTTATTCATAGGTACTGACAAAAGAATTTCCTCCAATAACGAGCAAACTAATGCCAATTATCTGTCGAGACACGAACATACAAACACTTATTGGTTTGACGCAATACGTGGCAGCTTAAAGCAGTGTTAGCCACAGCTACACCTTTGCCCACCATTATAGCCGACTATAAATAACATTGCAATATGCAAAATCGAAATCAAACCCTGATTATTTGGCTATTTTTTTACTTTAAGTCAAAAAAGGGTCACAAAAGCCAGATAATATCTATTTCAATCAGAACAATTGTACCATATTTGGTGTTTGCAAGCAAATTGAAGGTGATAAAAATCGGAGCGGTAATATAAAATAAAAAGAAGCGGAAGACGAGATTCGAACTCGCGACCCTCTCCTTGGCAAGGAGATGCTCTACCACTGAGCCACTTCCGCATTTCTTAATCCAGGTTTTTAATTGTGTTGGCATTATAGCGGTTGGCAAAAGATTTGTCAAGCAATTTTTGTTGGCAAAAATTAAGGCAGTGCCAAAAAAGAGCAGGTAAAACGATGTTTGTACTTTTTAGCCGTATGGTTTGGGGTTAGGAGTGAGGTAAACTAAACAGGCTTGAGAGCGATAATGCTGGGTGCGACAACGGTTGAAGCCAGCATTGATCACATACTGATTTTGCTGGCAATTGGGACAATTCTCATTCAAAGCTTGCCTACAGCTGCCACCGCGTATGTTTGGTGGGTCGGCAACGGTATAAATTGATCTACTAAAATAGGCACTGCCTAAACCCACAATCCATTGAAGGAGCAATGTCCCAAAAGTTTCGCTTTTAACCCTCCTCATATTAGTAAGTGGATGTACAAACTTACTCCAGGTAGTCTTTGAGCTTTTTGGAGCGGCTGGGGTGGCGGAGCTTGCGTAGAGCTTTGGCCTCAATCTGCCGGATACGTTCACGGGTCACGCCGAACTCCCGGCCCACTTCCTCTAGGGTGCGGCTACGGCCATCGTCCAAACCGAAACGCAGCTGTAACACTCGGCGTTCACGTTGGGTCAGGCTGTCCAACACGTCCTCGACCTGCTCCTTGAGCAGTTGATGACTAGCAGCATCGGCGGGGGCGAGAGCTTTTACGTCTTCGATAAAGTCGCCTAGATGCGAGTCTTCTTCCTCACCAATAGGAGTTTCAAGCGAGACCGGCTCTTGCGAGATTTTGATAATTTCCCGCACCTTTTCGGGCGGCAGACCCATTTCCAAAGCGATTTCGTCATGGGTGGGGTCTCGGCCCAACTCCTGGACTAAGCGGCGGCTGGTGCGAATCAAACGGTTGATAGTTTCAACCATGTGAACGGGGATACGAATGGTACGGGCCTGGTCAGCGATGGCCCGCGTGATAGCCTGACGTATCCACCAGGTTGCATAAGTGGAAAATTTGTAGCCTTTGCGGTAATCGAACTTTTCGACGGCCCGAATTAGACCGATGTTGCCTTCCTGAATCAAATCGAGCAGCGACATCCCGCGCCCAATATACTTTTTAGCCACGCTCACCACTAAACGCAGGTTGGCTTCAGTCAAGTGACGACGCGCTTCCAGGTCGCCCGCTTCCATCCGCTTCGCCAAAATCACTTCCTCGGCGGCTTTTAACAATGGCACACGCCCAATTTCACGCAAATACATCCGCACCGGATCGTCAATACTAAGGCTATCTACCTCTAGTACCACTTCCGGTTCGTCATCGTTGGTTTCATCATCTTTACCGATGGGTACAAAATCTTTAGCTTCTTCCAAAACTTCGATACCCAGTTCCAAAAGCTCGGCATAAACATCTTCTATTTGCTCAATATTTATTTCCGGCTCCGGTATCACTTGTAAAATCTGGTCTTGAGTTACATAACCTTGCTTTTTGCCCCGGTTGAGTAGGTCGGTAAAGCCTCCGACGGGCAAGATGGCGGGCAAACCGTTTTGAGTAAGCGGCATACCCTCCTCGTCTTCAAGCAAAGACGGGTCTGGTTCGAGGTCGGCGGGGTCTGGCTCTTCTTGCTCGTTTGCGTCAAATTCCGGCCCGTCACCCGGACGCGGAGCCAGACCAAGTACCCGGTCTATATCATCATCTTCGTCATAATGCCGTTTTCGCTTGATGTTTGTCATCAATCACACTCCCTGCCAACGTTATATTTTAAGCCCACCTGCTTCAATGGGTCTTTACATAATCCTCGTCTAATTATAATACGTCCACACAAGCCGTAAAGTTACCGACTGCGCGTATCCTGAAAAAGCGTGCTGGGCTTGGGATAATAAATACGCAGCTGCGCTCCCAAATCGTTGACCAGCGTCCATAGTTGTTCCGTCCCTTCGCGGGTTTCCAGGTCACTTTCCGGGCTGCTTTCTTCCAATTGCTGACTACCCTGCTCATAAAGCTGACGCAAGCGGGCTTCGCGCACCCGGTCAAGCTGGAAAATCATCGCCTGCCGGATCGAAAATAAATCTACAGGTTCAGGCTTGCCGAGGCCCGGTACATCTTTATGGTGCTGTGTATGGGCCTGTAACGCCTCCAAATGTCCATGCAACTCGGCGGGTAACACATCTTCCAACTCCGCGTTGTTGGTGTGCGTAACATACTTTTCTAGCATCGCCCTAAAAATCTGGCGATTTTCGCTTTGGGTGAAATCTTCGGTTGTTACCAACTGCCCATTGGTTCCCAATACTTCCAAACCGTCAGGATAACGTAACAGAAAAGATAGCAAGAAATCTTCGGTAGTCAAGGTTGTACCTAAAGGAAGCGGCACAGGGCGGGCAGGAGCGGCTTCTCCTTCGGTTTCATCATAGTCTGGAGAGGGCGGTTCAGAGGCGGATAAATTTTCACTTTGGGTCGCCTGACGGTTTTGAAACTGCTCGTGGCGGGCCGCTTTCTGAACCTCGTTCCGCACCATCGCCCCGTCCAGATGGGTCAAGCGGGCCAGCTTCTGAATATAATGTTCACGCTGAATGCGGTCTCGCACCTCGACGATAGCCGCCGCCAACCGCTCCACCGCGTCCGACTTGCCCCGCGCCGAATTGAGGTCAACGCTGGCGGCAACGGCGGCAAAATAATAATCCACAGTCGGCAGAGCGCGTTCGATTAACTGCGCCCACTTACCGCCACCTTCGCGCACCACATCGTCAGGGTCTTTACCTTTGGGCAGTACGGCCACCCGCACATCGGCATCAAGCTCTTGCTCGAAACGAATCAGGCCACGCGCGTTGGGTATCGCCACGCTGCGAGTATCAAAACCCTGCTTCATCACTTCCAGGCCGCGTAACGAAGCCATCTCCCCGGCGGTATCGGCATCGAGGGCCAACACTACCCGTTTGGTCAAACGTTTAATCAGGGCTACGTGGCGCGGATTAAGAGCCGTACCTAGTGGCGCAACTACGTTATTAAAGCCGTACTGGTGGGCCGCAATCACATCTACGTAACCCTCCACAATCACCGCCCGGTCACTGCGGCGTATCGCTTCCTTTGCCAGATCAAAGCCATACAGCACGCCACTTTTGTCAAAAAGCAGAGTTTGAGGCGAGTTCAAGTATTTGGCCGCGTCTTTAGGCGCACCTTCCAACACCCGGCCACCGAAAGCAATCACCGCTCCGGCCCGGTCACGAATGGGAAACATCAAGCGTCCCCGGAAGCGGTCAAAATATTTGCCCGTAGCCACTCCATTGTCGTCTTGCTTTTCGATTATCAGCCCTGCTTTGACTACTTCATCCAGCAAAAAGCGATTTTTGGCCGTCAGATAGTCACTAAGAGCCGTCCAGCTATCCAGGGCGTAGCCCAGGCCAAACATCTCGATAGACTCGCGGCTGATACCGCGTTTTGTCAGATAGTCACGGGCAGCCTGACCTTCTTTAGAATTGAGTAGCAAATGTTGAAAATAAGTGGCTGCGACAGCGTGGACTTCCTTGAGGCGTTCGCGTTCGGCTTTGCGGTTTTGTTCGGCGGCACTCTGGGCCGGGTCTTGGGGGTTACGTTCGGGCAGTTGTACTCCGGCCCGCCCCGCCAGTTGTGTAACCGCTTCGCCAAAGCTTACGCCTTCAGTTTTCATCACAAAGCCAAAGATGTCGCCCGCCTCGTGGCAACCAAAGCAATAAAAACTATTCGTTTCGGGGAACACAAAAAACGAGCCGCTTTTTTCGTTGTGGAAAGGGCAAAGACCGCGATAGTTGCGGCCCGACTTTTTGAGGGCAAGTTTGGCCTGGACAATATCCACGATACTTAAACGTCGCTTAATTTCCTCCAGATGCCCAGGCACATGACCGTTGGCGGCGTGACCACTTTGCACCGATATTTTCTCCTGACTCCCCATAGCCCTTTTTGATAAAGTCGGTTAAGGTCGTTTTAACAAAAACTTAACATCAATCCCTCTATTGTAACTCTTTACGATTACAAATGGAGTTACAAAGTAGCCAATGTTGTTAAAAAAACCTTAAAACTACAAAACTCAAGAGAATCAAACTTCCTGCAAATACCGTATCCTTGATTGTATATTCAAAATCGGTAATAAGCAATAGGCAATTGGGGTCAGAAGCAAAACTCGTTTGGTTTTGCCATTTCTTTTAGCTGATTACAACTTATCTTTTTTTTATTCGTTACACCCTTGTTCCAATTATCTTTGATAAATATCTACGCAAAGCGCGGCCAGATATAAAGGCAAAAATGGTTAAAAAAGTAAAGTTGGTCAGCCCGTTAGGATTACTCATCTTGCTGATAATAACAGCACTAGCTCTTATGGGTGGCTGGCTATTATTCGGACAAGGCCCACCTACACTTGAGACCTCACTTGTGTTAAAGGGACAAATTGGTACGGTATCAGAATTAGCCTGGTTGCCTAACAGTAAAATATTGGCTACTGGCTCTTACCAAGTATCAGATGGAATTGTCCGGCTTTGGAATACTCAGGGTCAGACCTTAGCCACTTTAAGCGGTTATCAATGCTGTATCGAAAGTCTGGATTGGTCTCCCGATGGCAAAATATTAGCTGCTGGCTCTCGTGGTTCAAATGGCGATAGTGTACAGCTTTGGGACGCAAATGGCAAAATGTTAGCCACACTCAAAGGTCATGAAGATAATTTGTTGGAATTAGGCGGATTTGGCATAGATTGGTCTCCCGATGGCAAAATGTTAGCTATCGGTTCGCACCATAAAAAAGCCCGTCTATGGTTATGGCAGATTAATCGTGAAGTTGATTTGACAGGCTTTGCTTCTGACTCCTCTATCCTTAGCGTCAAATGGTCGCCAGATGGTGAGTTTTTAGCAGCAGGTTCAGATGATAAAACAGTGCGGCTTTGGCAATTGAAAGACATAAAAACAGCAATAGCTAAAAATTGACCATGAAAGCAGCCTTTACAAGTTTTCTAGCTGGTAGCGTCCGGTGTAAGCTTCGCCCTCGCGCAACGGCTCATCAAGCTCCCAAAAGCATAGCTGGATGACGCGGGTGTTGCGGGTGATGGTCAGACCGTGCGGGTTATGCACCTGCAACATAATTTCACTGCGCCCACTATAACCAGGATCCCACAAAGCTGTGACCACCCCTACGCCACTGCGGGCCAGAGTCGAACGGGGTCTGGCTATGCCTACTAAATTTCGCGGCAAATTAACTATTTCATTGAGTAGAACTTTATAGGGGGCGGGCGGCAAAAAAACCTGCCCCGCTTCGTCAAAAGGCAGTTCCCGATAGGTGGGCAAAGTAGTGTGAGCCTGGGTAAAAGCCAGCACCGCCGCCGTCTCAAAGCTAAAGATTTTTTGTAGCGACAAATCAATCCCGGCTGGTTGGATTTGCACCTGGGCGTCAACCATATCTTCCACTAAAGGTTTTACTCCTG
Source organism: Chloroflexia bacterium (assembly GCA_038207455.1). Lineage (GTDB taxonomy): Bacteria > Chloroflexota > Chloroflexia > Chloroheliales > Chloroheliaceae > JBBQZT01. The sequence continues at coordinate 44,662 of JBBQZT010000038.1, forward strand.
CGCGGGAGGGTTGCAAGTAGGATAGCAGTTGGTTTTTGGTTAGAAACCCACTCATTTAATTACTCCTTAATCTGGCGGATCGGGCCGACAGACAGCCACAGTACGCCCATCGCCAACAGAGGCACACCCGCTAGGCCCACAAGTGTAGCAGCACTCAATCCGGTCAGCAATACACCTGCCAGACCGTTTCCAAGTGGAGTGCCGCTCGGCCCGATGGTGCCATAAAAAGCCAAAACCCGACCTTGCAAGTGGGCTGGCACAAAATGCTGACGCACCGTAGCCAGATAAATCCCGCCCAAATCGTCCAGGCAGCCTAGCACAAAATATACTGGCAGCACCAACCAAAAAATCGGCCAGACCGCCATAATAGTGTAGCAGACCGCCTGAGCAATCAGCAACCAGCAGGTGATACGTCCGGGGTGGCGCGGACGCGACGGGCCAAACAGCAATACCGCTACCAACACGCCCGCGGAGTTGATTGCCAGTAATGCACCCATTCCCGCCGGGCCGACACCGAGCGAGGTTTGACAGTAAAAAGGTAGGGCCACGTTAAATAAGCCGAGACCAAAATTCCAGAAAAAAGAAATCGAAAGCATCGCCAGTAGCAATGGACTGCGAAAAGTGAAACGTATGCCTTCGGTCAGTTGTCGCAAGAATTTTGGGGGTGTAGATACAGTTTCGGCTAATAGCGAACGGGGGCGGCGCAAAAGCAAAACCAGAATCGCGGCCAGGAAGAAAAACGAAACGCTGTCTATCCATAATAATGCCAACGGCCCAATTAGCGCAACCAACACTCCCGCGATGCCCGGCCCGATAATCGCGCTCAATTGACCCTGCGTCGTATCCAGGGTGTTGGCAAAGTTATATTCGGACGGTGGCACTAAATCGCTAATCATTGCCCGGCTGCCCACCGTCGTTATTACCGCCAACGCCCCTAACCCGGCGATTATTAAATATAGTAGGGGTAGCGATAACAAACTTGCGTAGTTGAGCAAAGGTATCAGCATCACCAGCAGGCCGCGCAATAGATTGTCAGCCAACATTACCGCCTCACGTCGGAAGCGGTCAAGCAGCCAGCCCGCCAGCACACCCGAAAAGAGGCCAGGCAAGCGGAATATCAAAAAAGTCAGGCCCACGTCGAGCGGGTTATTGCTGCGACCTAAAACGTACCAGGCCAGGCCAAATTCGGTGAAGCTGTCGCCAAAGCGGGATACCAACGCCCCCAACCACAGCCACATATAGGGCCGATTTTTCAGAATAACCTTGTAGCTTTGCATAAAAAGGGACAACACCTGAACGCGATTTTAGATACTTGTGACTATTCATCTAGGGTAATGTCACGGCCCGCCGGGTTGTAAACGGAGGCATGAAATGGTTGCGAAGGAGTGAGGAAGCTTGCGAAGTCGCTAAGATTTTTGACAAGCTGGACGGATTTTTAGCAACAGATTCCTCGCAAGCTCGGAATGACAGAGGCCCAAGACTGAATAATTATGTTTGTTAAATAAATCGTCTGCTTGAAATTTTGCGCTTACTACGTTGCCAAGCAAACCACAGCCACAATTATAGCAAAAATTGTTTTCAACCGGGTTCGATTTGCTACATCTGGCACAGACCTGACTTTGTGTATCATAAAAGTGGTCAGGTGAGTCAACAGTTTGGTAATCATGGGACGGATTACACCAACACTCCAGATGCCAAAGCCATATATCGTCATCCATCGCGTCCAGAATCACCTGGAAACGTTTGATGATTTGGTTTCGGTTGTTTTTATAAAAGGGGTTAGGTCTAAACTGACCACCTTGCGTACCTTTAGGAGGCTGGGTGTTCTCTGGTGGGCCGCCTTGATTAGCTGGTGCGTTAACTTGACCGTCCGATTGATCCCTTGCTATCCATCTTCCAACCCATCTGTACACCCCCATAGTTGACCCTAGCGTATATTCATAAGCGGCTGCCACCATTTCTAAAAAAGCTGGCTTGTTTTGCGTTTTGTCATATGCTCGCTTCAGATCAGTAGCAGTGCGGATACCTTGTTGCCGCAAGTACAGACGAGTGTAGCGAAGCTGGTCAATATTGTCGCCGCCTAGATGTAAATACAAAATGGCCTGATCAAATAAATCTACAATTCGGGATAAAGGTATGCGTGTATAGAGCCGTAAATCTACCAAATCGGCGTGAGCCAGATTTTCGACGTTTTCAATCCCTTCTTCCAGCAAACGTGCCTGGTCATAAATTGGAAGGAATTACAATTCACTCAACGGGTGTAACTCAGTTAGCAAATCCGAAACGAAAATGCCTCCGACTGCTTTTTTAAGAAAGCCGAATATTAAAGCCATACCCGTTTCTGGCACTACTCCGACAATGAAGGCTATCAGATTGATAGTGGTACTAAAAGACTTGCCATCTGCCGGCGCAAAGATGGTGGTAGATAACGTCCACACCAATGTAACTGTCACCATAATCCGAAGCGAAAAGTGACTGTAAGCTTTAGGGGTAATGTCGGCTCGGACATAGCGACGGAAAAGCATATTGATACCAAAAAAGTATGCCCCTAAAAAACCGTAGTCCAATGGGTGAAGTGGTCGTCCAAAAATATTATCCAGCGTAATCGCCGCGTCCGTTCCTAATGTTTCAAGCGTCTTCTGTACGATGAGAAGCCAGCCCAACAATACTAATACCGTATTGAACAAAATAGGGATAGGCGTGCCAACCCCAAGCTTGCCATCCTTGCCCGCACCATACAAAGCGTCAACTTTTGGCCCGTAACAGGTGATGGACTCCTCAATAGTTTTAATAGACGGGTCTAGCAGCATTACTTCGCGGAAAAAGGTCTCGCGCAATGTCCCTAACGACTGGCGGGCAAATAAGAAGTAAAACCCGACTGGCAATAAAGTGGCGGTAGAGATAAGTACAACTATCAACCCACCTAACATTAGTTCGCTGGTCTGGAAAGTATTTTTGTGGAAGAATATTACGTAGATGATAAAGAGGAAACCAGGTAAAATAAAGCCGATTATCACCATCACGCTGCCCCAAAACAAAGCTAGAGCGCGACGCAGACGGGCGGTTACACCCTGACGTACATAAGTTGAACGTACAGCTAAAGCCGCGCCAAAATTAAGGAACAAAAACAAGATGCCTACAAAGTTATTTTCCGGTTGTCCCGTTTGTACCCCTTTTTCCCACACCTCTGGAATAATAAAACGATAAAAAAAGACGAAGAGCCAGTCAAGCACGCTCAGAAGCAGCAAAAACTGGAGGAGTTTTTGCGATAAAGCTAATTCCCGCGTTTTAGCCGTAACATCTTCAACTATCTCAATCAGGCCGTTTTTTTGCCACTCCTCAAAAATTGCCCGATTAATTTTAAGCGCGGCTGGCTCAATTTTTGCTGAACCAAACGGCGGCAGCACCAGCAAGGTCTTGTGCTGGCGGTCTTTAATGGCAATGCGTTTGGAAGTTTTGTTCTTAATAGTTTTGGTGGCATTGGGAGCTGACTGCGGTTGGGGCGCGATATTTTGAAGGAAAGGCCAGCGCGGTTGCAAAGCCTTGAGAGTGCGTAGATGAGTGGAGCGGTCAGCGAAGTAAGCATTAGCCGTTCTTAAATCTGGTTTGTCAACTTTTTGGATAAGCAGGTGGCAGGCCGTCCGCGTTAAATACCAGTCGGAATATTTCTGGCGATGAGCAAAACCTATCGAGGTCTTTTGAGTAAATTTGATAAAATGGTCAGCAATGTGATAGCCTACGTCGTCACACGCTTGCTGGGCCTCTTTTAGCTTTGGCTCAAATTCGTCAGGACTAAGACTTAGAATGTGGGCTATTTCGCTGGCAAGCCAATATTCGGTATTGTCATCGTTTGGCACCGCCAGCTTACGTGCGTTTTCAAAAAGATTAACCAAAAACTCTTGAGGCTGCGTCTGTGTTGCTGTCATCGCCTGTCTCCTTAACTGTCAAAAGGAAAACTTAGAACCTATCTCATTAGGGAACGGATTTTGCTCTTTGCTCCTACAGGCGGTTAAAAGCAAAATCAGTAATAGTAGTAAGCAGTGGCGCATACCCGACGAATTATGGCTACAAATACAACCCTTGTTGCCGCCACCAAA